>DAIMJJ010000212.1:0-7129 GCA_036722275.1 Rhizobium sp. | reverse complement strand
GCCTCCGGCCGCAATGGCGGATTCGTCAGCGCCGGCTATTCCACCGGCGAGGTTCAGATAGCCCGCATCAGCGGCGGGGATAACGCGCACCGACTGCACCTGATGTCGATCGAGGGCGTGGATTTCGTCCGCGACACAATCGCCAGCCTCGGCATTGCCGGCGCCGATCCGATAGACGGTGTCACCAGCGTCATGCGCTATGACGATGGAGACGGCATGCGGCTCCATGCCGAGGAAACGCGGCGGCGTTACGGCCAGGGGCTTGATTATCTCGACACGGCGGCGGTCCGGCGAAACCTGAAGTCAACGCGTTACTTCCACGGCGTCCGTGACCGCGGGGCCTTCCACATCCACCCGCTCAATTATCTACGCGGACTCGCCGCCGAAATCGAGCGGCTGGGCGGCGTAATCTATGAGAACTCCCCGGCGATCGGCACCGCGCTTTCCACGCGCGCCAAGCAGGTTCGCACCTGCGCCGGCACGGTGACGGCGCAGACGGTGGTGTTTGCCACCGGCGGCTATACCGACGGCCTCAATCCGCGACTGAGGCGGGCTTTCCTGCCGATCGCCACCTATGTCATGGTCAGCGAAGAGGCACCGGATCTGATAGCCACGGCGATCACCACCCGCGACGGCATCGGCGACAACCGTCGCGCCGGCGACTATTACCGCCTCGTCGATGGCGGCAGTCGCCTGCTCTGGGGCGGGCGGATCACCACGCGCGCCGCATCTACGGCCGGGCTTGTGGAGGAGCTGCGCCGGGAGATGACCAGTACCTATCCGCAGCTGCGGGACCTGAAGACAGAGCTCGCCTGGTCTGGACTGATGGCCTATGCCCGCCATCTCATGCCCCAGATCGGCGAGATGCAGCCCGGCGTCTGGCACTGCACTGCCTTCGGCGGCCATGGCCTCAACACCACGGCCATCGGCGGCAAGGTCGTGGCCGAGGGTATTCTCGGCGAAAGCGACCGCTACCGGCTGTTTTCGCCCTTCGGCCTCGCCTGGGCCGGCGGTGTCGCCGGGCTTGCCGTTGCACAACTCACCTATTGGAAGCTCCAGGCGCAGGACTGGTGGCGCGAACGGGCGGCCTGAAAGGACAAGCCAGAATGATCGGTCGTCTGATTCTCACCTATCCCGAAGCGGCGCGCCGCATCGGCGGCACTTTGATCCTGGCCCTGGTGGCGCTTGCGCTCTACGGGCTGGGCGTCAGCTCTGCCTGGATCGCCAGGCTCGTTCCCGGCCTGACGGACTTTCTCGCGGCCAACCCGTCCACCGGACGGGTGCTGTCGGCCGTGCTGATCGCTGTGGTCATCGCGCTCAACTGGAAGGCCCTGCACCTCCTGAAGAAGACCTATCAGATCATCGCGGTCTGGCTGGAGCTTTTCACCCTCCTGATGGTGTTCTTCTATTCCTTCGATCTCTCCTTCGCCTTCATCGCCAAGAAGATCGGCTTCCTGATCACCCAGGGCGTCACCACGACGCTCTTCATCTCGGCGATTTCCATCGTCATCGCCACCGCCATCGCGCTGGCCGGCGCCATTGCCAAGCTGTCGCGCAACGGCGTGATCTACGGCCTTGCCACCTTCTACACCTCGCTGTTCCGCGGCCTGCCGCTGCTCATGCAGATCTACATCATCTACCTCGGACTGCCGCAGGTCGGCTATGTCATCAGCGCCATTCCCGCCGGCATCCTCGCCCTGTCGCTGTGCTACGGCGCCTATATGACCGAGATCTTCCGCGCCGGCATCGAAAGCATTCCGCGTGGCCAGACCGAGGGCGCAACCGCACTGGGTCTCACGCCGAGCCAGACCATGGGGCTGGTCATCCTACCGCAGGCCATGCGCGTCATCATCCCGCCGACCGGCAACCAGTTCATCGCCATGCTGAAGGATTCATCCCTGGTCTCGGTGGTCGGCGTCTGGGAGATCATGTATCTCGCCCGCACGCAGGGGCAGACGGAGTTCCGCCACATCGAGATGCTGATCACCGCCTCGATGATCTACTGGATCCTGTCGATCAGCCTCGAATTCCTGCAAGCGCGGATCGAGGAGCGCTTCGGGCGGTTCAATGTCCGCTGACATCGCGCCCGTCTCCGTCGCCGCGCCCGGTTTGAACAACAGGCGCGGCGTCCTTCTTACGCTTGCGGCATTCGCCGTCTTCTCCGGCACCGACGCCCTGGTGAAACTGAGCGCCGAGCGGCTGCCAGCGCCACAGGTCACTCTTCTGGTCACGCTCGCCGCCTTCGTCCTGCTGTGTGGCCATGTCGTCGTCACAGGACGCGCGCGCCGGCTGTTGCCGCGCCAGCCCGGCATCGCCCTGCTGCGCGCATGTCTGCTGGCTGGGGACACGCTGCTGATCCATTACGCCTTCGCGCTGCTGCCCTTGTCGGAAGCCTATCTTCTTGCCTTTCTGACGCCGATCCTGGTGGCCTTGATGTCCTGGCTTTTCCTGCGGGAGCGGCTGTCCTTGAGCGGATGGGCCGGGGTTGTCCTCGGCTTTGCGGGCGTGGCCATTGCCCTCCAGCCTGGCGCGACGTCCCTGAACCTTGGACACCTGGCAGCCCTCGGTTCGGCCGTGCTGTTTGCACTCTCGCTGATCCTGCTGCGCAAGACCAAGGTCGAGGAGAATGACGAGGCGCTTTTATCGACACTGTTCATCGTTCTGATGCCGCTCGCGCTGGGGTTCGCATGGCTGCATGGGGGCGTTTCCGCCGTGCGCCCGGTGGAGGGCGTGCTGATGGCGGCTGGCGGCGTGTTGCTGCTTGCCGGTCATGGCCTGCTGATCCGCGCGTTCCGGATCGCCGAGGCCTCGGTCATTGCCCCGTTCCAGTATAGCCAGATCATCTGGGGCTGCCTCTACGGCACCCTTCTGTTTGCCGCCCCCATCGAAATCCACACCCTCGCCGGAGCCATCATCATCATCGTCTCCGGCTGGCTGGTTCTCAGATAAAATCGAGGAAATAGTCATGCCCCTCCCCCCAGAAACGTTGCCGGAAATCACGCTCAAGAGCGTGCACAAGTGGTACGGCACCTTTCACGCGCTTGATAACATCAACCTCGACATCATCAGGGGCGAACGCGTCGTGATCTGTGGCCCCTCGGGCTCGGGCAAGTCGACGCTGATCCGCTGCGTCAACCGGCTGGAAGCGCACCAGGAAGGCCGCATCGTCATCGGCGGGATCGAGCTCGACGGGGACGAGAAGAAGGCCGATCTCGTGCGCCGGGACGTCGGGATGGTCTTCCAGCAATTCAATCTCTTTCCGCACCTGACCATTCTGGAAAACTGCATTCTGGCGCCGGTGTGGGTGAAGAAGATGCCGAAGAGCGAAGCCCGTCGGATCGCGATGCATTTTCTAGAGCGTGTGCGGATCCCCGAGCAGGCCGACAAATATCCCGGCCAGTTGTCGGGCGGTCAGCAGCAGCGCGTCGCCATCGCCCGTGCGCTCTGCATGAACCCGCGCATCATGCTGTTCGACGAGCCGACCTCCGCGCTCGACCCCGAAATGGTCAAGGAAGTGCTCGACACGATGGTGGCGCTCGCTAACGAAGGCATGACCATGGTCTGCGTCACCCATGAAATGGGATTTGCGCGCGAGGTAGCGGACCGGGTGATCTTCATGGACCGAGGCTCCATCGTCGAGGAGGCCCCGCCGGCTGATTTCTTTGCCAGACCCCAGACCGAACGCGCCAGCCTGTTTCTCAGCCAATTGCTGCATTGAGCCGGAGGCGGCCCTTCACTTCCTCACGAGGCTGAAGGTGAAATGGCTGCCGCGATGGTAGTCCAGCGCATAATTCACCGGCTTGCCCGCGGCATCGAAACAGGTTTCGGCGATCAGCAGAGCCGGGCCGAAATCACGAAGATCATGGCGCTCGACGACGTCATCCGGCAGCATGACCGACGACACGGTGGCGGCCGACATGCGCGGGCGGTGGCGATGCTGCTCGAGCAGGTTCAGCAACGAGCCACTCCAGTCTATGTCGTAGAGCTTGGCCGGTATGATGGCGCGCGGCACGTAGTCGATACAGTAGAGGATCGGCTCCTCGTCGTGCAGGCGCAGCCGTTCGATGCGGATGACCCGCGACTTGGCTTCGAGGCACAGCTTTTCGGACACGGTCGCCGGCGGGTCCTCCTCGCTGATCGACAGCACCTTGTTGTGAGGCTTGTAGCCATAGTGCCGCGCCATGTCGGTGACGCTCTCAAAGACGGTGATCGGTCTGTCGACCTGCACGGCCGACATGGCGGAAATGAACCGCCCGCGGCCGTGCTCGACATAAATGATATCGTCCTGCTCGAGGAGTTTCAGAGCTTCGCGGAGCGCGGGGCGGGAAATGTGGAACCGTTGCGTCAATTGCGCCTCGGTCGGCAGCTTGTCGCCGGGCCTGAGCCCCTCCGCGCGAATGAGCTCTGCAATCCGGTCCCGCAGCTGGATCGCCAGGGTTCTGGAGTCACGGATCGGTTCGTCCACGGTAACCTCGCACTTTGTCTCGAACCGTTCTTGTCTGACAAAGACTTGCAGGTCAAGCGCCAGCCGATGCCGTCGCAGCCGCGACTGCGTAGCGCGACTGGCAATGATTTCTTGGCCACGCTTGCCTTGACGACGCGCGACAAAGATGTCAGTTGTCTTACAACATTCAAACCCACGAGCCCTTAGCGCCGTCATGTACTGGAGAAGCGAACCATGCTGAATTTCGACGAACACCGTTTCCTCAAGATCCAGGGCGGCGCAGTGGCTCTGCGTGAACGTCTTGACCGGGTGATTTCCGATTGTCTGGCGGCTGGCGCCGAGAACATCTACTTCCTCGGCACCGGCGGCGCGGCCATCCTGATGCAGCCGGCGGCGCAGCTCCTGCAACGCCGCTCGCGCTTCCCCGCCTTCATCGACATGCCGGCCGAGCTGATCTTGACAGGATCGGCCAGCCTCACGGCCAAGTCCATCATCGTCATGCCGTCCCTTTCGGGCACGACCAAGGAGAGCGTCGCTTTGCTCGCCCGGATCAAGGAGATCGGCGCCACGGTGATCACGCTGGTCGGCCATGCCGACACGCCGCTCGGCCAGGGGGGCGACCATGTCTTCGTGAATTTCGCCGAGGACGACACCTCCTGCGAGTCCTTCTATCTGCAGTCGCTGTTCATCGCTCTTTCGATCATGCGTCACCGCAGCGAGATCTCCAACTATGCCGAAATCACGGCCGAGCTCGATCATCTTCCGGCCCTGCTGCTCGACGTGAAGCGTACCTATGAGCCGAAAGCGGAGGAATTCGCGAGGAAACTGGCCGCGTCCGACTATCACATCATCACCGGCGCCGGAAACGTATGGCCCGAAGCCTTCTACTACGGGATGTGCATTCTGGAAGAGATGCAGTGGATCCGCACCCGCCCGGTTCATGCCTCCGATTTCTTCCACGGAACCCTGGAGCTGATCGACAAGGATGTCAGCCTCATCCTGTTCAAGGGCGAAGACTCACTTCGCCCGCTTGCAGAACGCGTGGAGAATTTCGCCCCTGCCTATACCGAGAAGATGACTGTGCTGGACACGGCGGAATTCGAGCTTCCCGGGATTTCATCGGAGGTCCGTGCGCTGATCTCGCCGATCCTGCTCGCCACGGTCCTCGAACGGATCAGCGCGCATCTTGAGGTGATGCGCAATCATCCGCTGACGACCCGCCGCTATTACAAGCGCGTCGCCTACTGATACGGTTCTTGACGATTCGGAGGTCGCGCGCTCGAGCAGCGCGGCCCCTACAGAAGGTTGTGAGGGGGATGACCATGCTCAGGTTTGCCGCGGTCGGCGATAACTGCATTGATCGGTTCCGCCCTTCCGGCATGTCGCTGATCGGCGGCAATGCCGTGAATGTCGCCGTTCAGCTTGCGCGTCTCGGACACGAATCCCACTATTTTGGTGCTGTCGGTGACGACGCTGATGGTCATCGCACGATCAAGGAGCTGGCTGTCCATGGCGTACAGGTCGCCAACGTGCAGCTTCGACCGGGCCACACGGCCTTCACCCTGATTGACATTCTCCCCTCCGGGGAGCGGGTCTTCGCCCACGAGGACTTCGGCGTCTGTGCGGGCTACAGGCCCACGCCGGAGGATCTGAAGAAGCTCAAGCAGATGGATCACGTCCATATCGGCTGGATGGACGACCAGGGGGCGCTGCGCCAAGAGCTCTGTCGCTCAGGCGTGAGTGTATCCCAGGACATTTCAGTCAATAGCGACGTTCAGAACCTTGGCGTTTCCGGACTGGCGATCGCATTTGGCTCGGCAGGCGAGGACGATGCGGCGGCCGACGCGATGCTGCACCGGCTGATCTTCGATGGCGCCAGACTGGCCGTCGTCACGCGCGGTGCAAAAGGTGCGTCCGTGAGTGATGGCGAGCGATCAGTCACGACCGGCATCGAACCGATCGAGGTGGTCGACACGACAGGTGCCGGCGACAGCTTCATTGCAGGTTTCCTTTCGGCCAACCTTTCGGGTCGTGACTGGGCGACCTGCCTAGAGAGTGGTCGCAGCTTGGCCGCCAGGACCTGTGGGCATGTCGGCGGCTTTCCTCAGGCCTAGCGACCGCTGACATGACCAGCACCAAGCGTGGTGCAGAGCGGAAATCATTTCCTGATCGGCAGAAAGATCAAACGGTCTTTGTCGGCGCAATCAGATGTCTTCGATAGTGTAGGGAAGCTGGACCTGCGCGCATAGTAGGCGGCAGCCCAGCCTCTCCCGCCCGAGGCGAACCTTCACCTAAGTCAGAGATTGCTCATGTGTAGTTGCAGGAGGTCATCGTAGCAAGACGCGTTCGGGGCAAGCACTGGATAGCCATTCAGGTACTCGGCACCACTTCCCCGGAAATGAAGGGTCTCGCCACCAGTTTCCCGCACGAGGCAGAAGCCTCCCATGCGATCCCAGGCTCGCATATGCGGTTCGTATTGTCCAACCAGGCGGCCGGCCGCGACGTAGGCTAGCATCAGTGCACAAGAACAATTGCGGATGAAATTTCCGCCTCGAGCCATGAGGCCGGCGATGATCGCACCGACGCGTTCGGGGGTGACGTAGTTGTTGCAGCCTATCCCCGTCATTGCATTCTGCAGATTGCGGCTAGGCTCGAGGTGCAGGGGCTTCTCGTTCAGGGTCGCCC
>DAIMJJ010000211.1:6345-7136 GCA_036722275.1 Rhizobium sp. | reverse complement strand
GGCAGGCCGTCGCCGGGCGCGTAACGCGGGCAGGCTTGCGCGTGCAGAAAGATCGGGCCGGTCTCGGCATAGGGCTGCAGTGCCGGGAAGGGGCGGTAGGCAAGCGTCAGATAGGGATCATCCTGGGCGATGAAGTCGAGGCAGTGGCGGCAGGGATAACCGCCGCCCCGGGCAATCCGCCGTTCGGGGGCAAGGCCATAGGCGTCAGGGCCGCCGGCTCTGAGCGCTTCTGCATCGGCGGCGGGAATGGCGGTAAAGGCAAAGAGTGTCATTGCGTGTCTGTCCTCCGTGATGCTTGAGCCTTGACCGCGCCATGCCCGGATAGCCACCCGAAACCGGCCGGAAGCCGCGCCGATGCACCCAGAATTGGTCTGACGCCGCGAAGGCCGATCGGCTATTTTTTTCCCGTTTCCGCGATGGCAGGGGATCTGGGGGATCGTATGAGTTCATTTGTGAAGCGCGCCGTATCCATCGGGATCGCGGCGCTGTGTTGTGGCATCGTGCTGGCCGGTCCGGCGCGGGCGGCGGCCGAGGCCGAGAGTGCGCCGACGCCGGAACAGATCGAGGAGGCCCAGCTCTTCCTCGTCAACAACGCCATCTTCACGCTGTTCCATGAAGCCGGCCACATGCTGATCTCCGAGTTTGGCCTGCCGGTGCTCGGACGCGAGGAGGACGCCGTCGATGCGCTGTCCTCGATCCTTCTGCTTGAGGCCGACAGCGAGGAGCTCGACGTCGCGCTGCAGGATGCGGCCGATGCCCTGTCCCGAGCCGAAGACCTGGGCTGCTGGGCG
>DAIMJJ010000211.1:0-6335 GCA_036722275.1 Rhizobium sp. | reverse complement strand
GAAGGACAGCGCGATCACCGAGACCGACTTCCTCGATACCCATGGTCTCGACCGTCAGCGCGCCTACCAGATCGTCTGCATGATGACGGGGGCGGATCCGGAATATTTCAAACAATTCGCGGACTCCATCGATTTTCCTCAAGAAAGACGTGAAGAATGCGCCGTCGAATACGAGCGCACCAAGGCCAGCTGGTTTGCCCTTCTGGAGCCGCATTATGTGGGCGACGGGCCGGCCTCGAAGATGACGGTGACCTACGAGCCGGCCGGTGACGAGACCGTCGAAGTGTTCGCCGGCATGCTCAAGGAAGCGCAGGTGCTGGAGAGCATCGCGGAATCGGTCGGCGCCAAGTACAAGTTCAACGACGGCATCAAGCTGACGGCAAAAAGCTGCGGCGTTCCGAACGCCTTCTGGGATCCCAACGGCCGCGAGATCACCTATTGCTACGAGCTGGCCGTGCAGCACATCGTCCTGATCGACGACTATTTCAAGCGCGAGAAGACCGCCAAGAAGTAGGTGTGCCCATCCGGGCCGGACGCCTCTTTGTCAGATGACGTGACCCGGCGCGCGATGGCTGCGCCGGGTTTTTCGTATCCGATGATCAGAGGGCGGCGCCGTCGCGGCGGATCATCTGCAGCAGTTCCGATTCGCTGATCGGATCGACGATCGCCTCGAAGGTCTCGACCGGTGAGAAGCCGAACTGCTGGTAGAGCTGCAGCGCGCGCGGATGGTCGAGCGTGTTGGTCATCACCGTGACCTTCTGCGGATTGAGCTGCCAGGCGGTGTAGAGCGCCTGGAGCAGGAACCACTTGCCGATGCCGAGACCCAGCGCGTGCTCGAACAGGCCGAAATAGGAAAGTTCGACGATTTCGTCGCTCTCCTGCGCCAGCTCGAAGAAGCCGGCGGGCGCGCCGTTGACGTAGAGCACGCAGATCGTGACCTTCGGGCTGTGGACGATCGCCTTCAGCTCGCCGTCGCTCATGCGGATGCGCTGGTACCAGTGCCAGCGGGCGCCGACCTGACGATGCAGGAAGCGATAGAAGGGCAGCGGGATCTCGTGCGTGCGCATGATGGCGGTCTGGATGTTGACCGGCACGGCGAGGCTTGTCTTCGGCGGCTGGGTCATTTCAAGCCGCGTGACATGCGCCTTGAGCGGCCCGTGCGCGGTGGTCGGCACGGGTTCGGCCGGGCCGGTGGCGACCGGCGTGTCGTCGCGCCCGCCCCATTCCGACCACGAGCCGTCATAGAGTGAGTTTTCGCTGTGGCCGAGTGATTCCAGTGCCAGGGTGACCACGGCGGCGGTGACGCCCGAGCCGCAGCTGGTTACGATCGGCTGGGTCAGGTCGATGCCGGCATCCGTGAAGATCGAACGCAGCGTCGGCAGATCCTTGAGGTGGCCGTTTTCCGAAAGCGAGGAGGCCGGCACGCTGCGGGCGCCGGGAATATGGCCCGAGCGCATGCCGGCGCGCGGCTCCGGCTCCTCGCCGGTGAAGCGGCCCGCCGGGCGCGCATCGGCGATCTGGCGCACGCCCTTGTCGGCGATCTCGCGCATTTCCGCAAAGGAGGTGACACGCTTGCGGTCAAAATCGAAGTCGAAGGTGACCGGGGCCGGTTCGGGAAGATCGGTCTCGAGCGGCCGGCCTTCGGCCTTCCAGGCATCGATGCCGCCGTCCAGCACGTAGACATTGCGGGCGCCCATGACGCGCAGCATCCACCAGGCGCGCGGCGCCGAGAAGAAGCCGGGACCGTCATAGACGACGATCGTGTCGGTCACCGAAATGCCGAGCAGACCCATCTCCTCGGCGAATTTGGCCGGAGAAAGGAGCGAATGAGGAAGGCCGGTGGTCTGGTCGGCGATGGCGTCCTGGTCGAAGAAGACGGCGCCGGGGATGTGGCCCGAGGCATATTCGACCGCGCCGTTGCGGCCCTGGGCCGGCAGATACCACGAGGCGTCGACGATCCGGAATTCCGGTGCGCCGAGCTGCTTTTGTACCCAGTCGGCAGATACGACGAAACGGCTTCTGTCCGCGGCCATGCGCTTCTCCCCATGCTCTGTCAGGTCAAGGCCTCCGGGGTGCCGAAACGAATGCGGAACCGACGGTTCTCCTTGCCCTTTTTCTCGATTTTGGCGATGTGAATCGCCCCGACCTCCTGGGTCTCGGAGACATGTGTGCCGCCGCACGGCTGACTGTCAACGCTGGAATTCTCGCCGATGCACACAAGGCTGACCCGTCCGAGGCCGATCGGCGGCCGGACGTTCTTGGATTTGACGATGCCGGGATTGGCGATCAGTTCCTCGTCGGTGATCCACTGGACGAAGACCGGATGGTTTTCCTGGACAAGCCGCATCATATCGGCGGTGACCTGATCCTTGTCGATCGTTTCGCTCATGTCGAAATCGACGCGGCTTTCATCCTCGCCGACGGCGGCTCCGGTGATGGGGTAGGGGCACACGACCGACAGAAGGTGGCAGGCCGTGTGCATGCGCATCAGCTTGTAGCGCCGCGGCCAGTCGACATGCAGCACCAATTTCTCGCCGATCGACGGCCTCGGCTGGCCCTCGGCCGGCTGGTGCAGGATGAGGTCCTTGGTTTCGCCGTGGCGGGTGAGCGCGATCTCGATCTTCGAGCCGTCGGCCCGTTCGAACAGGCCGATGTCGCCGGGCTGGCCGCCCGACGTGGCGTAAAAACAGGTCTGGTCGAGTTCGATGGCGCCGTCGTCGTGGATCCGGGTGACAAGGCCCTCCGCAGTGGCGAGGTAGAAATCGTCGCGGTAGAGGGCATTGGTCATGGGTCTCACTCGGTCTGTTCGAAGGGCACCGTGTAGTCGACGCGCTTTTCGATCCAGGCCGGCACCGGCAGCTTCTTGGAGCGCAGGAAGTCCGGGTTGAACAGCTTGGACTGGTATCGGTTGCTGTAGTCGCAAAGCACGGTGACGATGGTATGGCCCGGGCCGAGATCGCGCGCAAGGCGGATGGCGCCGGCAATGTTGATGCCCGACGAGCCGCCGAGGCAAAGGCCTTCGTTCTCCACCAGGTCGAAGACGATGTCGAGCGCCTCGGCATCGGGGATCTGGTAGGCGTAGTCGGGCGTGAAGCCTTCGAGATTGGCGGTGATGCGGCCCTGGCCGATGCCCTCGGTGATCGAGGAGCCCGAGGACTTGAGTTCACCGTTCTTGTAGTATTCGTAAAGGGCCGCGCCCTCGGGATCGGCCAGACCGATCTTCACTTCGGGCTTCAGCCGGCGAAGACCCATGCCGGTGCCGGCCAGCGTGCCGCCGGAGCCGACGGCGCAGATGAAACCGTCGACGCCGCCGCCGGTCTGTTCGAAGATCTCGCGCGCCGTCGTGGCGATATGGGCGTCGCGGTTGACCGTATTGTCGAACTGGTTGGCCCAGATCGCGCCATTCGGTTCGGTCTTGGCCAGCGAGGCGGCCAGCCGGCCGGACAGCTTCACATAATTGTTCGGGTTCTTGTAGGGCACGGCCGGGACTTCGACGAGCTCGGCGCCGAGCAGGCGCAGCGCATCCTTCTTTTCCTGGCTCTGGGTTTCCGGGATGACGATCACGGTGCGATAGCCGAGCGCCTTGGCAACCAGTGTCAGGCCGATGCCGGTATTGCCGGCGGTTCCCTCGACGATCACGCCGCCCGGCCGCAAGAGGCCGCGCCGTTCGGCGTCACGGATGATGAACAGCGCCGCGCGGTCCTTGACCGACTGGCCGGGATTGAGGAACTCCGCCTTGCCGAGGATGGTGCAGCCGGTCGCCTGGGATGCGCCCTTCAGCCGGATGAGCGGCGTGTTGCCGATTGCCTCGAGAACGGATGGATGGAATGTCATCGGATCTGCCTTCTCTTTCCAGGAAGATTAAGGGCCGACTTTTCCGGGCACAAGCGTCCAAACACAAGGAAACCGTTTTCAACCTTTCGGTGGCCCGAGGAAAACCATGCCCGCTGCCGCCAAACGGCGGGTGCGCGCGTTGGGTTCCCCGGGGCCCCGTTCGACAGGTTGCGCGGACCTCTCAGGTCTCGTCCGGGCGCGGCAGCGCCTGATAGGCGGCCATGGCCACGTTTCGCGCCTTGCCATGATCGACGATCGGCAGCGGATAGGTCTTGCCGAGCGAGACGCCGGCCTCCTTCAGCACCAGGAGCGGTGCTTCGAACGGCTTGTGAATGAAGCTGTTGGGCATGTCCTTCAGTTCCGGCACGAAGCGGCGGATATACTCCCCGTTGACGTCGAACTTCTCGCCCTGGCTGATCGGATTGAAGATGCGGAAGAAGGGCGCGGCATCGGCGCCGGAGCCCGCGACCCATTGCCAGCTCGCGGCGTTCGACGCCGGATCAGCATCGACCAGGGTGTCGCGGAACCAGCGCTCGCCGAGACGCCAGTCGATCATCAGGTCCTTGATGAGGAAGGAGGCGACGATCATGCGGACGCGATTGTGCATGACACCGTGCCGCCAGAGCTGGCGCATGCCGGCATCGACGATCGGATAACCGGTCTGTCCCCGCTGCCAGCGCTTGAGGAGATCGGGCGCATCCTGCCACGGGAAGGCGTCGAAGCGCTCGTTCCAGTTCTTCGAGGCCAGTTGCGGGAAGTGGAAAAGCAGATGGTAGGAGAAATCCCGCCAGGCGAGTTCCTTGCGGAAGTGGATGACGTCCTCGGCCGCCACCCGCTCGCCGAGCCCGCGGGTCGCATGCCAGACGCTGGCCGGGGAAATCTCGCCGAGCGCCAGATGCGGCGAAAGCGAGGATGTGTGGGGCAGGGCCGGAAAATCCCGGCGCGACTTGTAGCCGACGATGCCGCGCTCGATGAAGGCGGCGAGTTTCGCTTCGGCACCGGACTCGCCGGGCGTCCAGACATCGGCAAATTCGGCAGCCCAGTTCGGCGCGGTCGGACGCAAGGCCCAGTCTTCCAGCCGTTCGCTCTGCGGCCATTGGGCCGGCGCTTCGAGCCGGGAGGGGGCCGGCACCGGCTCGGGCGGCTCGCCCGAGGCTTCGAGCGCGCGCCAGAACGGCGTGTAGACGCGGTAGGGGCCGCCGCTGCCGGTCTTCAGCCGCGTCGGCTCGTGCAGCAATTGCCCGGCGAAGCTGCGCACCGTCAGCCCGCTGAGCGTCAGCTCCTCTTTCAGCGCCAGATCGACCGCAATGCCGTTCGGATCGTAACGCCGGTTCCAGAAGACGCGGTCGGCATCGGTTTCGGCCACAAGGGCGCCCAGCACCGCCTCCGCCGGGCCCCGGCGCAGGACCAGGCGGCTGCCGATATGCCGGAGCGACACGTCTAGCGCCTCAAGGGAATGGTGCAGCCCCCAGGCCTGGGCCGCGCCCAGCGGACCGTTGCCGGTCTCCGTCGGCTCCAGGATGTAGACGGGAATGACGGGACGTCCGCTCTCCGCAGCGCAGACGAGGGCCGCATTGTCTGCCAGCCGCAGATCCTTGCGGAACCAGAGAATGACGAGGGCGTGGTCGGAGCGGGGCATTTCAAATCACCATGCTTCAGGCTTTAGTAATGCTTTACGTGGCGGGATGCTCCTGGGATCACGCCGCATGCCACATAATTTCGATGTCCGCCATTCGCATCTCTCAGGCTCCGTCCGGCGACGACGGTGAGCGGCTGGGCTGTCTCCGCGGCGGCGAAGCGTTGCTTTGCCAGGAGCCATCGAAGTATTGGAATATTCGGAACGTCTTCACCTTAGGTAAACCAAGTCCGGGCTAGGTTTCGCAAGAGCCGGGCGCCGGACCTGTCGTGCGACTGGCCTTGAGGAGGGTCGGGATGGTCATCCCAAACATGTCTGAGGTGTTCATTCGAACGGCGCTGAGAGAGCTGGAGCAAGCCTCTCGTCACCACGAACAATGGGCCGAACAGCTTCATGCGACCCTGGTGTGCCGCACGGCCGCCGATCCCGCGGATCTCACTGCCGATGCACACTGCAATTGTCGCTTCGGTCTGTGGTATCACCGCACACGGGCGGAGACGCTGACGACACAGCCGGGATTCGCCGAGATCGGCGTCGAGCACGAGCGCATGCACCATTATGCCGCGCACCTGCTACGCGCCTCGCAAGACGGCGGCACGGTGGCGCTGGAGGATTACCAGCGCTTCGTCGGCGCGCTGAAGCGTATGACCCTCGAAATCTCCAGCGTGCGCGACGAACTCCAGCGTGTGCTGTTCAATCTCGACCCTTTGACCGGAGCGCCCGGGCGCATCGGCATGCTGAATGCGCTGCGGGAACAGCAGGAATTCGTGCAGCGCCATCGGCACTGTGTCGTCGCCATGCTCGACCTCGATCATTTCAAGTCGATCAACGATCGCTTTGGCCATGTCGTCGGCGACATGGTGCT
>DAIMJJ010000210.1:2395-7155 GCA_036722275.1 Rhizobium sp. | reverse complement strand
CGGCGACGGCCACACCCAGCGCAAGGCTCACCTGCTGCAGCACCGAACTCATCGAGGTCGCCTGGCTCGCCTGACTGTCGTCGATCTCGGCATAGGCAAGTGAATTGATGCCGGTGAAGAAGAAAGAGCGGCTAAACCCGGCAATCAGCAGGATGCCCATGATCAAGGCGATCGGCGTTTCGGGCGTGAAGAAGGCGTTTGCTCCCGTCATCACCGCACCGGCGAGTGCCGCTGCGATCAGGACCGTGCGAAAGCCGGCGGCGGCGAAGACGCGGCGGGCCAGGAACTTCGTGGTGATCGCGCCGATGGCACCGATGAAGGTGGTGAGACCGGATTCGAACGGCGTCATGCCGAAACCGAGCTGCAGCATCAGCGGCATCAGGAAGGGGATGGCGCCGGCGGCGACGCGAAAGATCGAGCCGCTGAGCGCGGAAGTGCGGAAGGCGACGTCCTGCAAGAGGGAGAGATTGAGGAGCGGCGCCGCGTGCCGTCGCGCATGGCGCACGTAAAGCAGGAGGCAAACGAGGCCGACGACCGTTGCGCCGATCCCGGCTTCGACCGGCAGCGCCGGCAGGCTCATCACCGACAGGCCGAACACCACGCCCGAGGCGGCCAGGCCGCTGAGCACGAAGCCCTTGAGATCGATCGGGGCGGTGTCGACCGCGGGCACCTCCGGCAGATAGACAGTCGAGAGCCAGATGCCGATCATGCCGATCGGCACGTTGATGAGAAAGATCCAGTGCCAGGAAAAATAGGTGGTGATGAAGCCGCCGACGGGCGGGCCTGTCAGCGGGCCGACAAGGGCTGGAATGGTCAGCAGCGCCATGGCTGAGACGAGTTCGCTGCGCTTCGTGGTGCGCAACAGCACGAGGCGACCGACCGGCGTCATCATCGCCCCGCCCATGCCCTGCAGGAAGCGAGCCGCGACGAAGGCAAAGAGCGAGCCGGACACGGCGCAGAGGATGGACCCCACGACGAAGACCAGGATGGCGATGCGGAAGATCTTCTTGGCGCCGAAGCGGTCCGCCATCCAGCCGCTGACCGGAATGAAGATGGCGAGCGCCACCATGTAGGAGGTCAGCGCCAGTTTCAGCGTGATCGGCCCAACGCCGAGATCCGCAGCGATCGCCGGCAGGGCCGTGGCGATCACGGTCGAATCCATCTGCTCCATGAAGAGCGCGACGGCCAGAATGAGGGGAACGATGCGGTTCATCGGGAGATTTTTCGTCCGCGCGAGGGGCTTGGGGAGACGAAGCCCCTTCTAGCGACGCGCTTTGCGGCTGCCAATGCGAAATCGGCGGACGGCGGAAATGTCATCGGGCGGTCATCGGGCGGTCATGGGGCTGTCATCTGCGATCGGCGCGGGGGCAAATGGGGCCGCTGCAGATCACGGCTGCGTGAAACGGCTTTCCATTCGGTTCTGCCGATCTATGTGCAAGGCGCGTGGGCCCGCGATGGGCTGCGGGTGTTGTGCAGGAGGATGAGATGATCACAGTAAACAGACGATTGCTGCTCGGCGGCAGCGTGGCGGCGCTGGCCGCGCCGCAGCTGATGACACGGGCCGCCTTTGCCCAGGGCGCCGATACCGCCATGAGCATCGACCATGCCATGCCGCCGGAAACCCACCGCTTCAAGCTGGGCAAGTTCGAGGTGGTGGTGGTGAAGGATGGCGCGCGCGCCTCGGGCAAGCCGCAGGAAACCTTCGGTACCAACCAGACGCCTGAGGCGGTCGGCGAACTGCTCGAGGCGAACTTCCTGCCGGCCGAAAATTTCGTCAACAGCTTTGCGCCGGTGCTGGTCAACACCGGCTCGGAGGTGATCCTCTTCGACACCGGGCTTGGCGAGGGCGGACGGCCCAATGGCCTCGGCCGGCTTTCTGAAGGGCTGACGGCCGCCGGCTACAAGCGTGAGGACGTCACCATCGTCGTGCTCACCCACATGCATGGCGACCATATCGGCGGGTTGATGGAGGGTGGCCAGCCTGCCTTCCCGAATGCGCGTTATGTGACGGGCCAGGCCGAGTATGATTTCTGGGTCGATCCGGCACGGGCCGGCACGCCGGCGGAGAACGGCCACAAGGGCGTTCTTGCCAACGTCAAGCCGCTCGCCAGCAACATGACCTTCATTGCCGACGGCGCCGATGTGGTCGGCGGAGTGACGGCCATGGCGGCCTTCGGCCATTCGCCCGGCCACATGATCTACCGGCTGGAATCGGAAGGCCGGCAGCTTGTACTGACGGCGGACACCGCCAATCACTTCGTCCTGTCGCTGCAACGGCCGGATTGGGAGGTGCGCTTCGACATGGACAAGGCGGCTGCTGCGGCCAGCCGCAAGCGCGTCTTCGACATGATCGCCACGGACCGGCTGGCCTTCCTCGGCTATCACATGCCGTTCCCGGCCGTCGGTTATGTCGAAAAGCTGGATGGCGGCTACCGCTTCGTGCCGAAGAGCTATCAGTTCGATATCTGAGGATATCCGCCGCTTGCATGCCTGCCGGCCGGATTTCGGCCGGCAGCAGCCAATGTCCGGTCAGGCCCGGCGATAGAGGTCTTCGGTTGCCTGGTCGAGCAGATCGGCCATGCGCACTTCGATCTCCCGGTCGGCGACCTTGACGCCGGCCACCTCGAAGTCGTGGCGCAGGCGCTCAAGCAGCCGGTGCGGTTCGTTGACTTCGGTCGTCGCCAGTTCGCGGGCATAACCTTCGGCGTCCGTCCGGCCCATGGCGGCCGCGGCCCAGCGGCCGACCAGCGCATTGCGCCTGGCCTGCGCCTTGAAGAGAAGTTCCTGCTGACGTACGTATTGTTTTTCCAGAGCGTCGCCGCGTTTCTGAAGAGCATTCATGTCTAGACCCCCGTCTTCTTGTCTTTGGCCTTTCTTCTTGCAGGCCATGCGAAGGGTGTACTCTACGACTGTTCAGATTTCGTGGAGTGATTGCCTAAACTTCTTCGCATTGCATCATTTCGGTTCCGGCGCCCGTCGGGCGTCGTTTTTCTATTCCCTTCCCGTCATGAACGTGTTACGTGCCCTCGCCAACTTCCAAGCATTTCATGCAGGAGCGCCCGGGGAAAATTTCCTTTTGCCGGGGGATTCTGCCTATTCAACGAAGGAAATTGGCAATGGCACGGATCGTAATCTCGGCAACCGGCGCGGAAGCGCTCACCTTCGATGATGTTCTGCTTCAGCCGGGACACTCGGAGATCATGCCGGGCCAGACCAACATCTCCACCCGCATTGCAAAAGACATCGACCTGTCGCTGCCGATCCTGTCGTCCGCCATGGACACGGTGACGGAAAGCCGGCTGGCGATCGCCATGGCGCAGGCCGGCGGCATGGGCGTCATTCACCGCAACCTGACCCCGATCGAGCAGGCCGAGGAAGTCCGCCAGGTCAAGAAGTTCGAGAGCGGCATGGTCGTCAACCCGGTAACCATCGGCCCGGACGCGACGCTGGCCGAGGCGCTGTCGCTGATGAAGTCGCACGGCATTTCCGGTATCCCGGTCGTCGAGAACGGCGGCCGTCCCGGCCGTCTCGTCGGTATCCTGACCAACCGCGACGTCCGCTTCGCCTCCGACCCGTCGCAGAAGATCTACGAGCTGATGACCCGTGAAAACCTCGTCACCGTCAAGGACGGCGTCGACCAGGGCGAGGCCAAGCGGCTGCTGCACGCCCACCGCATCGAGAAGCTGCTGGTGGTCGACAACGAAGGCCGTTGCGTCGGCCTGATCACCGTCAAGGACATCGAGAAGTCGCAGCTCAACCCGCATGCCGCCAAGGATGCCCAGGGCCGGCTTCGCGTCGCCGCGGCGATCTCGACCGGTGACGACGGTCGCGAACGCGCCGAGCGGCTGATCGACGCCGGCATCGACGTCATCGTCGTCGACACCGCCCATGGCCACAGCCAGAAGGTTCTCGACGCCGTCAGCGTGGTCAAGAAGATGTCGAATGCGGTTCGCATCATTGCCGGCAATGTCGCGACGGGCGAGGGCACCCGCGCGCTGATCGACGCCGGCGCCGATTGCGTGAAGGTCGGCATCGGCCCGGGCTCGATCTGCACCACCCGGATCGTGGCCGGCGTCGGCGTTCCGCAGCTCGCGGCCGTCATGGCGGCCGTCGAGGAAGCCAACAAGCACGGCATTCCGGTCATCGCCGACGGTGGTCTCAAGTTCTCCGGCGACGTGGCCAAGGCGATTGCCGCCGGCGCCTCCGCCGTCATGGTCGGCTCGCTGCTGGCCGGCACCGACGAAAGCCCGGGCGAGGTCTATCTGTACCAGGGTCGCTCGTTCAAGGCCTATCGCGGCATGGGTTCCGTCGGCGCCATGGCGCGCGGCTCGGCCGACCGCTATTTCCAGGCGGAAGTGCGCGACACGCTGAAGCTCGTGCCGGAAGGCATCGAAGGCCAGGTTCCCTACAAGGGGCCGGTCTCGGCGGTGCTGCACCAGCTCGCCGGCGGCCTGAAGGCTGCCATGGGCTATGTCGGTGGCAAGGACATCAAGGATTTCCAGGAGAAGGCGACCTTCGTGCGCATCTCCGGCGCAGGTCTGCGCGAAAGCCATCCGCACGGCGTGACGATCACCCGCGAAAGCCCGAACTATCCGGGCAGCGCCTGAGGCGGACCAAGGCGGGGAGAGGCGCTGCATGGGGGCGAACCGGATGATCGTGCTGCTCATCGCCCTCTCCGGCGCGCTTCTCGGCTGGATGTTCTTCGGGCTCGATCCCGAATTCCGGCATGTGAGCGGGGCGGGGCGTTTTCTCGACGCCCG
>DAIMJJ010000210.1:0-2295 GCA_036722275.1 Rhizobium sp. | reverse complement strand
ACCGACCTGCACGCCGCCAATGGCGACTGGCCGGTCAAGCCGAACCCGCCCTTCATTCCCGGCCATGAAGGCGTCGGCTATGTCGCCAAGCTCGGCGCCGGCGTCACCCGCATCAAGGAAGGCGACCGGGTCGGCGTTCCGTGGCTGCATACCGCCTGCGGCTGCTGCTCGCCCTGCCGCACCGGCTGGGAAACGCTCTGCGGCAGCCAGCAGAACACCGGCTATTCGGTCAACGGCACGTTTGCCCAGTACGGCTTGGCGGACCCGGACTTCGTTGGTCGCCTGCCGGACAATCTCGAATTCGGTCCGGCGGCCCCGGTGCTCTGCGCCGGTGTCACCGTCTACAAGGGCCTGAAGGAAACCGAAGTGCGTCCCGGCGAATGGGTAGTCATCTCGGGCATCGGCGGTCTCGGCCACATGGCCGTGCAATATGCCAAGGCCATGGGGATGCATGTCGTCGCCGCCGACATCTTCGATGACAAGCTGAAGCTTGCCAAGGATCTCGGCGCCGATGTCGTCGTCAACGGCAAGGCGGCCGACGCGATCGAACAGGTGCAGAAGGCGACCGGCGGCGTGCATGGCGCGCTCGTCACCGCCGTATCGCCCAAGGCCATGGAGCAGGCCTATGGCTTCCTGCGCTCCAAGGGAACGATGGCGCTGGTCGGTCTGCCGCCGGGCTTCATCTCGCTGCCGGTCTTCGAGACCGTGCTGAAGCGTATCACCGTGCGCGGCTCGATCGTCGGGACCCGCCAGGATCTCGAGGAATCGCTGGTCTTCGCCGGCGAAGGCAAGGTCGCCTCGCACTTCTCCTGGGACAAGATCGAGAACATCAACGACATCTTCCACCGCATGGAAGAGGGCAAGATCGACGGCCGTATCGTGCTGGATCTCGCCTGATCGACAGGCTCCTCCCAAGGGGACGCCGGTGGCGGGTATCCGCTGCCGGCGTTCTCTGTTTCCGGGGCCAAGCCTTGTGGCCCCTCAAACGCTCCGCGGCTGTGAAGCCGGCGCATCGCCCGGCAGCGCAGCGGATTTCTGCCGGCTTGAAATGATCGCCTCGGCGAGCGCCTCCATGTCGGCCCGCCTCGGGCTGGAACGGCGCCAGACGAGCCCGATCTCGCGGGACGGCGAGGGCTCGGCGAAGGGCACGATGCGGATCGGCGTGCGGGCGGTCTCGGTCTCGATCGCCAGCTCCGGGATCAGCGTCATGCCCATGTCGTTCGAAACCATCTGCAACAGCGTCGTCATCGAGGTTGCGCCGAAATTGACGAGGCTGCGCTTGCTCGCCGCCTTGCACACCGACAGCGCCTGATCGCGCAGGCAATGGCCTTCCTCGAGGAGGAGCAACCGGTCGGGATCCACTTCCGTTTCCGTCATCGGCGAGAGCAGCACATCGCTGTCATTGGCCGCCATGGCCATGTAGAAGCGGTCGACGAACAGGCTCTTGCACACCACCTTGTCCAGGTCGATCGGAATGGCCGCGATGATGGCGTCGAGCCGGCCCTCGACCAGATCGGCGAGCAGCCGGTCGGTCACCGCTTCCTTGAGTTCGATCTCGATCAGCGGATGCTCGCGCCGCAGATGCGGAACCATCTTCGGCACGAGGTAAGGCGCGACCGTCGGAATGATGCCGAGCCGCAGCAGGCCTTCCAGCGTTCCCGACGATCGTCTGGCCGCTTCCTCCAGCCGATCTAGCGCGGCAAGCACGGTGCGTGCATGCTGGAGCACCTCCTCGCCCTTGTCGGTCAGCAGCGTGCTGGAACGGGTGCGTTCGACCAGCTTCACCCCGAGATAGCGCTCCATTTCCATGATCTGCGCGGAAAGCGCCGGCTGGCTGACATGCACCATCTCGGCGGCCTTGCCGAAATGCAGCGTGGTGGCGAGCGCTTCGAAATAGCGCAATTGACGGGTGCTAATCATGATAGGATTTGGTTATCGAAATTCCAAAGAAATACAATTGGAAATTATGGAGCTTATCCCACATTGTCTCCGCACCACCATCCGCATTCAACGAAAAGCAGGAGGAAACGATGGATACGAAGCTGAAGCACGTCAATGAAAGCACCGGCAAATGTCCGGTCATGCACGGCGTCACCAACATGTCGATGCGGTCCAACCGCGACTGGTGGCCGAACCAGCTGAACCTCAAGATCTTGCACCAGAATTCGGCGCTCTCGAACCCGATGAGCCCGGCCTTCAACTATGCCGAAGCCTTCAAGACGCTCGACCTTGCCGCGGTCAAGAAGGACCTGACCGCACTGATGACCGACAGCAAGGACTGGTGGCCGGCCGACT
>DAIMJJ010000209.1:0-7171 GCA_036722275.1 Rhizobium sp. | reverse complement strand
GATGGTGGCGGCTCTGATGATGGTCTTTCCGGACATTGTCGTCTCGCCGAACTCGAAATCGGACAAGCGGTCCATTGGCACCGGCTTTGGCCGAAAACAAGGCAGAAACGGGCGCAGGGACTGTTCGGGGATGGGACGATGCGCACGCGTAAATTGAGTGGCTTTTAACTCAACTTTCAGCATAGATTTCCAAAGAATTCCTGCCTTAACCCCTCCGCAATCGCCACCTATCAGGATGGCATCAGGTCGCAAGCAAGAACGAAAAGGCTCGAAAAGCATGACCGACGGGGTGGGAACGTTCACGCAGGAATTCGCCGCCAATGCCGAGAAGCCGGCTCCGGAGCATCTCTCGGACGTCCTCTTGCGCCTGTCGCGCCATGCCGGATCGACCATCACCATTCGCGACATCGCCATCGCCCTGAAGGATCGCTCCTTCGGCGCCTTCCTGCTCGTCTTCTCCCTTCCCAATCTTGTGCCCATGCCGCCTGGAGCGACGCTGTTTCTCGGCCTGCCGTTGATCTTCGTTGCCTGGCAGATGTTCGCCTCGCCGCGCGGCCGCATCGACATGCCGCGCCGCATCGGCGACTACGGCATCGCCATCGCCACCTTCGACGCCGTCATCCGGCGGCTGGTGCCATGGCTGAAGCGGGCGGAAACCCTGGTCAAGCCGCGTTTCTGGTTCCTCAACAGCCGCCTGTCCGAACGCCTGCTTGGTTTCTTTGCCCTGGTGCTCGCCGTCGTCGTCTTCCTGCCGATCCCGCTCGGCAATTGGCTGCCGGCTTTGGCGCTCGCAATTCTGGGTTTTGCCCATTCGCAATGCGACGGCCTTGGGGTTCTGGCGGGGATCGTCGTCGGCTTCCTGTCCATTCTGGTGGCCGGCTTCGTCGTCTACACCGCCGGTGCCGTCCTGTTTCTCGTCTTCTGATCGCGAGGCCGGACCATGATCGACACTCCGGTCCGTCCGCCAGGAACGCCCACCGTCCTCGTTATGACCGCCGGCGGCCCCAATCCGGCGATCGTCATCAATGCGTTGCGCAACCACGCCTTCAACGTCGAGGTCGCGCTGGAGCAACCCGAGCCGAAATGGGAGATCACCCGCCGCCGCGCCCGGCGCCTCGGCTGGGTTCAGGCGATCGGCCAGCTGGCGACCATGATCGCCGCCCGCCTGCTTCGACCCCTCGCCCGGCGTCGCATCGCGGCCATTCTGTCGCAAATTGGCCTGTCGCCCGTCATCGGGCCCGACATTCCGGTCCATCCCGTCGCCACGATCAACAGCGACGAGGCGCGCGCCTTGGTGACAGCGCTGAAACCCGCCGTGGTGCTTCTCGTCAGCACGCGGCTGATGAGCACCGACATGCTGGCGCAGATCCCCTGCCCGGTCATCAATCTGCATGCCGGCATCAATCCCGGTTATCGCGGCCAGATGGGCGGCTACTGGTCGCTCGTCGAGGAGGACGCCGGCAATTTCGGTGCAACACTGCATCTGGTCGATGCCGGCATCGATACCGGGGCCACCCTCTACGAGGTGCGCACGCTGCCCGACCGCGGTGACTTCATCGCCACCTATCCGCTGCTTCTGACCGCCACCGCAATCGATATCACGCTGCGCGCCGTTCACGATGCCATCGACGGGCGTCTCGCGCCGTTCGAACCGGAAGGACCCTCGGCGCTGCGCTATCCGCCGCCGATCTGGACCTGGCTGGCCAATGGACTGCGCCGTCGCATCTGGTAAATCGCGGGCACGTCGCTTTTTGCTCTGTGCGACGTCGTCGCAAGCGCAGTCCGTCGCTTTTGCGCTGTGCATTGTGTCGGAAAAGGGGAGAACGAGGACATGGCCGACAGGATCATTGTCTACTGGCGCGACATACCCGCCCAGATCATCATCAAACAGGGCAGGAAGAGCGCCAAGCGGGAGCTGTCGCTACGCTTTACCGAGGCGATCGACATGGCGGCGATGCGCACCGGGGCAGCCGAGACCGACGATTATCTCGCCGAATGGCGCAAGGGCGATCCCGAGCCTGTCGGCGATGATCTCGAGGCCGAAGCCGATGCGGCCGCAGCCGCTCTCGAAGCGGCCTATGACAAGGCCCGCCTGGTCGCGCTCGTTCATGCCGGAGGCCGCGAAAATGGTTGATGGAAAGCCCACCCCCGGCAATGCTGCGCCGGCAAAGAAGGCGGCCACCGGTGCCTATACGCCCGGCTCTGTCTCCCCGAACCGCCGGGCCCGCCGATCCTATACGATCCGCCTCTGGTCGGTCCGCCATTCCCGCTTCCTCGAATGGTTCTACGGCCGTTTCGCCAATGCTTTCCTGCTGCTCCACCCGCTCTGGAACAAGCTCGGCTACGGCCGTGTCGAAAAGCCGGTGACCTTCGTCGAGCGCAACGTCAAGGGGCTTCTATTCGACTGTCGCATGTGCGGCCAGTGCGTGCTGTCCTCGACCGGCATGTCCTGCCCGATGAACTGTCCCAAGCAACTGCGCAACGGCCCCTGCGGCGGCGTGCGCGCCAATGGCAATTGCGAGGTCGAACCCGACATGCCCTGCGTCTGGGTCCAGGCCTGGTCCGGCTCGCGCAACATGGCCAATGGCGACGCCATCCTCAAGGTGCAGAAGCCGGTCAACCAGTCGCTGCGCGAAACCTCCTCGTGGCTGCGCGTCACGGCCGAGGCCGCTGCCGCCCGCGAGACGTCCATTCCGGAACGCAAATCATGAACATCGACATCAATCCGAACGATCCCGGCGCGCCGCTCGATCCTCTTCCCGGTCACTCCTCGCGCGGCCGCCTAGAACGCGTGCTCCGGCGCGGCGAATTTGCGGTGACCGCCGAGCTTAACCCGCCCGACAGCGCCAATCCGCAGGACGTCTACGAGCGCGCCGCGATCTTCGACGGCTGGGTGGATGGCATCAATGCCGTCGACGCCTCCGGCGCCAATTGCCACATGTCGTCGGTCGGCATCTGCGCGCTTCTGACCCGCATGGGCTATGCGCCGATCATGCAGATCGCCTGCCGCGACAAGAACCGCATCGCCATCCAGGGTGACGTGCTGGGCGCATCCGCCATGGGCGTGCAGAACATCATGTGCCTGACCGGCGACGGCGTGCAGGCCGGCGACCAGCCCGGCGCCAAGCCGGTCTTCGATCTCGACAGCATGTCGCTTCTCGAAACCGTGCGCACCATGCGCGACGAGCAGAAGTTCCTGTCCGGCCGCAAGCTGACCACCCCGCCGCAGGTCTTTCTCGGCGCCGCCATCAATCCGTTCGCTCCGCCCTACGATTTCCGGCCCTATCGCCTGGCCAAGAAGATCGAGGCCGGCGCACAGTTCGTGCAGAGCCAGTACTGCTTCGACGTGCCGATGTTCCGGGAATACATGAAGAAGGTCCGCGATCTCGGGCTTCACGAAAAATGCTTCATCCTGGTCGGGGTCGGACCGCTGGCATCGGCCAAGACCGCCAAGTGGATCCGCTCCAACGTGCCGGGCATCTATATTCCCGATTCGGTCATCAAGCGCCTGGAAGGTGCCGAGGACCAGAAGAAGGAAGGCAAGCAGCTCTGCATCGACATCATCAACGAGGTGAAGGAGATCGAGGGCATTTCCGGCATGCATGTCATGGCCTACCGCCAGGAGGAATATGTCGCCGAGATCGTTCACGAGTCCGGCGTCCTCAAGGGCCGCAAGCCCTGGAAGCGTGAGGCCAGCCCTGTCGATGCGCTCGTGGCCGAACGGCTCGAGCAGATCCGCGAGGAGAAGGTCGAGGACCAGCGGCAGATGGCGGGCCTTGCCGCGCAACATCAGCCGAAAACCCAGAACTGACGGCAGACGCGCGGCAGGACTGCCGCGCTTGCAACCCCATTTTAGGCCCGCTAGACCTAGTCGAAGCGCCCGACCGGAGAAACAGAAATGACCCGCACCATCGTCGCATCCGCCACCCGAGAAATCATCATCGGCTTTGACCAGCCCTTCTGCGTCATCGGCGAACGCATCAACCCGACCGGTCGCAAGAAGCTCGCCGCCGAAATGCAGGCCGGCAATTTCGAGACCGTCATCAAGGACGCGCTGGAACAGGTGGCCGCCGGTGCCACGATGCTGGACATCAATGCCGGCGTCACCTCCGTCAATCCGAACGAAACCGAACCGGGCCTGCTTGTCCAGACGCTGGAAATCGTCCAGGGCCTCGTCGACATCCCGCTCGCGATCGACAGTTCCGTCACCGCCGCCATCGAGGCCGGCCTCAAGGTCGCCAAGGGCCGCCCGCTGATCAACTCGGTCACCGGTGAGGAAGAGAAGCTGGAAGCGATCCTGCCGCTCTGCAAGAAATACGACGTGCCCGTTGTCGCGATCTCCAACGACGAGACCGGCATCAGCCAGGATCCGGACGTGCGTTTCGCGGTTGCCAAGAAGATCGTCGAGCGCGCCGCCGACTACGGCATCAAGCCGCACGACATCGTCGTCGACCCGCTGGTCATGCCGATCGGCGCCGTCGGTTCGGCCGGCCTGCAGGTGTTTGCACTGGTCCGCCGCCTGCGCGAGGAGCTCAAGGTCAACACGACCTGCGGCCTCTCCAACATCTCCTTCGGCCTGCCGCATCGCCACGGCATCAATGCCGGCTTCATCCCGATGGTCATCGGTGCCGGCATGACGTCTGCCATCATGAACCCCTGCCGTCCGGCCGAGATGGAAGCCGTGCGCGCCGCCAATGTCCTGAACGGCACCGACGAGAACTGCTACAACTGGATCAAGACCTACCGCGACTACAAGCCGGCCGAAGGCGGTCACGCAGCAGCACCCGCCGCAGCCCCGGCGGCTGCCTCGACCGGCGGCGGTCGCCGCGGCGGCCGCGCCGCCCGCGTCGGCGCAGGCGCTGCGACGGAGTGAACTGGAGGCCGGCGCTGGCCCCTCTTCTCCCCATCGGGGAGAAGGTGGCGCGTAAGCGCCGGATGAGGGGGGCGAAGCCACCACCATCTGCCGGACAGCCCCGGACAGCCCCCTCATCTGCCCTTCGGGCATCTTCTCCCCGCTGGGGAGACGCGGGAGATCACCCGGACGCCAACACAGTTCCCTCGCCCCGTTTACGGGGAGAGGGCTAGGGTGAAGGGCAAGGCGGTCCGCTCGACATCGGCAAAGATCCCGCTTAGTCACGCACCTTGCTTCGAAGCATCTGAGGAATTGCGCCGCTCATGACCGAAATCGATCCCCTCGTCCTCTTTATGCCGTCCGGCAAGCGTGGCCGTTTCCCCGTCGGCACCCCGGTGCTCGATGCCGCGCGCGCGCTCGGCGTCTATGTCGAGAGCGTCTGCGGCGGACGCGCGACCTGCGGACGCTGCCAGATCGAGGTGCAGGAAGGCCAGTTTGCCAAGCACGGCATCACCTCCTCCAATGAGCACATCTCGCCGATCGGCCCGAAGGAAGAGCGTTACGACCGCGTGCGCGGCCTGCCCGAAGGCCGGCGCCTGTCCTGTTCGGCCACCATCCAGGGCGACCTCGTCGTCGATGTGCCGCAGGATACCGTCGTCAATGCCCAGGTCGTGCGCAAGGCAGCCTCCGACCGCGTGATCGAGCGCAACCCGGCCGTCCATCTCTGCTATGTCGAGGTCGACGAACCCGACATGCACAAGCCGCTCGGCGACCTCGACCGGCTGAAGGTAATGCTGGAGAAGGACTGGGGCTATCGCGACCTCCAGGTCGAGCCCTATCTCTTGCCCGAAGTGCAGAAGATCCTGCGCAAGGGCAGCTGGTCGGTGACCGCCGCCATCCACCGCGACAACGAAACCCAGCGCCCCACGATCATCGCGCTCTGGCCCGGCCTGCACAACGAGGCCTATGGTCTGGCCTGCGACATCGGCTCGACGACGATTGCCATGCACCTCGTATCGCTGCTATCCGGCCGCGTCGTCGCCTCCTCTGGGGCGTCGAACCCGCAGATCCGCTTCGGCGAGGATCTGATGAGCCGCGTCTCCTATGTGATGATGAACCCGGACGGCCGGGACGCGATGACAAAGGCCGTCCGCCAGGCCGTCTCCGAACTCGTCGATCAGGTCTGCGCCCAGGGCGGCGTCGCCCGCAGTAACATTCTCGATGCCGTCTTCGTCGCCAATCCGATCATGCACCACCTCTTCCTCGGCATCGATCCGACCGAGCTCGGGCAGGCGCCGTTTGCGCTCGCCGTCTCTGGCGCCGTCTCCTGCGCGGCAAAGGATATCGAGCTTGCACTGAACCCCGGCGCGCGCACCTATCTGCTGCCCTGCATCGCCGGCCATGTCGGCGCCGATGCCGCCGGCGCCACGCTGTCGGAAGGCCCGCACCGCCAGGACAAGATGATGCTGCTCGTCGATGTCGGCACCAATGCCGAAATCGTGCTCGGTAACCGCCAGCGAACCGTCGCCGCCTCCTCGCCCACCGGCCCCGCCTTCGAGGGCGCCGAAATCTCCTGCGGCCAGCGCGCCGCCCCCGGCGCCATCGAACGCGTGCGCATCGACGCTGAAACGCTCGAACCCCGCTTCAAGGTCATCGGTGTCGAACAGTGGTCGGATGAGGACGGCTTTGCCGAGGCCGCGGAAAAGACCGGCATCACCGGCATCTGCGGCTCGGCGATCATCGAGGTCGTCGCGGAAATGTACCTCTCCGGCGTCATCTCCGCCGATGGCGTCGTCGATGGCGCCATGGCAGCAAAGAGCCCGCGCATCCTCGAAAACGGTCGTACCTTCTCCTACCTGCTGCATGACGGCGCCCAGAAGATCACGGTGACGCAGAACGACGTGCGCGCCATCCAGCTCGCCAAGGCCGCGCTTTACGCCGGCATCAAGCTCTTGATGGAAAAGCTCGGCGTCGACACCGTCGATACCATCCGTTTTGCCGGCGCCTTCGGCTCCTTCATCGATCCGAAATATGCCATGGTGCTGGGGCTGATCCCCGATTGCGAGCTTTCCGAGGTCAAGGCCGTCGGCAATGCCGCCGGCACCGGCGCGCTGATGGCCCTCCTCAACCGCTTGGGCGGCTCCACGCCGCGTCAGGCGCAGCGCGGGCTCAAGCCGATCCTCGGGCTGGGCGACGCGCGGCTGGCGCGCGACGCCTCCGCCTGGTTGGCCTCCTGCGCGCCCCGGGGGCTCAAGTTCATCGTCGTGAAAAACGCCGACCTGGAGATGGCCGGCACCGCGCTCAACGGCGTGTCGATGG
>DAIMJJ010000208.1:0-7196 GCA_036722275.1 Rhizobium sp. | reverse complement strand
AAGGTGGCGCGGAGCGCCGGATGAGGGGGGAGCGAAGCTCAATCAAACCTTGCGCACTTGGCCCCCTCATCGCCTCACTGCGTTCGGCACTTCTCCCCGCTGGGGAGAAGAGGGAAAACACTGCGACCGTTGCGCATTTCTCTTCGCGTCGAATATCACACCGACACGCCGTAAGTCGGACAATAGGCCCGCCAGGATCAGCCCCGCGCTCAGTCGCCCCAGACCGGTTGGCTGATGCTCTGCAGCAGTTCTGGCGCAACGCCGTCAATGCTGGCGATGACGGCTTTTGCCAGTTCGCGGCCGGCCAGCCGCACGTCCTCACAGGCCGTGATGATCTCGGGCCGGATCCAGTTGAGGATCGGCGCGGACTGCTTGGACACGAGGTCGATGTCCTGGCCGACCCGCTTTCCGGCCGCCTCGATCGCCGCATTGACGGCGATGGCGGCGCTGCCCGACGAACAGATGATGCCGTCGGGGGCCTCGGGCGAGCGCATCAGCGCCTCGACGGCATCCCGGATCTCGGCAAGCGGCGTATCGATGTTGACGCTGAGCGGCACTTCGTCGGCGCCATAATCGCGCAGGCCCGAGAGGAAACCGGAACGGGTGTGCAGATAATAGGTGAGCTTGCTTGGCGGCTGGAGAAGAGCAAGTTTCCTGCGGCCGCGGGCGACCAGGCGCTGCACGGCCTGGCGCGCATAGGCTTCGTTGTCGAAGTCGTGGAAAGGATGGACGATACCGGCATCGGTGCGGCCGTGGGTCGCGAACGGCACGTTCTGTTCGGCGAGCAGGCGTACGCGCGGGTCGTCGGGTTCGATCCGCGAGATGATCACGCCATCGGCGGAACCGGTGTCGAGGATGTAGCGCACCGGCTGCATCGGGTCCTTGCTGTGCGAATGCGGCGTGACCACGATGTGATAGGGGGTGCCCGAGAGCACTTCGGAGATGCCGAAGACCATCTGGCTGGAAAAGCCCATGATCTCCTCGTCGATGCTGAGCACCAGGGCGATGACATTCGTCTTGCCGGTCCTCAAGCGGACGCCGGCGCGGTTGGGCTGATAGCCAAGCTGACGGGCGACCATGCGCACCCGTTCTTTGGTCTCGGCGCCGATGTCGGGCGCGTCCTTCAGCGCCCGCGACACGGTCGTAATCCCCAGTCCGGTCATGAAGGCGATCGTCTTGAGGGTCGGTCGCTCCTTGCCTTCCTTCGCGAGAGCGGATCCGTCTCGCGCCAATTCATGTTTCATGCTGTCCCCGCCGCTTCCCTTGAGCCGCCATTATAGAGCCCCGCGCGCCGGCTGCAAACGCGCTAGGGCAATCAATGTGCCATCAACGACATGGCAAATCTGTAACGATACAGTTGATTTGTCGAGAGCGAAATTGGCTCTGGAAATGATGCGTATGCGCGCTATACGGGTAGTTGCGGGCCGGGGAGCGATTTGCGGCCGTTTCGACCGTCTCGATGCCGCGCTGCACGCGGATTCAATGCCGCGGCACGGGAGTTGACGGAATTTTCAGCGAGAATTGAGGGTTGGTAGACGTCTCTGAGACTCTTTTCGGCGGTGCGGAATGCTGCATATGCGTGCTGCCAAGGGTGGAAATGATCCCTTAACAAAAAATAAACATCGCGGAGGTTGCGCGCTTAAATCGATTGTAATAGGTTTTTCCGGCAACGTTTCAGTGAGGGAGGAGACTCATGAATTTTCGTAGCGTCGCGGCCGCTTTGGCCGCCACCGTCGTCATGCCGTTCGGTCTGGCGCAGGCAACCGATCTCGAAGTGACCCATTGGTGGACGTCCGGCGGGGAGGCCGCAGCGGTCGCCGAACTCGCCAAGGCGTTCGATGCCACCGGCAACAAATGGATCGACGGGGCGATCGCCGGCTCCGGCGGCACCGCCCGTCCGATCATGATCAGCCGCATCACCGGCGGCGATCCGATGGGCGCGACCCAGTTCAACCATGGCCGTCAGGCGCAGGAACTGGTCGAGGCCGGCCTCATGCGTGACCTGACCGCGGTGGCCGAAGCCGGCAAGTGGAAGGAAGTCATCAAGCCCTCGTCGCTGCTCGACAGTTGCACCATCGACGGCAAGATCTACTGCGCGCCGATCAACATCCACTCCTGGCAATGGCTGTGGCTGTCGAACGCTGCCTTCGAGAAGGCCGGCGTTCCGGTGCCGAAGGACTGGAACGAATTCGTCGCCGCAGCACCCAAGCTGCGCGAGGCCGGTCTTCAGCCGCTTGCCCTCGGCGGCCAGGCCTGGCAGTCGGGCGGTCTGTTCGACACGCTGGTGCTCAATCTGGGCGGCAAGGATCTCTTCGAGGCGGTTTACGTGAAGAAGGATGCCGAGGCTGCGGCCGGTCCGGACATGGCTAAGGTCTTCCAGGCCGCTGCCCAGGCACGCGACATGGCGGCCGGCAGCAATGTCCAGGACTGGAACCAGGCGACCAATCTCGTGATCACCGGCAAGGCGGGCGGTCAGGTCATGGGTGACTGGGCCCAGGGCGAGTTCCAGATTGCCGGGCAGGTTGCCGGCAAGGACTACAGCTGCCTGCCGGGTCTCGGCCTCAGCCCCTATATCACCACCGGCGGTGACGCCTTCTATTTCCCCGTTCTGAAGGACGAGGAAAAGTCGAAGGCGCAGGACGTTCTAGCGCAGACCATGCTGGATCCGAAGACCCAGGTGGCCTTCAACCTCAAGAAGGGCTCGCTGCCGGTGCGCGGCGACGTCGATCTGACGGCGGCCAATGACTGCATGAAGAAAGGCCTGGACATCGTTGCCAAGGGCAATGCACTGACCAGCACCGATCAGGCGCTTTCGGCCGACAGCCAGAAGCAGAAGGAAGATCTGATGATCGAATTCTTCGCTGGCACGTCGATGAGCCCGGAAGCGGCGCAGGAACGGTTCGCCGACATCATCTCCTCGGCTGACTGACACGGTCGACCCGCGTCCGGCCGGCACCGTCCTTCGGTGTTGGCCGGATGCTGGAACAACGTCTAGGCCCCGCAAGGTCCGCCGGCTCCCGCCGATCGGCCTTGCCTGTTTCCTGCGACGATGCGCTTGAGGAGGAACCGAAATGACAGGTCACGCGCCTGCCAAACGCCCCAACCAGCTTTTCCGCAATCTGAATTCCAAGATTGCCTCCATCCCGATGATCCTGATCGCCGTCGGCATCTTTCTTGGAGGCTCGATCTGGACAGTCGTCTATTCCTTCACCAATTCCAAGCTCCTGCCGCGCCTGTCCTTCGTCGGGCTCGACCAGTATGAGCGCCTGTGGAGCACCTCGCGCTGGATCATCTCGATCCAGAATCTGGCGATCTACGGCGTGCTGACGCTGATCTTCAGCCTGGTGATCGGCTTTCTGCTTGCGGCGCTGATGGACCAGAAGATCCGGTTCGAGAACACCTTTCGCACCATTTTTCTCTATCCCTTTGCGCTGTCCTTCATCGTCACCGGTCTCGTGTGGCAATGGATCCTCAACCCGGAATTCGGCATCGAGGCGATCATCCGTTCGCTCGGCTGGGAGAGCTTCCGCTTCGATCCGCTCTACAATCCCGACATCGTCATCTACGGCATTCTGATCGCCGGTCTCTGGCAGGGGACGGGGCTCGTCATGTGCCTGATGCTGGCCGGACTTCGGGGCATCGACGAAGACATCTGGAAGGCGGCGCGCGTCGACGGCATCCCGATGTGGAAGACCTATCTGTTCATCGTGATCCCGATGATGCGGCCGGTCTTCATTACCACGCTGGTGATCATCGCCAGCGGCATCGTCAAGGTCTACGACCTGGTCGTCGCCCAGACGAGCGGCGGTCCGGGCAATGCTTCGGAAGTGCCGGCAAAATATGTCTACGACTACATGTTCCAGGCGCAGAACCTCGGCCAGGGCTTCGCCGCTTCGACCATGATGCTGCTGACCGTCGCCATCATCATCATCCCCTGGGCCTATCTCGAATTCGGAGGGAAAAAGCGTGGCTAACGTCTCGACGCTCAATACCGTCGGTGCCGGCTTCGATGCCGTCGCGCCCGAAGTCTCCGGCCCGCGCGGCCGCCGGCCGCGGCGCGCGCTTTCCCGGCGCAACATCATCCTCTACGGCACGCTGTTCGTCGCCGCACTCTACTATCTGCTGCCGCTTTACGTCATGGTGGTGACGTCGCTCAAAGGCATGCCGGAAGTGCGCATGGGCAACATCTTCGCGCCGCCGATGGAGATCACCTTCGAACCCTGGGTCAAGGCCTGGTCCGAAGCCTGTACCGGCCTCAACTGCGACGGGCTTTCACGCGGCTTCTGGAACTCGGTGCGCATCCTCGTTCCTTCCGTGATCGTGTCGATCTTCGTCGCTTCCGTCAGCGGCTATTCACTCGCCAACTGGCGGTTCAAGGGCTCGGAGCTCTTCTTCTCGATCCTGATCATCGGCGCCTTCATTCCCTATCAGGTGATGATCTATCCGGTGGTCATCGCGCTGCGCGAACTCGGCGTCTACGGCACGCTGACGGGACTGGTGATCGTGCACACCATCTTCGGCATGCCGATCCTGACGCTGCTCTTCCGCAATTATTTCTCGTCTTTGCCGACCGAACTGTTCAAGGCGGCGCGCATCGATGGGGCGGGCTTCTGGCAGATCTATCTCAGGATCATGCTGCCGATGTCGATGCCGATCTTCGTGGTCGCGATGATCATACAGATCACCGGCATCTGGAACGACTTCCTGTTCGGCGTCGTCTTCACCCGGCCCGACACCTATCCGATGACGGTCCAGCTCAACAACATCGTCAATTCCGTCCAGGGCGTGAAGGAATACAACGTCAACATGGCGGCGACGCTTCTGACCGGCGCCGTTCCGCTGATCGTCTATTTCATTTCCGGCCGGCTTTTTGTCCGCGGCATCGCCGCCGGCGCAGTGAAGGGGTAATTCATGGCCAACAGCGTTTCCATTCGCGATCTCTCCCTGTCCTTCGGTGCGGTCAGCGTCTTGAAGAACCTCGATCTCGAGGTTCGCGACGGCGAATTCCTCGTCCTGCTCGGCTCCTCCGGCTGCGGAAAATCGACGCTTCTGAACTGCATTGCCGGCCTGCTCGAGCCGACCGACGGGCAGATCTTCATCAAGGACAAGAATGTCACCTGGGAGGAGCCGAAGGATCGCGGCATCGGCATGGTCTTCCAGTCCTATGCGCTCTATCCGCAGATGACGGTCGAGAAGAACCTGTCCTTCGGCCTGCGGGTCGCCAAGGTGCCGGAAGACAAAATTCGCGAAAAGGTGGCCCGCGCCGCCGAGATCCTGCAGATCGAGCCGCTGTTGAAGCGCAAGCCGGCGGAGCTTTCGGGCGGCCAGCGCCAGCGCGTCGCGATCGGCCGGGCGTTGGTGCGCGACGTCGACGTCTTCCTGTTCGACGAGCCGCTGTCGAACCTCGACGCCAAGCTGCGCTCCGAACTGCGCGTCGAGATCAAGCGCCTGCACCATTCGCTGAAAAACACGATGATCTACGTCACCCACGACCAGATCGAGGCGCTGACGCTCGCCGACCGCATCGCCATCATGAAAAGCGGCGTGATCCAGCAGCTCGATGATCCCATGGTGATCTATAACCGTCCGAAGAACCTGTTCGTCGCCGGCTTCATCGGTTCGCCGTCGATGAACTTCCTGCGTGGCGAGCTGGTCGATCGGCCCCAGGGACTGGTCTTTGCCACCCAGGGCGTCGACTTTTCGCTGGAGGGCTACGAATCGGTCGCACCGCTTCTGCCTGGCCGCAAGGTCGTGCTCGGCATCCGTCCGGAGCATATTCTGCTTGATGACGAGGTCTCGAAGACGGCCGAGACCCATGAGGCGGTGGTCGACATCGAGGAGCCGATGGGCGCCGACAACCTGCTCTGGCTCAACCATGCCGGCCATGTGCTGTCGGTGCGCACCTCCGGCACGCGCCGCTATCGCCCGGGCGCAAAAGTGCGCCTCGGCTTCGACATGTCGGTCGCGTCGCTGTTCGATGCCGAAACGGAGGAGCGGCTGTGAGGGAGGCCGGCAATCGGGCGCCACCCCCCTCTGGCCTGCCGGCCATCTCCCCTTCAAGGGGGGAGATTGGCAAGGACGGATGCGTCTTGCCTGGCCCCTCCCGTCGGGAACGTTCCTACCGCTGCTCGCGTTTGCCGCTGGCCTCACTGACGATCGTGAGATGAGCGGCTCAAGCAACCCTTCTGTGAGCGAGGCGTCCACCGTATTCCGATCTCCCCCCTGGAGGGGGAGATGGCCGGCAGGCCAGAGGGGGGCGCTCTTGCGCCGACATGAATGATCTGGATTGACCCATGACAATTGCTTCCGACACCCGAACCACGATCGATCTTGCCGGCGAATGGCGCCTGGCCACCACAGATGGGCAACATCGGGCCGTGATCCGGCTGCCCGGCGACGTGCACTCGGCGCTCGCCGATGCCGAGATCATCCCGGAGCCCTATTTCGGTCGCAACGAGGAAGCGGTGCAGTGGGTGGCCGAGCATGACTGGGTGATCGAGCGCAGCGTCATGCTCGATCACGTGGACGGGTCCTGGTATCTCGACGTCGATTATCTCGACACGGTCGCCGTCGTCTTCATCAATGATGTGCCGGTGCTCTCCGCCGACAACTGCTTTCGCCGCTATCGGCCGGAGGTGACGGCGGCGCTCGAGCCGGGCGAGAACACCATCCGCATCGTCATCCGGTCCTCGATTGCCGCCGGCGCCGAGCGCCAGGCGCGCCAGCCGTTCTACATTCCCTATTCGACCACCAACTCACCGATCGCCAACGGCAACATGCTGCGCAAGCCGCAATGCCATTTCGGCTGGGACTGGAACATCGCGCTGGCGCCGATCGGTCTTTACGGCACGATCGCGCTGAAGCGGCTCGACCCGGCGCGGATCGAGCATCTGCAGACCGAGCAGGTCCACCATGAGGACGGTCATGTCGATCTGCATGTGCGGCTGACCCTCTATGCCGCCGAGCCTTGCGTGGTGCCGGTGCATTTCGAGTTCGATGGCGAGCGCGAACGACTGGACTGCGGTATTGCCGCGGGCGAAACGGTGATTGCGCATGTCTTCTCCATCGACAATCCGCGCCTCTGGTGGCCGGCCGGCAGCGGCGAGCAGGCGCTCTACACGCTTGCCGCGGAGATCCCCGGCGAGACGCGAACCCGCCAGATCGGGCTTCGCACCGTCACGCTGATCACCGATCCG
>DAIMJJ010000207.1:1791-7248 GCA_036722275.1 Rhizobium sp. | reverse complement strand
CGGCACCGCCACCGGCACTCGCGGCCTGGCGATCGTGCGGATCGACCGCGCCGGCGAGGCCATGGCCTCGGGCACACCGATCCTGGCGGGCGACGGGGCGGTTCTGCTGTCGCTGCCGTTCTGGAGCGGGCTTTCCTTTCCGACCAGCGCCGCCGAGGAGGGCTGATCCGTGGCAGACGCCGTTCAACTCTCCGGCCGCGCCTGGCAGCGCATGTTGTCGGGCCGGCGGCTCGATCTTCTCGATCCCTCGCCACTCGATGTCGAGATCTCCGACATCGCTCACGGGCTGGCGCGCGTCGCGCGCTGGAACGGCCAGACCAAGGGCGACCACGCCTTTTCCGTCGCCCAGCATAGCCTGATCGTCGAGGATATTTTTCGCCGGCTCAATCCCAAGGCCAGCCCGAACGAGATGCAGATGGCGCTCCTTCACGATGCGCCGGAATATGTGATCGGCGACATGATCTCGCCGTTCAAGGCCGTGGTCGGCGGCGGCTACAAGCTCGTCGAGAAGCGGCTGGAGGCTGCCGTTCATCTGCGCTTCGGCCTGCCGGCCCATCCGACCCGCGCGCTCAAGGACCAGATCAAGAAGGCCGACACGATCAGCGCCTATTTCGAGGCGACAGAACTGGCCGGCTTTGCCGAGGCGGAGGCGCGGAAGTTCTTCGGCCAGCCTCGCGGGATCACCCGTGACACGCTGGCGATGGCGCCGCTGCCGGCCTTTCAGGCGCAGGCGCTGTTTCTTGAGCGCTTCGAAGCGATCGAGGCCGCGCGCGCCGCTTGTGCAAAGGCCGCCTCATGAGCCTGATCGTCATTTCTCCCCTCCACCGCATTGCCGAACTCGCGGTCCGCCACAAGGCCCGTGAGATGATCACGCTGATGGCCGAGAACCAGGATTTCCACCGACCGGCCGTGATCTCGGCCGAGCGCCACCTGAAGATCGGCGTCAACGACATTACCTTTGCCGGCACCGGCAACCTGATCGCGCCGCAGGAACGGCATGTGCAGGAGGTGATCGACTTCGCCCGCAGCTGGGACCAGAACGCCCCGCTGCTCATCCATTGCTGGATGGGCGTGTCGCGTTCACCCGCCGCCGCGCTGATTGCAAGCCTCGCCGTTGCTCCCGACGACGACGAGCAGGCGCTGGCGCTCAGATTGCGCACGGCCTCGCCCTATGCCACGCCCAATTCCCGCCTCATCGAGATCGGCGACAGCCTGCTCGGCCGCGGCGGACGCCTGGTGGCGGCGGTCAAGGCGATCGGTCGCGGCGCCGATGCCGATGGCAATGCGCCGTTCGTGCTGCCGCTTCCGGGGGCGGACGGGCCATGACAGGGCGCACAACGTCCGTCGAGATCGGCCTCAACGCCGCGATCGTCGCGGTCACCGCCGGCACCCCGCGCATTCTGGTGGTGAGCGATCCGACGAGCACGCTGGAGAGCCTCCCCTTCGGTCCCTTCGATCCCGTGCGCCATCGCACCATGGAAATGTCGTTGCGCACCACCGTTACCGCCCAGACGGAACTGCACATGGGCTATATCGAGCAGCTCTATACCTTCGGCGATCGCGGGCGCTACAAGATGGCGGGGGATCTCGGCCCGCATGTCGTGTCGGTGGGCTATCTCGCCCTGACCCGGCTCGATCCCGCGCGGGAGGCCGGGCTCGATGCGGCCGGCGTCCACTGGCGCGACTGGTACGGTTATCTGCCCTGGGAGGACTGGCGCCATGGCCGGCCGCCGGTGATCGACCGGGTCATCCTGCCGGCGCTGGCGCAATGGGCGGAAGAGGATCCCAGCGAAGACAAGGCGCTGATGCGGCCGTCGCGGCGGTCGCGGCTGAAACTCGCCTTCGGGCTCGACGATTTTCCGTTCGACGAGGAGCGCGTGCTGGAGCGGTACGAGTTGCTCTATGAGGCCGGACTGGTCGAGGAAGCTGTGCTCGATGGTCGGGTGGCGAGGCGGCGCGTTTCGGAGCCGATCGGTATTGCCATGCTGTTCGACCACCGGCGCATCGCGGCGACCGCGCTTGCTCGGCTGCGCGGCAAGATCAAGTATAGGCCGGTCGTCTTCGAACTGATGGCGCCGGAATTCACGCTCACAGAATTGCAGGCGACCGTGGAGGCGATCTCCGGGCGCCACCTGCACAAGCAGAATTTCAGGCGCCTCGTCGAGGGCGCCGAACTGGTCGAGCCGACCGGCGAGACGCTGGCAACGGGCGGACGGCCGGCAGCACTCTTCCGCTTCCGCCGACAGATTCTCGAAGAGCGGCCGGCACCGGGTTTGAAACTCGGCGGCCGCTGAGGCCCATCGGGCCCGCGACACCGATCTCGTCACTTGCGGTTGACCCCGCGGTCTCCTGCCCCATCTAGCCCCTTGACGCCAACAGACGTGAAGGAGCGACCTCAAGGATGGAGCAGCAAGCCAGCGAAGTGATCCTCGCCACCCGCACCGCGCTCAGCCAGGCGAGCGCCCTTGCAGTGCAATACTCGTTCTCGATTGTCGGCGCGCTGCTGCTTCTGACCATCGGCTGGACGCTCGCTTCCCTGCTGAGCCGCTGGGCGCATGAGGGGCTGCTGCGCGTGCGGGGCATCGACGAGACGCTTGCCCGCTTCTTCGCCAATGTCATCCGATATGCCGCCCTGCTTCTCGTCTTCGTCACCGTGCTCGGCCAGTTCGGCGTCCAGACCGCCTCGATCATTGCAGCCCTGGGCGCAGCTGGACTTGCCGTCGGCCTTGCCTTGCAAGGGACGCTGCAAAACATCGCGGCCGGCATCATGCTGCTCGTGCTTCGCCCCTTCAGGGTGGGCGAGTATATCGACACCGGCGCGATTTCCGGAACGGTACGGGAGATCGGGCTCTTTGCCACCGAACTGAAGACGCCCGACGGGCTCTACCGGCTGGCGCCGAATTCGACGTTGTGGAACGTGCCGATCACCAATTTCAGTCGTGAGAGCACGCGGCGCTTCGAACTCAAGATCGGCATCGGTTATGACGACGACATCGATTTGGCGCAGAAGTTGATGCGGGACCTGGCGGAAAAGGATTCCCGCGTGCTGACGGAGCCGGCGGTCGATACCTTCGTCAACGAACTGGCGGACAGCGCGGTGATCCTGACGATGTGGTACTGGACGAAGGCCGCAGATTTCTGGCCGACATCGCGCCATATGATCAAGGCGGTCAAGGAGGCGTTCGATGAGAACGGCATTTCCATCCCGTTCCCGCAGGTCACCTACAGTGCACGCCTAGCGGGCCTGCCCCTTCCCGAAGGCCAGGAGCGCGAGGAAGCTTAGGTCGGCCGGTAGGTAATGCGTGCCGCGATCAGAGCGAGATGCTGGTTCTCGCTTCTTCGGTTTCGCCCTTGGCTGCCTCTGCATGGGCGGCATAGGCCGCAATCACCTGGCTCATTTCCTCAAGAACATCGAAGAGGCTGACGGTGTCGTCGTTTTCGCCCGCAACTGCATCTATCCGCGGGGCTCCCTCAGACGCGCCGGCCGCGCTGCTCTCGCGGGACAGCAACATCGCCATCACGTCGCCAGCCACCTGCGAAGTGACGCCGCTGGCGGCATTCTCGCCTTCCACGGTCGAATCCTTCAGACGTGGCGATGCCGATGACGTGTTGGCCGCGGCCAGCTCCTCGGCGCTGACCACGCCATCGCCATTGGTGTCGAGACTGGAAGACGAAGTGGCGTAGGCGGTACCGCCGGTCGGCGACAATGAAATACTGGTCATCGAAATCCCCGTAGGTAAGGGCTGAAGAGGGCCTGTATCCGCAGTACACAACACAATCTGGCGGGATGCATCCGGGCTACGGGATTCGCGGGGAAGCGTCAAAAACCAATAATTATCTACGATAAGTAGTTTCGTATTTTCCTAATATAAATCAAGCGCTTGAACGGCTGGCATTTCCGGCGGTTTTCCGGAGCTGGTCATCGCGGTGAAAGAGCAGGCCAAGATTGGGGACACTCTCGGTCGTCAGTCGATTTCGACGTCGAGGCCAATGTCGAGAGTCGGCGCGGCCATTGTCACCTTGGAGGTGGAGATATAGTCGACGCCCGATTCGGCAATCGCCCGGATTGTCTGGAGATTGACGTTGCCCGAGGCCTCCAGCATGGTCCGGCCCACGGCTGCGGCATAGTCGGCTTCATCCAGACCGTGATGCGCGCGATTGATCTCGACAGCGGCGCGCAGCAGATCCGGGCCCATATTGTCGAGAAGGATGGCATCGGGGCGCGCGGTCAGCGCCTCGCGCATCTGTTCGAGCGTGTCGACCTCCACTTCGATCTTGACGAGATGGCCGGCATAAGCCCGTGCCGAGGAAATCGCTTTGGCGACCCCACCGGCCACGGCGATATGATTGTCCTTGATCAGGATCGCATCATCGAGACCGAACCGATGATTGGAGCCGCCACCGAGGCGCACGGCATATTTCTCCACGGCCCGGAGGCCGGGAAGCGTCTTGCGGGTGCAGGTAACCCGGGCATGGGTATGGGCGATCTCGGCCGCGAAGCGCGCGGTATAGGTCGCGACACCGGAAAGGTGCATGAGGAAGTTCAGCGCCACACGTTCGGCCGAGAGGATGGAGCGGGCCGGCCCCTGCACACGGATGAGCGACTGTCCCGGCTTGACGCGGTCGCCGTCGGCCACCAGCGCCTCGAAGACGACCGACGGATCGACCAGCCGGAAGGCTGCGCGCGCCAGATCCATGCCGGCAACCACCCCGTCCTCGCGGCTGTTGAGCCCGGCGCGTGCGCGCTTTTCCGGCCCGATCGTCGCATAGGTGGTGATGTCGCCGGCGCGGCCGAGATCTTCGAGAAGGGCGGCCCGCACCTGGTCCTCGACCATGAGGGGCAGGAGAAGCGGGCGAAGGGGCTCGGTCATCGGTCAGATCCTCTGTGGTCGGTCAGCCGGCGATTTCGGCGGCAATGGCTTCAGCGTCCTTCAGGCTCATGAAGGTCCGGCGACGGAAAGCGTCGAGCGGCTCGGGGCAATCCGAACGATAATGACCGCCGCGGCTCTCCTCGCGTTTCAGCGCGGCGGTGGCGATCAGCTTGGCGGCCGCTGCCATGTTGGAGAAACGCACGCGTCTGTTTCGGCCCTCAAGCCGGACGATCTCGCGGATCAGGCCCTTCAGTCCGTCGGCGTCGCGAATGACCCCGGCATGGGCGGACATCTGCTGTCGCAGCGACGTCAGTTCAGGGCTGTCCTCGAGCGTCACCAGTTCGTCGTTCTCGCCGGCATTCTTCGGCCATTCGTAAAGCGAGGATTCCGGCAGCATGCCCTTGATGCTCTCGGCGATGCGGGCGGCGAACACGACCGCTTCGAGAAGCGAATTGGACGCCAGCCGGTTGGCGCCGTGCACGCCGGTCGAGGTCACTTCGCCGGCCGCCCACAGACCGTCAACTGAGGTCTTGCCGTCGGCATCCACGAGCACGCCGCCCATGTGGTAATGCACGGCCGGAACGAC
>DAIMJJ010000207.1:0-1691 GCA_036722275.1 Rhizobium sp. | reverse complement strand
AGCGCCTCGGTGGCGAGCGGTGCGGGATCCTGGCCGATGTCGATCGCCGTCGGATGGAACTGCACGAACTCGGCGTCGGCGATCATCGCGCCTGCCCGAGCCGCCATGCCGAGGCCGGCGCCGCGCGCCTCGGCCGGGTTGGTGGTGACGGCATAGAGATGGCCGATGCCGCCCGAGCACAGCACGACGGCCCGTGCCGGAAAAGCGATGCGTGCCTTCGACTGGCCGGCATCCGGGCGGGCGATGACGCCGGACACGAAGCGGCCTTCGGAAATCAGTTCCTCGACCACATAGCCTTCCATCACCCGGATCGACGGCGTCTTGCGCACGGTGGCGATCAGCGCCTCCATGATGGCGCGGCCCGCCTGGTCGCCCTTGACGCGAACGATGCGGCGCTCGGAATGGGCCGCCTCGCGCGACAGAACCAGCTTGCCTTCGAGGTCCCGGTCGAACGGAACCCCGTAGGCGAGAAGATCGCGGATGCGGTCGGGGCCTTCGGAGATCATCAGTCGGGCCATGCGCTCGTCGACAATGCCCGCACCGGCGGTGAGCGTGTCTTCCAGATGCTTGTCGATGGTGTCGCCGGGGCTCATGGCGGCGGCAATCCCGCCTTGCGCCCAGGCCGAAGAGGCGCCCTGGCCGATCGGGGCTGCGGCAAGCACGGTGACAGGCCGCGGCGCCAGCTTCAAGGCGCAGAACAGGCCCGCCAGGCCGCCGCCGACGATGACGATATCATCGACGCCCTGCCAGGATTGCGGGCGCATGGATTCGATGTTTGCAGACATTCCGGGCAATCTCCGCCGGCGCCAAGCCGGCCTTCGTCAATTCTTCAGATTGATCATCCGCTCGACGGCCAGCCGGGCGCGGCCGGCAATGGCCGGATCGACCGTGACCTCCTCCGTCATGAACAGCAGGCTGTCGAGGATCTTCGGCAGCGTGATGCGCTTCATGTGCGGACAGAGATTGCACGGCTTGACGAAGTCCACCTCCGGCACTTCCGACTGGATGTTCGAGGCCATCGAGCACTCGGTGACGAGCAGGACCCGGCCCGGGCGCTTCGTCTTGACATAGTCGATCATGCCCGAGGTCGAACCGGCATAGTCGGAAACAGCGAGTACGCTCGGATGGCACTCCGGATGCGCGACGATCTCGATTGAGGGATCGGCCGCCTTGTATTCGAGCAATTCCTCGGCCGTGAAGCGCTCATGCACTTCGCAATGCCCCTGCCAGGTCAGGATCTTCTTGCGTGTCTGCTTGGCGACATTCATCGCCAGATATTCGTCCGGGATGCACAGCACGGTGTCGGATTCCAGGCTGTCGACGACCGCGACCGCATTCGAGGACGTGCAGCAGATGTCGGTCTCGGCCTTCACGTCGGCCGAGGTGTTGACATAGGTGACGACCGGAACACCCGGATAGCGGGCCTTCAGCGCCCGCACATCGGCGCCGGTGATCGATTCCGACAGCGAACAGCCAGCGCGACTGTCGGGAATGAGCACCGTCTTTTCCGGATTGAGCAGTTTCGAGGTCTCGGCCATGAAATGCACGCCGCACTGGACGATGATCTCGGCATCGACCCGCGTCGCGTCGCGGGCGAGTTGCAGCGAATCGCCCTTGATGTCGGCGACGCAGTGGAAGATTTCCGGCGTCTGGTAATTGTGGGCGAGGATGACCGCGCCGCGTTCCTTCTT
>DAIMJJ010000206.1:0-7254 GCA_036722275.1 Rhizobium sp. | reverse complement strand
GCGTCTGCGCGCCCACGCGGCATCGGCCGCTAGGGCCAGTGCGCCCTCGCCTGGAATCGAGCACTCCCACGTTTAGCCGCTCATTGCATTAGCGCTATGCGAATTAATGGCTCCGCCCCGCACCAGCCTTGGATAAGGCTCGGATCCTACGGTCGCGACTGCAAGAAAGAATCGACCGCGGCCCCGCGATCGCGTGGCACTGTCTTCGGGCGGGCCGCGGCGTTTATAGACGCCGCTCGATCACGACGACAGACAACAGCATGGAAGAAGGAGGCGAAAATGCCGCAGACCCAGACATCCTCTCTCGACACCGCCACCGTGGCCGACAGGCTGCGCGGCCTCGCCGAGACCGACAAGGCCCTTCTCCAGGTGGTGTTTGACAACCCGGAACAGGACAATGTCCTGTTCGACGGTCTGGCGCTGTATCTCGATCGCGAAAGCGGTGCGCCCTTCCTCAATACGCTGCGCATCGAACGCTGCGGCGAATGGCTCGGCAACAGCGCCCCCGGCCGCTTGCAGATCCGCCTCATGGAGGCGGCGCGCTCCAGCCAGCACCCCGCCTATCTCGCCCTGCGCACCGGGCTTGTGCGTTCCGGCGGACTGGAACGGGCCTATCCGAAGGCCGCCGTCTGAGCCCGAAGGTCAGGCCGGCCGCCCCTTTACTGGGGCACCGTCCCGATCACCGCGATGATCGGCCCGAGCGGAAACAGCCGGTCGCGCCGGTCGGTTCCGGCGACGTACAGGCTTGAAATCGTGCCGTCGAGATAAAGGGCGTTGCGGCAGCCGAGGCCGTCGCGAAACAGAACGGCAAAATCATAGAAGCGCACCGGCCCGTCGGAGATCACCATCTGCACCCGTCCCGCCGCATCCACCCCGATGCCGTTACGAATCTTCAGGCTGTCGCTGTCCGGCAGGAAGCGCGGATGGATTTGTCCGTCGATCACCAGCATCGGGCCGGACTGGGTCGCATAATCGGCAGCAATCCCGAGCCGCAGATAGTCTTGCGTCTCGGTCACGCCAGCCCGATCGCCCTTCAGCCAGAAGACACCGTTCGGCAGGAGATGGAAATTGCCCCATCCGTCCTTCGTGCTGATCGCCTGCCGCTCGAATCCATGCTCAACGAACAGGCCGACCGGCGACAGATCGTCGTGATACATGCCGCCATTCATGGCCAGCACCAGGAAATGCCGCTCCTGCCAGATCTGCCGGATCAAGGCGTCGAAGCTGCCAAACGGCTGGCCCTTGGGATCGGCATGATAGATTCGCATCTGCGACTGCCCCGGGTTGACGCTGCAGACGGTGTAAGAAGTGCCGGCCCACTGCAGCGGCCGACAGGTCGCGTCGGCCGCCGCGACGGAGTCAGGAAGCATCCACATAAAGACAGAAAAAACGATCAGAAACAGAGGCATGAAGACCTGTCTTCATCTAGGAAATTGAACGGTTTCGACGCACGGGCACGGTCCTTGTCGATCGCGGCCTGCTAATGTTAACGAAATTCTCACCGCATTTACGATCCGTTAACCAAGCTCACCAAGGATGCCCACCAGGCAGCATGAGACCCCCGGCTGCGATTAAGAGCAATGACTTGGCTCAGACCCTTTTTTCATGAAGGAAATGATATGCCAGTACTGACATTTGCCAATACCAAGGGCGGCGCCGGCAAGACCACCGCAGTTCTCATTCTCGCCAGTGAACTCATCCGCCGCGGCAACCGCGTCACCATCCTCGACGCCGATCCGCGCGGCTGGATCAGCCGCTGGCACGCGATCGCCGGCGCCTCCAGCCTGCTGTCCGTCGCCCCGGTTACCGAGGACACCATCGAGGCGGTCACCGCCCGAGCCCGCAAGCGCGGCGGTTACATTCTGATCGACCTGCCGTCGAGCCATGACGCCCTGCTCGCCAAGGCTGTCGGTCTTGCCGATCACGTTTTGGTCCCGGTCCAGGGCTGCGCCATGGATGCCAAGGGCGGTGCCGAAGTGCTGGAACTGTTGAACGAACTCGACCAGAGCTGCGGCGTGCGTATTCCCCATTCCGTGGTGCTCACCCGCGTCAACGCTGCCGTGACCACGCGTGCCCTTCACGCGGCCAAGGAGTTCCTTGCCGATCGCGGCATTGCAACCCTGTCGACCGCGCTTGCCGAGCGCGCCGCCTATCGCGATGTTTTCGACAGGGGTGGTCTGCTGCAGTCGATGGACCCGGCCTGCGTTTCCAACCTGTCGAAGGCACTCGAAAATGCCGGGCAGTTTGCCGATGCGATCATCGGCCTGATGCCGCAGAAGACGGCCCGGACGGTCGCAGTCTCGCGCAAGGCGTCCGTCGCCCGCGCCGCCTAAGCCCGTTTGCCAAGGTCCAGCGCTTCCATATGGAAGCGCAACTGGTCCTCGCTGTAGCGATACGCCGCGCCCACCGGACAGGCCGAGCGGGCAAGGCAGCCGCTGCGAAGACACCCCTCGCCGGCCGGTTTGTCGGCGAGCAAGCGGCGGCAGGCCCCGACATCGAAGCCGTCTACCGTCACCGCGGAGGCGGGACAGTGGGTCAGACAAGGCTTTTCCCGGCAGCCATCGCATGGGTGCTCCCGCGCCGCGGGGTATTCACGCCCCGCGAGGACGCTTTCGAAGCCCAGCGCCCCGCGATAACCGTGCCACAGGCCGTAGAGCGGATGGATGAGAATTCCGAGCGGCGAGGCTTTGAGCCCCTCCGCCATCATCGCCCAGCGCTGGAACGGTTGGTAAGGCGCCTCTGACGGATAATAGGCCGTGGCTCCGGAAGCTTCGGCAATCGGCCCGATAACCTCCATCGACCAGCGATCGAGCGGATGCGCGCCGCCGCTATCTGATTGCCGGGCCCGCCAGTCCGTGAAGGCCGGCCAGATCGCGCTGCCGACATGGCCGATCAGCATGACGCTGAGTGCCATCCCGCCTTGACGAAGCAGCGGCCCGCCCTCGCCGCCTTCGAACCGCACGATGCCGCGAAGCTCAAGCCCGTGCGGCGCAAGCTGCGCCGCAATTGCCTCCGGAAATGGCGAAAGGCCGCTCATCGCGGCCTCTCGTATTTGTAGTGCGGTCGCCAGACCGATTCCTGGATCATGTCCGCGACCTGCGCCGCTCCGCCTTGCTCCCTGGCGGGACCGGGATGGATTCAGCTGAAGGCGTCCGGCATGGAGTTCTTGCGCTCGGCGATATAGGCCAGCAGCGCCTCGTCGATCGCCGGATCGAGCGCCGGAGCCTCATAGGAATCCAGCCAGGAGCGGCAGAGCGCGTTGGCGCGGTCTTCGACCCGCTTGCGGCCCTCGACTTCCCACTGCTCGAACGAGTTGTTGTCGGCAAGCGCCGAGCGATAGAAGGCCGTCTGGAAGTTGGCTTGCGTGTGGGCGCAGCCGAGATAGTGGGCGCCCGGGCCGACCTCGCGGATCGCGTCCATCGCCTGGCCGTCTTCGGACAGATCGACGCCCATCGCCATCTTCTGCATCATGCCGAGCTGGTCCTGGTCGATCATGAACTTCTCGTAGCAGGCCGAAAGCCCGCCTTCGAGCCAGCCGGCGGCATGCAGAACGAAGTTCGTGCCGGCGAGCAGCGTCATGTTCAGCGTGTTGGCGCTTTCATGGGCGGCCTGGGCGTCCGGAACCTTGGAGGCACAGAGCGAGCCGCCGGTGCGGAACGGCAGGCCGAGACGACGGGCGAGCTGCGCGGCGCCATAGGAGACGAGGGCAGGCTCCGGCGTGCCGAAGGTCGGCGCGCCCGACTGCATCGAGATCGAGGCGGCAAAGGTGCCGAACAGCACCGGTGCGCCAGGGCGCACGAGCTGGGTGAAGGACGCACCGGCGAGAACTTCGGCGAGAATCTGCGTCAGCGTGCCGGCGACCGTGACCGGGCTCATCGCGCCCGACAGGATGAAGGGCGACAGAACGCAGGCCTGGTTGTGACGGGCATAAACCTTGGCGGCGCCCAGCATGGTCTCATCGAACACCATCGGCGAGTTGGCGTTGATGAGGTTCAGCATTACGCAATTGTTCTCGACGAACTCGTCACCAAAGACGAGCTTCGCCATGGCGACCGAATCCTCTGCGCGTTCCGGCGCGGTGACCGAGCCCATGAACGGCTTGTCGGAATATTTGATATGGCTGTAGACCATGTCGAGGTGACGCTTGTTCACCGGAATGTCGACCGGCTCGCAGACGGTGCCGCCCGACGAATGCACCGACGGCGCCATATAGGCGAGCTTCACGAAATTGCGGAAATCCTCGAGCGTCGCATAGCGGCGATTGCCGTCGAGGTCGCGCACGAAAGGCGAGCCATAAACGGGTGCAAACACCGTTGCCTTGCCGCCGATCTGCACGCTGCGTTCCGGATTGCGGGCGTGCCAGGTAAATTCGGACGGAGCGGTCTTCAGCAGTTCGCGGCAAAGCCCTTTCGGGAAATGCACGCGCTCGCCCTTTACCTGCGCGCCGGCCTTGCGCCACATGTCGAGCGCTTCGGCGTCGTCGCGGAACTCGATGCCGACTTCCTCGAGAATGGTGTCGGCATTGCGCTCGATGATCTGCAGGCCCTCTTCATCGAGCACTTCATAGACCGGGATCTTGCGCTGGATATAGGGCATCGACGGGCCGGCGCCGGCACCGCTTCGCGATGCGCGTCGTGCGGCGGCTCCCCGGCCTTCGCTGCGGGTGCGGCGTCCGGCGCCCGTGCCGGGCTCTGTCGTGATCTCGTCCATCTTGGGCTTCCTCGTTGTCGCGCTTGGCGCTGGTTCCTTTCCAATATGCTATTCGAAATCCGAAGGGAAACATTCCTTAATGCGCCAAGGACTTGCGCCACACAGACATTGGCCGTCGCAAATCGCGATTTGCGCCCGTCGCTTTTCACGGATGCGACGTCGCTTTCGAAAACGGATTTCGGCGAACTTGAGGTTTAACTGCCAATGAGGCAGTCTCTGAGCCGACTGCGATCGGAATCGCCAATTAGCAATCGGGAAGCGCCCCATGTCGGACGACGAAATCATTCTCTCGGAACTCTCTGACGAAGAACTCGTGCAGCAGATGCACGACGATCTTTACGACGGTCTCAAGGAAGAGATCGAAGAGGCGACGCGTATTCTTCTCGATCGCGGCTGGGCGCCCTACGACATCCTGACCCAGGCGCTGGTCGAAGGCATGCGCATCGTCGGCATCGACTTCCGCGACGGCATCCTCTTCGTGCCGGAAGTCCTCCTGTCCGCCAATGCGATGAAGGCCGGCATGACGATCCTTCGCCCGCTTCTGGCCGCGACCGGCGCGCCGAAACAGGGCAAGATGGTGATCGGCACCGTCAAGGGCGACATTCACGACATCGGCAAGAACCTGGTCGGCATGATGATGGAAGGCGCCGGCTTCGACGTCATCGACCTTGGCATCAACAACCCGGTCGAAAACTATCTCGAAGCCATCGAGCGCGAAAAGCCGGACATTCTCGGCATGTCCGCCCTTTTGACGACGACCATGCCCTATATGAAGGTCGTGATCGACACGATGAAGGAAAAGGGCATCCGCGACGACTATATCGTTCTCGTCGGCGGCGCGCCCCTCAACGAGGAATTCGGCAAGGCCGTCGGTGCCGACGCCTATTGCCGCGATGCCGCTGTCGCCGTCGAGACGGCGAAGGAATTCATCACGCGCAAGCACAACAGCCTGGCTGCCCGCGCCTGATCGCGATCTGACCGAAAGAAATATCGCCGGCCGCAGTCAGCGGTCGGCGACAATATAGGGTGGGTTTGTGCCGCCTGCTGTCGGGGCAAAATCCTCCCACAGCGTATAGCCGCTGGCGGTCGCGACGACCGCCATGATGTAGACGGCTCTGAGCTTGGCAACGGCGTCGAGCGTCATCCCCTCGCCTCCCGTCAGTTGGCCGCGTTTTCGACGTCCTGCCCGGCCTGCTGAGTGGCGTCGACGGCATTGGCCGTATCCTTGCCGACGCCCCGGATCGTGTTGCCGCAGGAGGCAAGGCCGAAGGCGGATACGACAAGGACGGCTGCGAGGGCGAGTTTGCGGCTGGTCATGATCGAGGGCTCCATGAGTTTGTCGGCAGGGCCGAAAAGTGTCGAGAATACGACCATGAAACGCACCAATGCGGAAAAGGTTCAGATCATCGCCTGCGGCGCGATCGCCCGCGAGATCCTCGCTGTTCGCGACCAGGGTGGCCTCGACCATATCGAGCTCGAATGCCTGCCGGCGATCTGGCATGTCTACCCGGAAAGGATCGCGCCGGCGCTGCGCGAAAAGATCGCCGCCGCCCGTGCCGAAGGGTTCGGGCGCATCTTCATCGGCTATGCCGAATGCGGCACGCAGGGCGAGATCGACAAGATCTGTGCCGAGGAAGGCATAGAGCGCATCGCCGGCCCCCATTGCTACGCCTTCTTCACCGGGACGCAGAAGTTTCTCGCCGAATGCGAGACCGAGTTCACCGCCTTCTACCTGACCGATCTCATCACCCGCCAGTTCGAGGCCTTTGTCATCGAACCGTTGAAACTCGACCGGCACCCCGAGCTGCGCGACATGGTCTTCGGCAACTACACCAAGATCGTCTACCTGGCGCAGACGGACGACAAAGCCTTGCAGGACAAGGCGAAATGGGCCGCCGACTATCTCGGCCTCGACTATGAATACCGCTTCACCGGCTATGGCGACCTTGCCCCGGCGGTGCAGGCTCTCGCCTGACCAGGATCGACGCCCGGCGCCGGTGTGATATCGCCCCCTGGAAAGTGGCCCCGGTTCAGCGGACGGAGCTGGCGACGCTTCGTCCGGCATCCTGCGTCGCATCAACGGCATTGCCCATATCCCGGCCGATCCCGCGGATGGTGTTGCCGCAGCCCGCAAGCGAAACCGTGATGAAGGCGATGGTGGCGGCTCTGATGATGGTCTTTCCGGACATTGTCGTCTCCCCGAACTCGAAATCTGACCCACGGTCCATGACACCGGCTTTGGCCGAAAACAAGGCCGAAAAGGGCGCAGGGGCTGTGCGGGTATGGGACGATGCGCAGGTGCTGGCGACCTGCCAGGACAAGATCGTGATGGCGCGCCAGGGCACACTGCTCGCCAGCTCCTTCCACCCCGAGCTGACGGCCGATCGCCGGGTCCAGGAGTACTTCCTGACCATGGTGCGCCAGGCGGCCGGATAGCACGGGCCGGACCCGGGGCGCGGGCACACGGCGCAGCGGCGGAGCCGCCGGCCCCGGGCTACGCGTCTTGCCCGTCACTCGATGGACGCGAGCTGCTGACGGAGAGTG
>DAIMJJ010000205.1:0-7258 GCA_036722275.1 Rhizobium sp. | reverse complement strand
AGAACACCATCGAAGTCGATGAGGAAAAGGCGCAGTCGCTGATGAAGCTCATCGACACGCTTGAAGACGATGACGACGTGCAGAACGTCTACTCGAACTTCGAAGTCTCCGACGAAGTCATGGCCAAGCTCTCGGCCTGATCATTCGAATTCCTGATTTCGCAGCCGGACGGGCCATGCTCGCCCGGCTGTTTTCTTGTCGAGCCCCAATAGAGAGCCTCGGCAAGGTCGACGGGGCTTGCAGCGGTTCCTTCGTATTTCAGATGCATTCGCCCGGTTCAGCGGACGGCGGGCGCCATAAGGGAGAAAAACATGTTCAATCACATTGTGGTCGGGTCAAACGATATCGAGCGGTCGAAGCGTTTTTACGACGCAGTTCTGGCCGTGCTCGGTGCCGGCGAGGGGATGCGCAATGTCGCCCCCGGCGGACAGGCCCGGCTGTTTTATCGGCATGACGGCAATTCCTTCGGCATCAGCGAGCCGATCAACGGGGAACCTGCGACCTTTGCCAATGGTGGCACGATCGGTTTCAAGTGCAATTCCCCTGAGCAGGTCCAGGAGTTCCATGATGTCGCGGTCGCCCATGGCGGCACGTCGATCGAGGACGCACCGGGCCCGCGCACGTCCAGTCTGGGGACCATGTATCTCGCCTATGTGCGCGATCCCGACGGCAACAAGCTCTGCGCCGTCTACAGGCCGCGATAAGACGGACGCCCTGTCCTCACGTCAATCATCCAACAAAGTTCGGCCGGCGGGTGGCTCACCCGCCGGCCGTTTTACTTCGGCTTAACGCTCATCTCAGGCCGCTTCGCTGCGAACGCTGGCGATCACGCTGACCAGTTCGTTGACGATGCGTTCGACCTGCTCGCGGTCGTCGCCTTCGGCCATGACGCGGATCAGCGGCTCCGTGCCGGAGGGGCGGATGACCAGCCGGCCATTCTTCGACAGTTCGTTTTCGGCATCCGCGATCGCCTGCTTGACGGTCGGGTTCTCCAACGGCTTGCCGCCGGAGAAACGAACATTGCGCAGAAGCTGGGGCACCGGCTCGAAGCGGTGGCAGATTTCGCTGACCGTCTTGCCCGAACGCTTGACGCAGGCGAGGATCTGCAGGGCTGCGACGAGGCCGTCGCCGGTCGTGCCGAAGTCGGAGAGCACGATATGGCCCGACTGTTCGCCGCCGACATTGAAATTGTGGCTCCGCATGTGCTCGACGACATAACGGTCGCCGACCTTGGTGCGGGCAAGCGACAGGCCCTTGTCCGACAGGAAGCGTTCGAGGCCCAGATTGGACATGACGGTGGCGACGATGCCGTCGCCCTTTAGAGTCTGATCCTGGGCCCAGGTCTCGGCAATTGCCGCCATCAGTTGGTCGCCATCGACGATCGCGCCGGTCTCATCGACGATGATGACGCGGTCGGCGTCACCGTCGAGCGCGATGCCGATGTCGGCGCGCACTTCATGCACCTTCTTCTGCAGCGCCGCAGGGTGGGTCGAACCGCAGTCGAGGTTGATGTTGGTGCCGTTCGGCTCGTTGCCGATGGTGACCACCTCGGCGCCGAGTTCCCACAGCGCCAGCGGCGCGACCTTGTAGGCGGCGCCATTGGCGCAGTCGATCGCGACCCGCAGGCCATGCAGGGTGACGTCACGCGGCAGTGTGCGCTTGACGAACTCGATGTAGCGGTAGATGTCGCCCTCGACGCGCTTGGCGCGGCCGATTTCGTGCGCCGGTGCGAGCTGTGCGTAGATGTCCTGTTCGAGAAGATCCTCGATCTGCTGTTCGATCTCGTCCGACAGCTTGTAGCCGTCCGGTCCGAAGAGCTTGATGCCGTTGTCGGCGAAGGGATTGTGCGATGCGGAGATCATCACGCCGATATCGGCGCGCAGCGAACGCGTCAGCATGGCGACGGCGGGGGTCGGGATCGGTCCGAGCAGGAAGACATCGAGGCCCGCGGCGGTGAAACCGGCAACCAGCGCATTTTCCAGCATGTAGCCCGACAGACGCGTGTCCTTGCCGATCACGACGCGATGACGATGGTGGCCGCGGCGGAAGATCGTACCCACGGCGATGCCGACCCGCATGGCAAGGTCCGGGGTCATCGGAAACTGATTGGACTGACCACGAATGCCGTCCGTACCAAAATAGCGACGTGTCATCTGTTCTCCTGCAAAGATCGGGCCGTGGCCGCGTGGCGTTTGTCCCAAGGGGCGTCAGCCCCATACCGGCGAGGCACGCCGGCCGCCATGCGATATGGGCGTGCTCTTGCCATAAATCGCGGCGAAGGGCACGTAAATTACCGTCAACATCGCATACATCTTGTGAGCTCAACGAAAAAGGCCACCCGCCGGGTTTCGGCGGATGGCCTGGATGAGAAGACTGACCGTGGTCAGTGCGGCTGGGGCTCGAGGCCGCCTTCGGCCTCGCCACCCTTCGGCGTGTCCTTCTTGGCGCCGGCCGAGGGCACGGCGGAGCCGCGACCGGTCGGGCTGTCGTCGCCCAGGTCGCGGGCCGGCTTTTCGCCGCGCAGAAGCGCCTTGATCTCTTCGCCGGACAGCGTTTCGTATTCGAGCAGGCCTTCGGCGAGCGCGACGAAGTCGTCGTGCTTTTCCGTGAGGATGCGACGGGCCTCGCTATAGGCCTCATCGATCAGGCGGCGCACTTCGGTGTCGATCTTCTGGGCGGTCGATTCCGAGACGTTCTTCGACTGAGACACGGAGTGCCCAAGGAAGACTTCCTGCTGATTTTCGCCATAGGCGACCTGGCCGAGCACGTCGGAGAAGCCCCATTGGGTGACCATGGCGCGGGCAAGCTTGGTGGCCTGCTCAATGTCAGAGGACGCACCCGAGGTGATGTTCTCCTTGCCGAAGGTCAGCTCCTCGGCGACGCGGCCGCCCATCATGATGATCAGGCGCGACACCATCCACTTGTAGCTCATGGAATAGCGATCGCCTTCAGGCAGCTGCATCACCATGCCGAGCGCGCGACCGCGCGGGATGATCGTCGCCTTGTGCAGGGGATCGGCGACCGGCACGTTGAGCGCGGTGATCGCGTGTCCTGCCTCGTGATAGGCGGTCAGCTTCTTCTCGGCTTCGGTCATGGCAGACGAGCGGCGTTCCGCGCCCATCATGATCTTGTCCTTGGCGTCTTCGAATTCGGCCATGGTGACCACGCGCTTGTTGCGGCGGGCGGCCATCAGGGCGGCTTCGTTGACGAGGTTCATCAGATCCGCGCCGGAGAAGCCGGGCGTACCACGGGCAAGCACCTTCAGGTCGACATTCGGTGCCAGCGGCACGTTGCGGGCATGCACCTTAAGGATGCGCTCGCGGCCGACGATGTCCGGGTTCGGCACGACGACCTGACGGTCGAAGCGGCCGGGACGCAGCAGTGCCGGGTCGAGGACGTCCGGACGGTTGGTCGCGGCGATCAGGATAATGCCTTCATTGGCCTCGAAGCCGTCCATCTCGACGAGCAGCTGGTTGAGCGTCTGTTCGCGCTCGTCGTTGCCGCCGCCGAGGCCGGCGCCACGGTGGCGACCGACGGCGTCGATTTCGTCAATGAAGATGATGCAGGGGGCGTTCTTCTTGGCCTGCTCGAACATGTCGCGGACACGGCTTGCGCCGACACCGACGAACATTTCGACGAAGTCCGAACCGGAAATGGTGAAGAAGGGCACATTGGCCTCACCGGCGACCGAGCGGGCGAGCAGGGTCTTACCCGTGCCCGGAGGGCCGACGAGCAGCACGCCGCGCGGGATCTTGCCGCCGAGACGCTGGAACTTCTGCGGATCGCGCAGGAATTCTACGATTTCCTCGAGATCCTGCTTGGCTTCGTCGACACCGGCGACGTCCTCGAAGGTCACGCGGCCATGCGCCTCGGTCAAAAGCTTGGCCTTCGACTTGCCGAAGCCCATGGCGCCACCGCGACCGCCGCCCTGCATCTGGCGCATGAAGAACAGCCAGACGCCGAGGATCAGCAGCATGGGCAGCATGGTGCCAATGAAGCTCAGGAAGCCGGACGAGCCGTCGGTCTCGGGGCGAGCGACGATCATCACGTTCTTGTCCTGCAGCTTCTGCAGAAGGGTTCCGTCGACGACCGGCGAGTAGGTCTGGAAGGCCGTACCGTTTTCGACATAGGTGCCGAGTACACGGTTGCCGGTTACGGTCACATCACGGACGCGACCGGCGTCGACTTCGCGAAGGAACTGCGAATAGGGTATTTCACGCGAGCTCGTCTGCGACGGCGACGTCTGGAACATGGTGAACAACGCCACCAGCAACAGGGCGATGATCGCCCATAGCGCGAAATTCCGAAAATTTGGGTTCATCGAACTCCCCGAACATGTGTTGCGCGCTGAAGAGCCCGCCTGATTACCGACTAACATAGGATCGCACTGGGGCCTTGCCAAGGCAAAGCGGCGGCGTGAGTGCGTTTTCCGTCAATAACCACTTAAGCCGGAGGCGGCAAATAAGCCTTCCGTCCAAACAGGCGGGCAATGCTGTCGGCGAGGGCCAGATCGGTATCGCTAAGGAAACGGTCAAAAAGGGGAAAGGCCGGCTCGATCACGACCGCGCCGGCCGGTGCTGGCGCATGCTCCTTCACATTCCCGTGTCTGCGGATTTCCGGCAGGATGAAGCCGATATGGCGCCTTATGGCGGGTGTCAGAAGAACATCGGGAGGTGCTGGCACTGGCGCGCGGCCGGGTTCCGCGATGCGCTCCTCGTCTGTGCGATTGGTGACGGAAAACCGGCCGTCCCAGATCAGCGTCTGGTGCGGCGCCAGCGGACGCGGCAAAACATCGCGGTTCTCGCGCAGGAGGAAAATGCCGTCCCGCCGGCACTGGATGAGGGCGCCGGAAAGGGTGGTCCTGCCGGCGGCTTCCGTCGCGACCAGCCGCATAAGTCTGTCGAGCGCTCCGGCGCCCGGTCGGTGCGGTCTGCCGCCGGCAATCGCGATCAGGGTGGCGAGCGCATGGCGCAGGACCTCGGGCGGCGCATTTTTTGTCTCCGGCGACAGCCGGATCAGGCAGCCAGCGTGGACAGTCGCGAAGCCGCTGACGATTTCGGCTGCGGCGTCGGAGAGGCGCCGGCGGTTGGCGGCACGGTCGTCCGGCAATGCCGGCGAAGGGGCGCTGCCCTCCAGTCGGACCCGGACGCGCTCGAAGCGGCGGTCGACATTGCTGGGGTCGTCGATCCAGCCGATCCGCCGACGGTCGAGCATGTCGCGGATCGCCTGACGGCGAACATCCAGAAAAGGGCGCAGGACCCAGATGCGGCGGTCGAACAACACGGCGCGCGCCATGCCCGAAAGGCCGAGGCCGTCGTCGCCGCCGCGGCGGGCGCGCATGGTGATTGTCTCGTCCTGATCGTCGGCGGTGTGGCCGGTCACGATGACATCGGCGCCAAGAGCCGTGGCGGCGTCGGCGAGAAGTCCGTAGCGCGCCTCGCGGGCGGCTGCGGGAATGCCGGTCGAGGGTTTTTCGCCCTGCCAGGTCCGCACGAGATGGGGAATTCCAAGGGAAGCGCACAGGCGGGAGACGGCCAGCGCCTCGTCGGCCGAGCCCGGGCGAAGGGCATGATCCACGGTCGCAGCGACAAGGCTGTGCGGGATCGTGGACTGGGAGAGGGCGCTGTGGAGGGCTATGAGCAGACCGGTCGAGTCGCTGCCGCCGGAGATGGCGACGAGAATGCGGCTGGGGGCATGCAGGGAATGGAGAAGCCGGCGGGCGGCGTCGTCAGGCAGGATCGGCGAGGCGGTGCCCATGGCGGGCGTGCCTGAGGTCATCAGCAGCGCAGGCGCTTCTGTTCGGACGCGACCTTGGAGACTACGGCGCGCGAGGCCTTGGGGTAACGCTTCGTCACTTCACGCAGGGTGGCGCAGGCCGTTTCGGTATTGTCGAGGGCAGCCAGGGACATGCCGAGCTTCAAGAGCATTTCCGGAGCCTTGGAGGAGGAGCTATAGGCCTGGTGGGCGTTGAGGAAAGTCTTGGCCGCCTCGTTGAACTTGCCCTGCGAATACTGGGCCTCGCCCAGCCAGAAATTGGCGTCGGCGATCTTGGCACTCTGCGGATAGCTGGAGATGAAGTCGGTCAGTTCGTTCTCCGCCATGGCGTAGTCGCCCGAGAGTACATGCGCGTAGGCGACCTGATAAAGATCACTTTCGCTGCCGGTCGAGGCGGTGGCAGACGGTGTGCTCGGTGGGGCGATCGTCTCGACGCCGGGAAGGGCGCCGGAGCCGTTGCCGACGGCGCCCTGGTTGAGCGTTGCCGACCGCGGCATGCCGTCGGAGTCGAGTTCGATCGAACCGAGAACCTGTTCCGGCTGGCCGGTCGACAGGGACCCGGCATCGCTGCCGGGTGCCGGATCGTCGGTGATGATCTGGGCGACGGAATCCGATTGTCCGCCTCCCTGAACCGGCGTGTCGAGTGCGCCGCTCTTCTTGGTGCCGCCCTTTTCGAGATCCTGGAAACGGAACTCGTTGTCTTCCTGGGTCTTGCGCATCTGCTCCTGCATCTGCAGGATCTGGAAGCTCATTTCCTCGATCCGTCCATTGAGGTTGCGGATCTCTTCTTCAAGCTGCTGGATGCGGATCGACGGGTCGGCGCTCTGGGCGAGGATCACCGGCGCGCTGTCGACGCCAGCGCTTGCGGCAGCCGCATCCGGCGCGGGGCGCGGTGCGAGAAGCTGCATCGAACTGGCGTTTCCATGCAGGCCGGCCACAGTCGCCGCCCCGAGCAAAGCGGCCATGACAAGTCTCTTCATGTCATCGTTCCTGTCTTCATGAATCGTCGCGCCGGGTTTGGCGCGACCCGAAGATTCTTTCCAATTGCCGGCAAAAAGCAACCGAACTTCGGCCAAAGTGTGGAGAAAAGCAGAAAGGCGGCGCCCCGGGGGACACCGCCTTTTCAAACTCATGTGAAGGAGGGCCGGGCTTAGAGGCCGGCGCCGCCGAGTACGGTGACGGCGCGACGGTTCTGCGACCAGCAGGAGATGTCGTCGCAGACGGCGACCGGGCGTTCCTTGCCGTAGGAGATCGTCTTCATGCGGCTGGCCGGAACGCCGCGCGATGCGAGATAGTCGCGGGTGACGGCGGCACGTCGGGCACCGAGCGCCAGGTTGTATTCGCGGGTGCCGCGCTCGTCGGCATGGCCTTCGATGGTGATCGCATAGTTCGGGTACTTGGCGAGCCACTGGGCCTGACGGTCGAGCGTCTGCTGGGCATCGGCGCGGATCGAGGTCGAGTCGGTGTCGAAGAAGATGCGGTC
>DAIMJJ010000204.1:0-7324 GCA_036722275.1 Rhizobium sp. | reverse complement strand
ACCATTCTTTGCCGCTGTGAAGGCAAGACCGTCGGCGACCTGCGCCAACTCTGCGACCGCGCAGACAAGCTGAGCGGCCGGGAGGTCAAGCACAATGGCCGATTTGCCATGGGGGCCTGCCAGGGCCGGTTCTGCGCGGCGAATACCGCTGCGCTGATGGCCGAACTCAATCGTGACGGGCCCAATCCTGCGGCCGAACACCTGACCGGGCGCCGCTGGCCGATCCGTCCTGTTTCCATCGCGGCGCTGACCGGCGCCGCTTCCAAGAACACCGAGAACGAATGACGAGGTTTACCGAGATGACGCAAGCACAGCGACTGGCCCCCAAGGCTGCCGAGGGCATTCTGGTCCGCAATCCCTTCAACGGTACCCCGGTCGGCGAAATCGCCGTCAGTTCGGCCGCCGAGATCGGCGCCGCCGTCGTGCGCGCCAAGGCCGCACAGCACGAGTTCCGCCGCTCGACGCCGGCGGTGCGCCGCGCCATGCTCAATGCGCTGGCTGCCGAGATCGCCACAGATGCCGACAACCTCGCGCGCATCATCTCAGACGAGATGGGCAAGACGATCCGTGAGGCGCGCAACGAAGTGCGTCGGGCGCAGAATACGCTGAAACTGTCGGGCGATGCGGCAACCTTCCTCGACGGCGAGGCGCTGCACTGCGCCATCGTCGAAGGCGGCGCCGACCGGCTGGCGACGATCACCTATGAACCGGTCGGTGTCGTGGGCGCCATCACGCCGTTCAACTATCCGCTCAACCTGCTCTGCCACAAGCTCGGCCCGGCCATTGCCGCGGGCAATGCCGTGGTTGCCAAGCCGTCGCCCAAGGCTCCACTGGCCGCCGCGCGGCTGCGCGAACTGGCGCTGAAGGCCGGCTGGCCGGCGGGTCTCTTCCAGATCGTCCATGGCGCGGCCGAGGCTGCCCTGTCGCTGGCCCGCTCGCCGATCGACCTTCTGTCATTCACCGGCGGTCCGGCAGCCGGCCTCGCGCTCAAGAATGCGAGCGGTCTCGTCCGCTGCCTGATGGAACTGGGTGGAAACGACCCGTTGTTCGTGCTTCCCGACGCCGATCTCGACAAGGCTGTCGCCACGACGATCGGCCACCGCTTCGAGATCGCCGGCCAGAGCTGTGCGGCGGTCAAGAAGCTCTACCTGCACCAGGACATCGAGAAGGCCTTTACCGAGAAGCTGCTGGCGGCGGTCGATGCGGTCGAGTTCGGCGATCCGTCCAGGGACGATACCGATATGGGCACCGTGATCGATCTGGATGCGGCCAGAACCGTAGCGGAACGCGTCAATGCCAGCATCTCGGGCAACGGCGCGCGACTTCTGACCGGCGGCACCCATGACGGCACCGTCTTTGCCCCGACCGTGCTTGCCAATGTTGCCGCCGATGCACCGGTGATCGCCGACGAAACCTTCGGCCCGATCATCGCCATCCGCAGTTTCTCGGACCCGCACCAAGCCATCGCCGAGGTCAATGCCGGCGCCTATGGCCTGCAGGCCGGCGTATTCACCAATGATCATGCCCTGATCAAGACCTTCTCCCGCGACCTGATCGTCGGCGGCGTGATGATCAATGAAGGTCCGGACTTCCGCGCCGAGCATGTACCGTTCGGCGGCGTCAAGCGCTCCGGCCTCGGCCGCGAGGGCGTTCGCATCGCGCTGCGCGAAATGTCGGAGCCCAAGGTCGTAATCGACTGAGGAGAGAAACCATGCGTATCGCCATCATGGGGGCATCGGGCCGGGTCGGGACCCGGCTCGTCGAACTGATCCTCGCCAATCCGGGCCTTGAGCTCGCCGCCGCCCTGGTGTCTCCGGGATCGCGACTGTTGGGCACACCGGTTGCCGGCGGCAGCATCGAGTACCGTCCGGCCGATTCGGCGATGAACGCCCATTGCGATGTGATGATCGACTTTTCTGCTCCCGCGGCGAGCCTCGCCCTGCAGGAACAGATCGGCACGAAGTCGATTCCGATGGTGATCGGCACCACCGGGTTTACGCCAGACGAAGACGCTCGCCTGAGCGATTTTTGCGCCCATCGCCCCATGCTGATCAGTGCGAACTTCGCCCACGGCTTCGAGGCCTTCCGCCAGGCGGCCATGGACTTTGCGCGACGCATGCCGGATGCCGAGGCCACCGTCGCCGAGACCTATCACGCCCGCAAGAAGAGCGAACCGTCCGGCACTTCCTTGCTACTTCAGCGGCAGCTCTTCGAGACCCGCAGCCGCGTCATGGGATTTGCAGCCCCGCAGCCGTCGATCGTCGTCGAGCGCGAGGGCGACACGGTCGGCGTCAACGAGGTCCGTTTTTCCATGGGATCCGCTGAGGCCACCTTCACCTACCGGGTCCAGACGCGTGCGGCCTATGCGGAAGGAGCGCTCGCCGCCGCCCAATGGCTCGTCTCCACCCCGCGACCCACCGGCCGCTACAGCCTGGCGGACAGCCTGACCGACTAGTGTTACACAAGAGGAAAATGACCATGGACGATCTCAACCGGCGCTTCAGCGGCGTCTTCACCGCTCTCATTACCCCCTTCAACGACGGCGCCATCGACTTCGAAGCCTTCGATGCTCTGGTCGAGCGTCAGCTCGAGGCCGGTGTTGCCGGCCTCGTTCCGGTCGGCACGACGGGGGAAGCGGCAACGCTTTCCGAGGAAGAAGCCGATGAACTGATCGCCCGCACGGTCAAGCGTGCCGCCGGGCGTGCGCTGGTTATGGCCGGCGCCGGCGCCAACGACACGAAGAAGACCGTCGAAAAGGTCAAGCGCGCCGAAAAGGCCGGGGCCGACGCCGTCCTGATCGTCACGCCCTATTACAACAAGCCGACCCAGGCGGGCCTGATCGCCCATTACGGCGCAGCGGCCGAAGCCACATCCTTGCCGGTCATGCTCTATTCCGTGCCCGGCCGTTGTGGCGTCGAAATCGCACCGGAGACCTGCGCGGCCTTGCTCGATCGCCATGACAACATCGTTGCGATCAAGGAGGCAGGCGGTTCCGCCGCCCGCGTCACCCAGCTGCGCGCGGCCTGCGGCGATCGGTTGATCATCCATTCGGGCGATGACGGGCTCACCCTGCCCTTCCTGTCGCTCGGCGCCGTCGGCGTCACCAGCGTGGTGGCCAATGTCGCGCCGCGCGAAATGGTGCAGCTGGTGGAGGCCTGGAAGGCCGGCGACACGGCGCGCGCCCTTGCGCTGCACGAACTGATCGCGGAACTGACGGATGGCATGTTCATCGAGTCCAATCCGGGGCCGGTGAAGGCGGCGCTGGCGCTCTCCAACCTCGCCGGGCCAGAGATGCGGCTTCCCATGGTTCCGGTCTCCGCTGCCAACCGCGACCGGCTCGCCGGGATCCTCGGCCGGTTTGCGTCCGCATCGGCCGCCTTCCAAGAAATGCGCTAAGCAGCGACATCAGCTTTGCATTGTCCGTGGTCAGCGGACGTAGGACTATCAACCGTCGGCTTCCGGCCCTGCCGGAGGCCGACGCAAGATCCAGGGGAACAAGAATGACAGACAGGTCTGACGACAACCGGCATGCCCGTTGCGGGCGTTGTCCCGCTGGCCCGGTCACCGGCATCATCGGAGGTGCGCGATGAATTACAGCTGGGATTTCCACGCCGTATGGCAATACTGGGATCTCTTTCTCTGGGGTCTCTGGATCACGGTTCTTTATACCTTCGGCTCGATCGTCTTCGGCGTTCTGATCGGCTTTGTGACCTGCGCCGCACGCCTGTCCGGCTTCAGGATCCTCTCGGGCATAGCTCGCGTCTACCAGGAAATTTTCCGCTGCACCCCTTTGCTCGTCCAGCTTCTCTGGTTTTACTACGCGTTCCCGCTGCTGGTCGGCGGCTCGATCGACAATCGCCTCGCGGCGATGCTGACGCTGTCGCTTTATGTCGGTGCCTTCTACGCGGAGATCTTCCGCGGCGGGATCGTTTCGATCGACAAAGGCCAGCGCGAGGCGGCCGCCGCGATCGGCATGAGCCCGTGGCAGTCGATGAAACGGATCATCCTGCCGCAGGCGATGAAGCGGGTGCTGCCATCCTTCATCAACCAGTCGGTGATCCAGTTCAAGAACACCTCGCTGGTCTCGGTCATCTCGGTTGCCGACCTCGCCTACATGGCGGCGGTGGTCAACGGCCAGACCTATCGGCCGCTCGAATCCTACACGCTCATGGCCGGCCTCTACATCGCCATGCTCCTGCCGCTGACCCAGGCTGCGGACTGGATCGAACGGCGCCTCAGGGTCAGCGACTAACGGAACGGATGCACGGACATGACACAGAATTCTCACGCCAAGGCACCGATCATCGAGGCGCAGGCGCTGCGCAAGAGCTATGGCACGCATGAAGTGCTCAAGGGCCTTGATCTCAGCCTCGAGCGCGGCGAGGTCGTTGCGCTGATCGGCCCGTCGGGCTCGGGCAAGTCGACCTTCATCCGCTGCCTCAACATGATGGAGATCCCGACAGGCGGCACGATCCGCTTTCGGGACAAGGCGGTCGGGCAAGCGTTCCGCGACAAGGGCGACACGATCGGCATCGGCACGCTGCGTCGCCATGTCGGCATGGTGTTCCAGCACTTCAACCTCTTCCCGCACAAGACCGTGCTGCAGAACGTGACCGAAGGACCGGTCGTCGTCTGCCAACGGCCCAGACGGGAGGCGGAGGAACTGGCGATGGATCTGCTGGCCCAGGTGGGGCTTGCCGAAAAGCATGCCGCCTATCCCAACCATCTGTCGGGCGGCCAGAAGCAGCGCGTGGCGATCGCCCGGGCACTCGCCATGGAACCCGAAGTGCTTCTGCTCGATGAAGTGACGAGTGCGCTCGATCCGGAATTGGTCGGCGAGGTCCTCGCCGTCATCCGCGGCCTTGCCGAGAAGGGCATGACCATGGCGATCGTCACCCATGAAATGGCCTTTGCCGCCGACGTCGCAAGCCGTGTGCTGTTCCTCGACCAGGGCGTGATTGCCGAAACCGGCACGGCCGAACAGGTGATCCTCAATCCGCAGAACCCGCGACTGCAGGGCTTCGTCGCCCGGTTCAAGGGGTGAACACGGGCATGGCAAAGTTGAAGGTCAGCATATTCGGCGCCGGCAAGATCGGCACGGCCTTGGCTGTGACCCTGTCGAAAAACGCCGACTTCTCCCTGGAGATCATCGACCGTTCGGAAGAAGCACTCGATAGCCTTCGCGCCATGCAGCTCGACGCGACATTGCGCACCTTCCGTCATCCCGAAGACCTTCCCGCCCTGCTTTCAGGGCAGGACGTCGCGGTCGCGGCCGTGCCGGAGACGGCCGTGTCCGAGATTGCCCGGGCCGCAGCACGAGCCAATGTCCACTATCTGGACTTTTCCTGCGCGGGGACGCAGACCCGCGAGATGCTCGCGGCGCTTTCCGGCCAGCGCGCGGTCTTCACCGGCTGCGGCGTTTCGCCCGGCATGATCGGCAATATCGCCTGCGGACTGCTGGAGGAAAGCTTCGGCGTGACGGATCTCACCATTCGCGTGGGTGCCGTGCCGCGTTTTCCGACCAATCGGCTCGGTTATGGCCAGATCTGGAATGTCGATGGACTGATCGACGAATACACCCGCCCGAGCGCCGCCATCAGGGACGGCCGGCCGGTGATGCTGGCGCCCCTCGAGGAGCATGGGAAGCTCAGCATAGACGGCGTCAACTACGAAGAGTTCATCACCTCCGGCGGCGTCGGAGACCTGTCGATCTTCTCCAATTCATCGCTGAAGAACGTCACGTTCAAGACGATCCGCTATCCCGGCCATCTCGACTACATGCGCTTTCTGCTGGACGACCTCGGTCTTCGCAGCCGACGCGACATGCTCCGCTCCCTGCTGTGCAACGGCCTGCCGGTGATCGAGGACGACATCCTGCTTTTGATGGTCACCGCCCGCGGCAGCCGCGGCCGCCAACCAAGCGAACGCACGGTCTGTTACCGCTTCTCCCCGGACGCCAAAAAGGGACCCTTCAATGCCCTGACATCGGTCGCAACCGGCTATGCGGCAACCCTGTTGTCCCTGCTGCAGCGAGACGAGATCCCCTCCTCCGGCGTCATCGAACACCATCGCCTCGACACCGAAGCCCTCCTGTCCAGCGCCTTTCTCAAACCATTGCTCGTTCGCCAGTGAGGTTCTCCTCTTCGGACCGTGACCACTGACCGTCTGCAAGTGGAAATCCCCAACACATCGGCATGGCCAAAGGTTCGTCCCCGACCTGTTCACCCTTGGCCGAACACTTTCTGGTGCTCAACAGCGTCGACGATGGACCGCACGAGTGCCGGGCTGGCATACCCGACGCGTCGATCCCAAACAATCATTCGACTCGCCAACGGACAGCGCTAAAAAGAGCGGCGTGGCAAGCCGGGCATGATCGTCTCCGACAATGATGCAGAGCCGCATCGGATGGACGCGCGAGCCCATACGACGCCTTGACGCGTCTCAGAGCGTTCCGCAAGGTCTTTAAATTTGTAGAAAAATGGTGCCCGGAGGCGGATTTGAACCACCGACACGCGGATTTTCAATCCGGGTTGATTGGTGGAAGATCCACAACTTGCCGCAGAAGGCGCGTCAAACTCCCCATCGAAAATCAGCCACTTATATCGAATAAGTCAAACCTAGACTACCGGCATCCTGATCGCGCGATCGTAGCGACTTGCCGCGCCGATCGTCAATCGCGCCCCACGTCTCTCGCAGCCAATGCGAGACACTCCGCGCACGATGGGAGGGGCGCATGACCGAGCCTCGGCCATTTCGGGAGATCAAACTTCAGTGGCTCCAGTTGTTGAGCTGCGACAGGAATTTGAGTGACAGCGCGCGGTCTGTGGCGCTTTACATCGTCACCACACATTTGAACGGCCACACCCAGAAGGCGTGGCCGTCCTATCAAACGATTGCCGTAGCTACCGGCAAGAGCGTCAAGACAATCCAGCGGACGATTCGGGAACTCGAAGACCAGGAATGGTTCGAAGTCCGGCGCGGGAATGGCGTCGGGCACAATACGGAATATCGTCCCTCAGCAGCGTCGATTTTACGCGCATCGGACTCCCGCGAAAAGACGGACAAGATTGTCACCCTTTACCCTGACAAAGGCGGTCAAATCCGTCCGGCAAGGAGGTCAGATGTGACCAGTGAAGGGGGACAAATATGTCCACCAAACCCAGAGAAAGAAAAAATATATAAACCCAACGCGCGCGAGGCATGCTTGGTAGCCGCCGATGTGCAGCATGCAATTCCTGCAATTTTCGTGGCAGACACCAAGAACGCGCAGGTCCTGCAATGGCAAAGATGGCTGGGCTCACATGACCTCGGAACACTCGATGCG
>DAIMJJ010000203.1:4582-7350 GCA_036722275.1 Rhizobium sp. | reverse complement strand
TGAAATCCTGAAACCGTGTGCCGACGCCGAACACCAGATCGGCCTTTTCGGCGACGATATTGGCGCATTCGGCGCCGGTGACGCCGACGGGCCCGAAATTGCGCTCATGGTCCCAGGCGAGCGCAGACTTGCCGGCCTGCGTCTCGACGACGGGAATGCCGTGCTTTTCGGCAAAACGCGTGAGCACCTCCGCCGCGCCGGAGAAATGCACGCCGCCCCCGGCGACGATGACCGGGTTCCTCGCCGCCTTGAGCACAGCGAGGGCCCGCTCGAACTCAAGCGCATCGGGTTCCGGCCGGCGCTGATACCAGACCTTCGGCTCGAAGAAGCTCTCCGGATAGTCGTAGGCCTCGGCCTGCACGTCCTGGCAGAAGGCGAGCGTCACCGGGCCGCAATCGGCAGGATCGGTCATGGTGCGCATCGCGCGCGGCAGAGCGGTCAGCAACTGCTCGGGTCGCATGATCCGATCGAAATAGCGCGACACGGGCCTGAAGCAGTCATTGACGGTCATGGTGCCGTCGCCAAAATCTTCCAGCTGCTGCAGCACCGGATCGGGCCCGCGATTGGCGAACACATCGCCCGGAATGAAGAGCACCGGCAGACGGTTGACATGGGCAAGCGCCGCCGCCGTTACCATATTGGCCGCACCCGGACCGATCGACGAGGTCACCGCCATAGCGCGCCGCCGGCGCAGCTGCTTGGAGTAGGCGATGGCCGCATGCGCCATCGACTGCTCGTTCTGGCCGCGGAAGGTCGGCAGGCGATCACGCAGACCGTGCAGCGCCTCGCCGATGCCGGCCACGTTGCCGTGACCGAAGATGGCCCAGACGCCGGCCATGTAAGGAACGCCATCCTCGTTCAGCTGGTTGGCGAGGTAGCGCATCATCGCCTGCGCCGCCGTCAGTCTCACCGTCTTCATTTCCGATCTCCCAAGGCGCCCCGCGCCTGCCGCGCCCTGTCCCAGACGGAACAGAGACTACGATAACGCTGCGCCATTTCCTCCACCGCCTCCGCGTCGCTTGCCGCGCCGGACAGCCATTTGCGCGCCGCCTCGCCAAAAATCGTGCGGCCGACGGCAAAACCCTTCACCAGATCGAAGCGTGCCGCCAGGGCGAAACTCTCCTCGAGTTCGGCCTGCGGGGCATCGAGGCCGAGCACGACGATCCCCCGCGTGTAGGCGTCATGGCGCTCGACGGCGGCGCAGGCATTGGCCCAGGACGCCTCGGTCCGCATCGGCTCCAGTTTCCACCAGTCGGGATAGACGCCGATCTCGTAGAAACGGTCGATGATCTTCGCCACCGTGCCGTCATCGGTCGGACCGACCTTGGAGGGAATGACCTCCAGCAGCATTTCGAGCCGATTGCGGCGCGCGGCGGCAAACAGGCGACGAACTGTCGCTTCCTGCTCGGCGCGCATCTCGGCCGGATCGTCCGGATGATAGAAGCAAAGGACCTTGACCACGTTCTCGAGCGGCCATTCGACCAGACCGCCGAAGTCAGGACCAAGCTCGGGTTCGAGCGTCAGCGGACGCGAGCCCGGCCATTCGACCGGCCGTCCGATCCACAGGCCCGAGCCGCTGGCCGCATAGAGCGCATCGCGGCCTAGCCGGCCGTCGCACAGGATGCCGTAGCCCGGCCGGCGAGCTGCCACATCAAGGGCCGCCTGGAGGCAGAGCGCCTTGAAAGCGCCGATCCGCTCGCGCGGCACGCCCTCCTCGTCAGCCATCGCCTCCAGCTGCATGCGATGGTCGAAGGCAAAGACCCGCATCGTCGACCAGTCGCCCTTGCGGTTGGTGGACCAGTGCACCTGCTCCAGTGCCTCGTCCTTGCGCAGCGCCGTGTTGCGGATGCCGGTCTTGAAGAAATATTGCAGTTCGTCCCAGCTCGGATAGGCAGGCGTGCAGCCATGCCGCGACACCGCAAAGGCGCCGCAGGCATTGGCGAATTTGAGGCTGGTCGGCCAGTCCTCCCCCGTCAGCCAGCCTTTCAGCAGCCCGGACATGAAGCCGTCGCCGGCACCCAGCACGTTCAAGACCTCGATCGGGAACCCCTCACCCGACTGACCGGCATCCAGACTGTCGGGGATGACATCCTGGAAAACAACGGCCCCCATGGCGCCCCGTTTGCAGACCAGCGCGGCGCTGGACACCCGACGAACGGCCTTGAGTGCCTCCAGCGTATCGGTCGTGCCGCCGGCGATGTGAAACTCCTCTTCCGTGCCGACGATCAGATCGAACAGGTTAAGCGTGGCCTGCAGCTTCTCGGTCACGGCCTGGGATTCGATGTAGCGGCTTTCGCCCGCTCCATGGCCGGCCAGTCCCCAGAGATTGGGTCGGTAGTCGATGTCGAGCGCGGTCTTGGCGCCGCTCTCGCGGGCGATCTTCAGCGCCTTCAGCACCGCAGCCTCCGTGCGCGGGTGCGACAGATGCGTGCCCGTCGCCAGCACACACCGCGCGGAGCTGATGAAGTCCGGATCGACATCATCCTCGCACAGCGCCATGTCGGCGCAGTTTTCGCGATAGAAGATCAGGGGAAACTGGTGTTCGTCGCGGATGCCGAGGAGCACCAGCGCGGTCAGCCGCTCCGGATCTGTCTTCACGCCGCGAACATCCACGCCCTCGCGCACCAGTTGCTCACGGATGAAACGCCCCATGTGCTCGTCACCCACGCGGGTGAGCACCGCGGACTTCAGGCCGAGCCGAGCGGTACCGGCCGCGATATTGGTGGGGGAGCCGCCGATATACTTGTTGAAGGAGGCCATGTCCTCGA
>DAIMJJ010000203.1:0-4482 GCA_036722275.1 Rhizobium sp. | reverse complement strand
GCGATATTGGTGGGGGAGCCGCCGATATACTTGTTGAAGGAGGCCATGTCCTCGAGCCGACCGCCGACCTGTGCGCCATAAAGGTCGACCGATGATCGGCCGATGGTGATCAGATCGAGCTGTGCCAAGCGAACCTCCCTGTCGGCGAAGCGGTCGCTTGCCCGCCGGCCGTCCTGTCAGGCTGCCGCACACCTGCGGCCTCCCCTCTCCTCTAATAATGGACTATAAATTCTATTTTTGGAACTTTCAATACAAATATTCAATCTTCCTGACGTGCAGTGCCCACCGCGACCGACAGCGCGATGGCGAGACAGAGCGTCGCGGAAAGCGAGCGGAAGGCGCCGAAATCCACCTCGGAAACCGAAAGGGTAATGGCATCGAAGCGACGCAAGGGACTGACGATCGTATCGGTCACCGCAACGACCGGAATGCCGCGGGCTGCCACCGACTCCACAAGGTCGATGGTCTCGGCCGAATAGGGAGAGAAGGTGATCGCGAGAAGCACGTCGCCCGGCCGGATGGCATAGTGGTTTTCCAGCTTGCCGACGGCGCTGTGCAACATGGCCGGCACCTGCATCTTTTCCAGCGCATAGGCGAGATAGCTGGCCACCGGAAACGACCGGCGCAGGCCGATGATATGGATCATCTTTGCGCTCGCGAGCGTCTCTACCGCCTGCTCAAGCATCTGGGGCTCGACCGTTTTGAGCAATCCTTCCAAAGACATACGGCCAGCCTCGACGAACTCGGCGAGTAGCGCCGTCGGGCTGCCCTCGGCCTTTTCGCGCAGATGATGGAGACGGGTCGTGTAATCGGGCCAGCCGCCGACGAAGGAGTCGCGGAACAGCTTCTGCATTTCGGAATAGCCGGAGAAACCGAGAATCTGGCAGAAGCGCATGAAGGCCGACGGCTGGACGCCGGCACCCTCGGCCATCTCGGCCACGGTCGAGACCGCGATGCGGTCCTTGTTGGCGGCGACATAGTCGGCGCATTGCCGCAACCGTTTGGGCAGATCCTCCGAAACCGCCAGCAGCCTTTCCTCGAATGCCTTGATGCTGGTGGGGCCACCGGTTTCCGTCATGACTGTCCTTTCCGCAATGTCGCTTGACACAAACGATATCGCATTCTAGCAAAATAGAATGTATATTCCAAACGATGTTTTGGAACATTCATTCCACAAGAGGGAGCCCGCGACCTTTGCCGCGAAGCAGATCGGCGGTGCAAGGGCCATGGATCGCGACACAATGTCTAGGGCGTGCGGCGCCGGTTCGGCAATGCGGCCAAGGGAGGAGAAGAGATGGTGACGAAACTGGCCCTGCTGGGCGCCGGACGGATCGGCAAGGTGCACGCGCGCGCAATCGCCGAGGACAAACGGGCAAGACTGGTGGCCGTGGCCGATGCCTTTCCCGACGCCGCAAACGCCATTGCCGAGGCTTCCGGCGCTGCGGTGAAGACGATCGACGAGATCGAAGCCGACAAGGATATCGACGCCGTCATCATCTGCACCCCGACCAACACGCATGCCGACCTGATCGAGCGCTTCGCCAAAGCCGGCAAGGCCATCTTCTGCGAAAAGCCGATCGACCTCGACGTCAACCGCGCGCGCGCCTGCCTGGAAACGGTGCGCAAGGTCGGCGGCAAGGTCATGCTCGGCTTCAACCGTCGCTTCGACCCGCATTTCCAGGCGGTTCGCCAGGAGATCGACAAGGGAACCATCGGCAAGGTGGAAATGGTGACGATCACCAGCCGCGATCCCGGCGCCCCGCCGGCCGAATATATCAAGGTCTCGGGCGGCATTTTCCGCGACATGACGATCCACGACTTCGACATGGCCCGCTTCCTGCTGGGCGAGGAGATCGAGACGGTCATGGCCTCGGCCTCCGTGCTCGTCGACCCGAAGATCGGCGAACTTGGCGATTACGATTCCGCAAGCCTGATCCTGACGACGAAAAGCGGCCGCCAGGCGGTCATCTCCAATTCCCGCCGCGCATCCTACGGCTATGACCAGCGGATCGAGGTGCACGGCTCGCTCGGCGCCGTTTCGGCGGAGAACCAGCGGCCGGTGTCGATCGAGATCGCGACCGGCAGCGGCTATACCCGCCCGCCGCTGCACGATTTCTTCATGACCCGCTATACCGCGGCTTACGCCGCCGAGATCTCTGCCTTCATCGACAGCCTGGAGAAGGGCACGCCCCTGTCGCCCTCCGCCGAGGACGGACTGATCGCACTTGCGCTTGCGGATGCGGCCCTGAAGTCGGTCGAACAGAAGGCGGTTGTGAAGGTCGCCTACTAAGGCACTCGGCATGGGCTTGGGACCGCGGCCCGAGCGCCACCGAGACGAGCCCCCATCGCTCCGATGGGGGCTTGATGCTTCAGACCGAAAGCTCGCGCCGCTCGAGCTCGGTCATCATGGCAAGGTCCAGCACCTTCTGCAGATTGGCCGCATGGCGAAAGCTCGGCTCTTGCATGTAACCGCCGCGGATGGCGGCGATGAACTTCTGGTAGTTGGTTTCCACCGGATCGACCTCGATCTCCTTCCACACCGCCGTCTCGACATCCTCCTTCAGGCAGGCCCGAAGCTTGGAGCCGTCGACGCGATGGACAACCTCCAGCGCGCCCTTGTCGCCGTGGACCCTGAGGCGCAGCTCGTTGAGATGGCCGGTCGCCCAGCGGCTGGCATGGATGACACCCATTGCCCCGTTGGTGAACTCGGCGGTCATGGTGAAGCTGTCATTGGCATCCAGATCATATTCGCCGATGCGGTTGCCCGGCGCCTTGTCGAAGGTTTTCAGCCGCGCGAAGACATTGCCGATCTCGGTTGCCGCACCAAAGCCGGCAAAGTCGAGGATATGGATGCCGACGTCCCCGAGGACGCCGTTCGACCCGTGCTTGGTCGACAGACGCCACAGCCACTGGCTCTCGGTCGCCCAGTCGCCCCAAGCCTTCGAGACCAGCCAGCTCTGCAGGTAGGACGCCTCGATGTGGCGCACCCGGCCGATCTCGCCGTCGATCACCATCTGCCGCGCCTTCTGCACCTGCGCGACGTTGCGATAGGTGAGGTTGACCATGTTGACGAGGCCGGACGCTTCGGCCGCCGTCGCCATTTCGTCAGCCTTGGCATAGGTCTCGGCAAGGGGCTTCTCGCACATCACGTGCTTGCCGGCCGCCAGAAGTGCCAGCGTCGTCGGGTGGTGGATACGGTCGGGCGTCACATTGGTTACCGCATCGAACTCACCCCAGAGGATCGCCTCGCTGAGCGAGGTGAACGTGTGGGGAATGTCGTGCCGAGCAGCAAAGGCTCGGACCTTGGCAATATCGACATCGACCGCGGCGACCAGCTGAACATCGGAGAGGGTGGCGAAGTTCATCGCATGGGTATTGGCCATGCCGCCCGTGCCGAGCACGAGAAGACGGATCGGGCTCATCACTTGTAGCCCTCTTCGCCGGCCTTGTGCAGCTTGGGACCACGCTCGGTGATCGGCTCGAGCGCCTGTTCGACGGGCACATTGGGCGCGTCGTGGATCGCGGTGAAGGCAGGCCGAGGATTGTAGGCCCATTTGACCGCGTTGCGGATCACGCGCTGAACCGTCTCGTCGTGATAGGTCGGATAGGTCTCGTGACCGGGGCGGAAATAGAAGATGTTGCCCGCGCCGCGCCGCCAGGTCAGGCCGGAGCGAAACACCTCGCCACCGGCGAACCAGGAAATGAACACCGTTTCCAGCGGTTCGGGGACGGAGAAGAACTCGCCGTACATTTCCTCGTTCTCGAGTACGAAGCTTTCGGGAACGCCCTCGGCGATCGGATGCCCCGGATTGACCGTCCAGATGCGCTCGCGCTCGCCCGCCTCGCGCCATTTCAGTGCGCAGGGCGTGCCCATCAGCCGCTTGAACGGTTTGGAAAAATGTCCCGAGTGAAGGACGATCAAGCCCATGCCCTCATGCACGCGCCGTGCGACACGCTCCACCACGTCATCCGAGACGGCCCCATGATCCTTGTGTCCCCACCAGAGGAGAACATCGGTGCCTTTCAGCCGATCTTCGGTCAGTCCATGCTCAGGCTCCTGCAGCGTCGCCGTGGTCGCCTCGATCCCCGGCTCGTGATTGAGTGCTGCAGCGATGGTGGTGTGCATTCCGTCGGGGTATATACTTTTCACGACTGCATTGGTGTGTTCATGGATGTTCTCTCCCCACACGACTGCTCTGATTGCCACTGTCATTCTCCTTCCGCGTCTTGTGAGCGTCGATGCTCCCTGCCGAAATGAAATCGGACCTCGCAGGGTTCCGCAAGAAGACGCCGCAGGCGCCAGTTCGAAGAAGCAGAAGGCCCGGATGGCCGGCGGACCTTGCCGCCATTTCGCCGCAAGGGCATGGTGGGCAGGGTTGACCGTCCCGCCCGCGACCAGAGAGAAAGGCGACCGCAAGGCATGCCCTTAACCCCGCACTCCTCCTCACCCGTTATCGTCATCGGCCACATCAACCACGACCG
>DAIMJJ010000202.1:0-7423 GCA_036722275.1 Rhizobium sp. | reverse complement strand
GCGACAGGTCCTCGAGCACGTTCGGCAGCACGATCGGCGGATAATTGCTGCCCGGCGGCGTCTCCAGGCAATAGCCGAAGCCCTGGCGGATGCGCTCCATCGTATAGGCATCGGCGTAAATCGGGATGCGATGCTTCTGCATGACGAAATAGCCGCGCAGATCGTCGATGCCGTGCAGATGGTCGGCATGGCCGTGCGTATAGATGACCGCGTCCACCTGTTCCACGCGGGCGGCAATCATCTGCTCGCGAAAATCCGGCCCCGTATCGACGATGACCGTTGTCACGCCACCGTCGGGCGCGAACTGTTGCACCATGAACGAGGCCCGCGTGCGCCGGTTGCGCGGATTGTTCGGATCGCAGGCGCCCCAGTCGCCATTGATGCGCGGCACGCCGGGAGACGACGCGCATCCGAGGACCGTGAAGCGACGGCGATAGATCATGGCTCAGAGCCTCGGCATCTTGGTGAAGAGACGGAAGGCATTCTCGGTGGTGATGCGCGCCATCTCCTCAAAGCTCACGCCCATGGTCTCGGCGAGCACTTCGGCCGTGTTGACCACATAGGACGGCTCGTTGCGTTTGCCCCGCCAGCGCTTCGGCGCAAGATAAGGCGCATCCGTCTCCACCAGCAGCCGGTCGAGCGGCACGGTCTTGGCGATCTCGCGCAGCTCCGTCGATTTCGGGAAGGTGAGGATGCCGGAGAAGGAGACATAGCCGCCAAGCGCGACCCCCGTCTTCGCCAGCGCCTCGCCGGAAGAGAAGCAATGCAGGATGAAGGGGAAGGCCCCCTTCCCTGTCTCTTCGGTCAGGATCGCCGCCATGTCCTCATCGGCGCTGCGGCTGTGGATGACGAGCGGCAGCTGCGTGCGGCGGGAAGCCTCGATATGCCGGAGGAACCCGGTCTTCTGGTCCTCGGGCTTCTGCGTGTCGTAGAAATAGTCGAGGCCGCATTCGCCGATGGCGACGACCTTGTCATGGCTTTCCGCCAGCCTGACGAGATCGTCGGCGGTAACGTCCAGTTCCTCGTCGGCATTGTTCGGATGCGTGCCGACCGAGCAGAATACGCCGGGATAGCGTTCGGTCAGAGCCAGCAGCGTGTCGAGCTTCTTCACCCTTGTGGAGATCGTCACCATCTGGGTCACGCCCGCCTCCGCGGCACGGGCGACAAGCGCGTCCCGCTCGGCGTCGAAGTCGGCGAAATCCAGATGGCAGTGGGTATCGATCAGCATCGGTTCTTCAAGCCTTCGCGTCCGCGTCCGGCGCGACATAGCGCGGGAAGACCGGGGCCGGTGCCGGAAGCTCGGTGCCCGGCACCAGACGTCCCGCTTCACCCAGCGCTGCGAAATCGCGTTTGTCGGCGGCGGCAGCCACGAGGTCGAGCAGCTTTTGCGCGGATGCCGGCATGATCGGCTGGAACAGGATGGCGATCTGGCGCACCACTTCGGCCGTCACGTAGAGCACGGTTTCCATGCGCGGCACATCGGTCTTGCGCAGCACCCAGGGCTCCTGCGCTGCAAAATAGCGGTCCGCCTCGTTGACCGTACCGATGATGGCGGCAACCGCCTTGTGGATCGCCTGTTCGGCCATCTCGGCGCGGCAGGTGGCGATCATCGCGTCGGCCGTCGCAAGCATGGCCTTGTCCGCGTCGGTGAGCGGCCCGGGCGTCGGCACCTTGCCCTCGCAGTTCTTGGCGATCATCGACAGCGAACGGGAGGCCAGATTGCCGATGCCATTGGCAAGATCGGCATTGATGCGGGTGGCGATCGCCTCGGCGCTGTAGCTGCCGTCCTGGCCGAAGGAGACTTCACGCAGGAAGAAGTAGCGCACCTGGTCGAGGCCGAAATGATTGACGAGATCGACGGGGTCGACGACGTTGCCGAGCGACTTCGACATCTTCTCGCCCTTGTTAAGCAGGAAGCCGTGGGCGTAGACGCGCTTGGGCAGCGGCAAGCCCGCCGACATCAGAAAGGCCGGCCAGTAGACGGCGTGGAAGCGGATGATGTCCTTGCCGATAATGTGCACGTCGCACGGCCAGTACTTGGCGCGCGGACCGTTCTCGTCTTCGACATAGCCGGTCGCTGTGATGTAGTTGGTCAGCGCATCGACCCAGACATACATCACATGCTTCGGATCGTTCGGCACCTTGATGCCCCAGTCGAAGGTCGTGCGCGAAATCGACAGGTCTTTCAGACCCGACTTCACGAACGAGATCACCTCGTTGCGGCGCTCGTTCGGGCCGATGAAGTCCGGCTGATCCTCGTAGAGCTTCAGGAGCTTGTCTTCATAGGCCGAGAGACGGAAGAAATAGCTTTCCTCCTCGACCCATTCGACCGGCGTGCCCTGCGGTCCATAGCGCACGCCGTCGGCGCGCAGCTCGGTCTCTTCTTCCTGGTAATAGGCTTCGTCGCGCACCGAATACCAGCCGGCATAGCTGTCCTTGTAGATGTCGCCGTTCTTCTGCATCCGGCGCCAGACTTCCTGGACGGTGGCATGATGGCGCTGCTCGGTGGTGCGGATGAAGTCGTCATTCGACGAATTCAGCATCCGGCCCATGGCGCGGAATTCGTCGGAATTGCGCTTGGCAAGATCCTCGACCGCGATCCCTTCGGCTCGCGCCGTCTGCTGCATCTTCTGGCCATGCTCGTCCGTCCCGGTGAGGAAGAAGACGTCCTTTCCGTCAAGCCGCTGGAACCGCGCCATGGCGTCGGTGGCGATCAGCTCGTAGGCATGGCCGATATGCGGCTTGCCGTTCGGATAGGCGATGGCTGTGGTGATGAAGTAGGTGTCTTTCATGGTCGGTCTTTATGATCCGCGTCGATTGCGCCTGTTTGAATATGGCCGGTACTTAGAGCATTCTTGCGGCCGAAGAAACAACCCTTTTGCGCGAAGGGGTGCCTTGCGCCAGAGGCGGGGCGCCGCAGCCGCCCTGCAGCAGGAGCAGGTGCCGCTCAGGCGGCCACGGTCGACAGAATGTCGAGGATGGTCTGCTTGCGCTCGAGATTGTAGGCGCCGGCGACCGCCAGCTGTTCGGTGATGGTCGATGAAAGCCTGGCGAAGTGGTCGGCGCGGCCAAGCGCGCCGGCAAGCGCTGCCGCCCGCGCCTCCGCCATCAGGAATTCGCCCAGATGCTCGATGAAGAAACCGAAGGCGACGTCGCTGTCCTTGGCGCTCAGCGCCTCGGCGAGCTTGTACATCGTCTTGCGCGCCGCCGGCCCGTTTTCGCGCAACAGCTTCTCGAAGGCCTCGATGATGTCGGCGCCGCCGTAATTGGCAAGCTTGAGCGCCTGCGCCACGCTGCCCTTGGACAGCGACAGCACCCGCTCGGCCTGCTCGCCGGCGATGGCGAGGCCGAGCTGGCCGAGCGCCTGGCGCATCGCGGTGTCGGACAGGGCGGAAAGCTTCAGCGGCAGGCAGCGCGAGCGGATGGTCGGCAAGAGCTTGCCCGGCGCATGCGACAGCACCAGGAACATGGCCCGCTTCGGCGGCTCTTCGAGGATCTTCAGGATTGCATTGGCGGCATTGCGGTTGAGGTCATCGGCCGGGTCGATGATGACGATGCGCCAGCCGCCGGTGCCCGAGGTCTGCGAGAAGAAATGCCCGGCGCGCCGCACCTCGTCGATGGTGATCGCCGTCCTGACCTTGCCGGTCTTCTCGTCGACCGGCCGGGTGAGATAGAGCAGATTATGGCTGGCACCCGACGCGATCTGCCGGCTGACCATCGAGGCCGGGTCCGGGTCGGCGATCCGTTCGGGCGCGCTCGTCGGGTCGGGATGGGTCAGCACATGATTGGCAAAGCGGAAGGCGAGCGTCGCCTTGCCGATCCCTTCCGGCCCCTCGATCAGGATGGCATGATGGCCCTTGCCCGAGCGATAAGTGCGCGCCAGGAAGGCCTCGGCCTCCTCATGCCCGAACAGCTTGGCATTGACGGCCGGCGCAATCGCCCCGTCGAGGACACCATAACGTTCCTCGCTCATTCGGCGCCAACCGGTTCGCGCTTGTCGATCTGAACCCGATCAGTGATCATCGGCTCGACAACGGCGGCGATGTTCTCGGCAATCTCGCCGACGCTCAGCGCCGCATCGATGACCCGGCAACGCTTCGGATCCGCGGCAGCGATGTCGAGAAAGGCCTCCCGGCGCTTCTCGTGGGTGTCGAGTTCCTCGCGCTCGAAGCGGTCGGGCGCCGTCCCCGCCTCCGCCCCTGCTGCCAGTCGGCCGCGCGCGCGCTCGAGCCCGGTCGAGGCCGGCAGGTCGAGGATCAGCGTGAGGTCCGGCACGACACCGTTGACAGCGATCCGTTCGAGCGCATCGATGAACTCAGGTTCGAGATTGCCCGTAACGCCCTGATAGACGCGCGAGGAATCCATGAAACGGTCGCACAGCACGATGAAGCCCTTGGCGAGCGCCGGACGTATCACAGTCTCCACATGATCGTTGCGCGCCGCGGCAAACAGAAGCGCCTCCATGCGGATGCCGAAGGGTTCGGCCGCCCCCGAGAGAAGCACGTGGCGCAGGGCCTCGGCGCCCGCCGATCCGCCGGGTTCCCGGGTGGTTATGACATCGAAGCCGCGACGGCGCAGGTGGTCGGCGAGGCGGCGAATCTGGGTCGACTTGCCGGCCCCCTCACCTCCCTCGAAACTCACGAACAATCCGCCACTCTTCGACACGTTCTTTGCCCTGCACTGCCAGCCGCTGCGGCCGTTTTGCCCTGTTTAGCCTATAAGTTGGGTCGGCGAAACCGCAAAGGAAACGTCAGAGCCAGAAGAAAAGCAGCTCAAACAGCGCGTCTCCCGCCTTCTGACTGAGCGTGCCCTCGCCGACCGCGACAGCGCTTTTGAGTTTGACCTCGCGCAGCAGACGTTCGCCCGACGAGACCTTGAGCACCCCGACCTCCGCTCCGGCCTCGATCGGCGCGCGCAGCGGCCAGCGGTAGACGATCTTGGCCTGCAGCCGTTCCGGATCGTTTGTTGCGACGAACACGTCGACCGGCCCTTCGGCGACCAGCCCGACATTTCCGGCATCGCCGCCATAGACGCTGGCGGCTCCGATCACCTCACCCGGCTTGAACAGGTGGCGCATTCCGAAGGTGGCGAAGGCCCAGTCGAACAGCCGGATCGCTTCCTCGGTGCGCTCCTTGTCGCTGGAAAGCCCGCTGATCGCCAGGAACAGCCGCCGGCCATTGCGCTCGGCGGAGGCGACGAGGGCATAGCCGCTCTCCTCGGCAAAGCCCGATGCCAGCCCGTCGACGCCGGCGCTGCGTCCGAGCAGCGGGTTGCGGTTGCGCTGCAGGATCTTGTTCCATTCGAACTCCGGCTGGGTGAACAGCCGGTAGAATTCCGGATAGGCCGTCTGCAGATGCCGCGCGAGGGTCACCATATCCCGCAGGGTCGTGCGGTTGCCGGGATCGGGAAGGCCGGTCGGATTGACAAAGTTGCTGGCGGTCAGCCCAAGTTCCAGGGCGCGCTCGTTCATGCGCTTGGCAAAATCCGCTTCACTGCCGCCGATGCCCTCGGCCAGAATGATGCAGGCGTCGTTGGCCATCTGCACCGCGACGCCCCTCAGCAGGTCATCGACCCGGATCTGCGAGTTGAGGGCGGCAAACATCGTCGCCGTGCGCGACGGTGCGCCGCCGGTGCGCCAGGCGTGCTCCGACACCTTGTAGACGGTCTCCAGCCCGATTTCGCGGCGTCGGATGGCATCGAACACCACGTCGAGCGTCATCAGCTTGGCGAGCGACGCGGGTGGCAAGGGCTTGTCCTCGCCCTTGGCGAGCAGCACGGTGCCCGTCGACGCCTCGATCATCAGGACCTGCTGAGCCTTCGTCTCGAACAGCTTCGGCTGCGCTTGCTGGGCAAGCGCCGGGCGGAAAAGGACAAAGGCTGCGAACAGGAGGGCAAGGGCAAGGCTGTGTCGCATCGTCTACTTCTGTTGCTCGCCACGGGTCTGCCGGCCCGCTTTTGCAAGCGACCCGGCCGGCCTGGTGTCTATCGCCGTGCGGACAGCTTGGTGGCGCCGCGCGCGACCGAAGACAGAATCGAGGCCTCAGTCAGGCCGTCATTGCGCACCATTATTTCGCCGATGGCAAGCGCCGCCGGCGCTTCGGCCGCAGCCGGTGCATAGGCCGAGGCAGCGGATGCATCGGGCAGCCGCAGGTAGTGCCCGTCGAGCGGCCGCTGGCTTGGCAAGGGCCCGAATTCAGGCAGAAGCACGAATTGATCAAACGCCGAAGATGCCTCGGCCGAAGATGCGGCCGACGGATCGGGCACAGACGGCGTCGGACCGGCAAGGCTGGTCATAGTCGGTGCCTGGTAGGCGGGGCTTGCCGGCAAGGTCGAGTGATCGGCGGAGGCCACCATCACGCCGCTTGCGATCTGGCCCTGCGGATCGACCACCGGCGAGCGGTCGCCCTTCTTCACATAAGAAGCCATCAGATAGGGCATGTCATGACCGTCCATCCGTGCCGGACCGACATATTGCACGCGCACCTTGCCGGTGCCGCTGTGCTGCATGTCGAGCATGTCGGCGGTCTTGTTGGACAGGTCGATAATGCGGTTCGAATGGAACGGCCCTCGGTCGTTAACACGCACGATCACCGAGCTGCCGTTCTCCAGATTGGTGACCCGCGCATAGCTCGGCAGCGGCAGGGTCGGATGCGCCGCCGACAGATGGTACTGGTCATAGAGCTCGCCATTGGCGGTCTGGCGGCCGTGGAAGGCCGAGCCGTACCAGGAGGCGATGCCGGTCTTGTCGTAGGCGGGATTGTCCTTCGGAACGTAGACCTTGCCCTTCACCGTATAGGGTTTGCCGACCATGTAGCGGCCGCCGCCCTTGGGCACCGGGCCGTTCTTGACCAGCCGCGGGCTCGCCTTCACGCCGTATTCGGATTCGGCAAAGTATTCCTTGGAGCGTTTCTTGCCGGACGGCTTGTCGCCGGTGGTCGAGCACGAGGCCAGCGTCGCGCAAAGAACGGTCAAAGCGAGCCATTTCGCTCCGCTGATCAAGGTTGCGCCGCCTGTCTGTCTCATCTGTCCCACTTGCCGAATTTCCCGGTCGCAGCCCCCTGCTGCTGCGCCCCCTCGAAAGGCGACACAAACCGTCCCGTTACGGTGCAGTAAACCGGGCACAACATGGCAGAATTGCGAACAATTGTAGTGGATTGTTTCAGACATTTACAAGTATGGTTAATGAACCCCTAATGGAGGCTGCGACATACTTGAGGATATTCATGCGGTGTCCCGTCTCTTGAGCCGGGAGCCATGGGGCTTTGGGCGGTTTCTCCGGCTCCGACAAATCCACCTTGCAAAGCGCATCGGCTTTGCGCATAAGGCGGAGACCGGAGGAGTGTCCGAGCGGTTTAAGGAACCGGTCTTGAAAACCGGCGTGCGGGAAACCGTACCGTGGGTTCGAATCCCACCTCCTCCGCCA
>DAIMJJ010000201.1:0-7458 GCA_036722275.1 Rhizobium sp. | reverse complement strand
GGATCGAGGTGGAGTCGGTATCGAAGAAGATGCGGTCGCCGACATTGACGGTGAAGTCCTGGGTCGAGCCGGGGGTTGCGGCGCCGGCGCCGAGACCGAGGTCGGAAGCGCTGTTCGGCAGGTTCTTCTTCGAAGCGCAGCCGGCCAGTGCGAGCGTCAGGGCAATGGCGATGACGGCCGGGTTGCTGGCGATCTGCTGCATGCGGCTCTTGGCCGGAGTGTGAATGCGGCTCATAGCCGGTCTCCTTGATGTCTTTCCGTTAGGGTTGCCGGACTTTAACCATTCGAGGTTAACCGGCATCCAACGAGTATGGTTAACAGTCTGCTAAAGCAGGGCCGCAAAGCGCTTGTTTCCAGCACTTTGCGGCAAGAAAGCGGCGCGATTGCGGCCTATTCGAGCAGCGGCGACCAGGCCGGGTCGGAGGCGTAGGTCGGGGTCTTGACGAGCTGCTCGTTGTAGCCGGTCAGGTCGATCGAGTAGAGCTGCGGGCCGCCGGCACCGGCGGTCTGGCGGAAGAACATCAGCACGCGGCCGTTCGGCGCCCAGGTCGGGCCTTCATTGTGGAAGCCCGAGGTCAGGATGCGCTCGCCCGAGCCGTCGGTCTTCATGACGCCGATCGAGAACTTGCCGCCCGACTGCTTGGTGAAGGCGATGAGGTCGCCGCGCGGCGACCAGACCGGCGTCGAGTAGGAGCCGTCGCCGAACGAGATGCGCTGCTGGCCCGAGCCGTCGGCATTCATCACGTAGAGCTGCTGGCGACCGCCGCGGTCGGATTCGAAGACGATGCGCGAGCCGTCCGGCGAATAGGAGGGCGAGGTGTCGATGGCCGCCGTCGAGGTCAGACGGGTCGTCGTGCGCGAACGCAGGTCCATCGTATAGATGTTGGCATTTCCTTCCTGCTGCAGGCTCATGATGACCCGTTGGCCATCCGGCGAGAAGCGCGGCGAAAACGTCATGCCGGGGAAATTGCCGACGACCTCACGCTGTCCGGTTTCCAGCTGCAGCAGGTAGACGCGCGGCTGCTGGCCCTCGAACGACATGTAGGTCACTTCCTGGCGGCTCGGCGAGAAGCGCGGCGTAAGCACGATGTCCTTGGAGCCGGTCAGCATGCGGACGTTCTCGCCGTCCTGGTCCATGATGGCGAGCTGGCGCTTGCGGTCGGTCTTCGGACCGCTTTCGGAGACGAAGACGATGCGGGTGTCGAAATAGCCCTTTTCGCCGGTGATGCGCTCATAGATCGCATCGGCGATGATGTGGGCGACGCGGCGCCAGTTTTCCGGCTGGGTGTAGAACTGCTGGCCGGTCATCTGCTGGCCGGCAAAGGTATCCCACAGGCGGAACTCGGCGCGCAGGCGGCCGTCGCCTTCCTTGCTGATGCGACCGACGACGAGCGCTTGGGCATTGACCACCTTCCAGTCTTCGAAGCGCGGGGCCTGGTCGGGATTGGTGATCTTTTCGATGAAGGCTGCCCGGTTGACCGGGGCAAACAGGCCGGAGCGCTTGAGATCGGCCTCGACGACGGCGGCGATCTTGGCACCGATGCCGTCGTTCGAGACGAAATCGGTAATCGCGATCGGCAGCGGCTCGACATTGCCCTTGTTGATGTTGATTTCGACGACGGCATGGGCCGGCGTGGCGAAGGCGCCGGCCATGCCGACGATCACCATCAAGGTTCGAAGAAGGTTGAGTTTCATCATAAGATCCAAGCCTTTCAGCTCTTTACATCAGTTCGCTGGGGTCGAAATTGACGATGACCTCTGACCAGGCCTCGTATTTTTCCCGGGGAAGGTTTTTGAAGGGAGCGGAGCGCAGCACGGCGCGACGTGCGCCACCCATCAGCACCTGCTGGGTCTGCGGGGTGCCGCCGGTGGCAGTCACTTCCGGTTCGCCGATCAGCTGACCGGATTCGTCGAGCTGGAACTTGACCCGGATGCGAACGTCGGCCGCATCGGCAAGGCCGGGAATGACCGACCAGTTGTTCTGGATCTGGCCGCGCAGCGCGTCCATCTCGCTCTGGCTGAGTTCCGAACCGCCGGTTGTCTTCTTGCCGCCGAAGGCTGCCTTGTCGGTCGAGGCCTTGGCGCCGCCTGCCGTCGGGTCGTTCTTGTTCAGAAGGGCCGCGACCTCGTCGGCGTTGAAATCGCTCTCCTTGGCGGATTTCGACTTCGCCGTCTCCTGGGTCTTGACGTCTTTCTTCTTGTTGTCGGCCTTGGCCGTCTCGCTCTGGCTCGGCTTCGTTTCCGTCGGCTTGGCTTCGGTCGGCTTCGGCTTTTCCGGCTTCGGCTTTGCGGTCGGCACGGGCACACTGTCGGGCAGGGGGATTTCCTCGGCCTGGGCTTCTTCCGGCTTCGGTTCGCTCTCGGCCGGCTTGGGCTCGGGCGTCACCTCGGGCTTCGGCGGTTCGGCCTTGGCGACCTCGGTCGGCTTCGGCGTTTCGGCGACCGTTTCTTCCTTGATGATGTCCTTGATGTCGTTGGTGACGTCGTCCGGGATCGGCTTGACCTTCTCCGCCTTTTCCGGTGCGGCCGAAGACTCTGCGCGGGTCGGCTTCTCGGCCGGCTTGGGCACGGACTTCAGATCGACGTCGTTTTCGCCGACATTCTGTGCATCGGGCACGGAGTTCGGCTTCTTCGTCGGCACAGGCGCGGATTTATCCGCCACCGGTGCGTTCTTGTCACCCTGCTGGATCTGGGTCAGTTCCGAGATCGGCACGATGTCGACCGGAAGCGCCTCGACGTCGGCGACGTCGAAGGATTCGGGCGCGCTGATGCTGACCAGCGCGAAGGAAAGCGCCAGCCCGTGCAGCACAGCCGAAGAAATGAGACTACCTCTCATCGCGTCCGATCACTTGTCCTGTTCTTGCAGGGTCACGAGGCCGATGTTCTTGAAACCGGCCGCGGAGATGCGGGCCATGACCTGCATGACGGTGCCGTAGGCCGCGGCGGTGTCGCCACGGACATAGATGCGCTCGTTGTAGCCGGTGGTGGCGATCGCCTCGAGCTTGGCCACGACCTCGTCGAGGGCGATCGGCGTCTCCTGCAGGTAGATCTCGCCGGCCGGATTGACCGAAATCGTGATCGGCTGGGTGTCCGAATTCATCGCCTTGGCCTGGGTCTCCGGCAGGTCGATCGGCACGCCGACGGTCATCATCGGCGCTGCCACCATGAAGATGATCAGGAGCACGAGCATGACGTCGACCAGCGGCGTCACGTTGATTTCGCTCACCGGCGCGCGCTTGCTGCCGCCCCGCCTTCCGCCACGACGGCCTCCGCCTCCGCCTGCCGATCCGACATTCATGCCCATATCATGCGTCTCCTAAGCCGGACCGTTTACTGTGCGGCCTGACGAGGCTGCAGCTTCTCATCGATCTGGCGCGAAAGAATGGCCGAAAACTCGTCGGCGAAGCCCTCCATGCGGGCGGTCAGCTTGCCGGCCTCGCCGGAGAATTTGTTGTAGGCGATGACCGCCGGGATAGCGGCGACGAGGCCGATTGCCGTTGCCAGCAGTGCCTCGGCGATACCGGGGGCGACAACGGCGAGGTTGGTCGATTTCGAGCCGGCAATGGCCTGGAAGGAGGTCATGATACCGACGACGGTCCCGAACAGCCCGACGAAGGGAGCAGCCGAACCAATGGTCGCCAGCGAACCGAGGCGCGCTTCGAGCGTTTCCGATTCACGGGCGAGCGTCACGTCCATGGCGCGGTCGATACGCATCTGCAGGCCGATCGGCGAGCGTGCGCCGCGTTCGAAGCTCTTCTTCCATTCGCGCATGGCCGCAACGAACATGGCGGCAAGGCCGGTATTGCTGCGCTCGGCCAGCGTCCGGTAGAGCTCTTCCAGCGACTGGCCCGACCAGAACACCTGTTCGAACTGGTCGAACTGCCGGCGGGCGCGCGAAAAGCTCATGAACTTGTCAATCACGATCGCCCAGGTCCAGACCGAGGCGGCGAGCAGTCCGAGCATGACCATCTTGACGACGAAGCCTGCCTGCATGAACAGGGCCCAAAGGCTCACATCATGCGTCGCAGCTGCCAAACCAACTTCTTCCATCGCTCTTAAATCCCCGAAATCCAAACGCCCGGCACGGGACCGGGCGGTGAAATAGCTCTGTTGCGGAATTGTGCGGTTGCCATCGCCGAACGCCCTTATTCCGCTTCAAGCTCCCAGATTGCCTTCTTGCCTTCAAATTTGGTCAAAGGAAGGCGTGCGGCGCACAAAACTCCATTGCCGCAGTAAGACATCGTTATGGTTAAGGCTCCGTTAGCGGCGGGGCTTCGCTTGACGAAGATCAGCTTAGAAATCGGGCGGCCAATCCCTCCGGCAGGCGGCGCGGGCGGCCTTTGCGATTGACGACGGCGATCACCACCTTGGCGGCGATCAAGAGCGTGCCGTCGCGGTGGATCTCCTGTTCTAGCACCATCTTGGCGCCGCCGGCCTTGGTCGTGGTTGTCCGGATCTCAAGCACATCGTCCATTCGCGCCGGAGCCTTGAAGTCGATTTCCATGCGATGGACGACGAAGACAAGACCTTCTTCGTCGATGCCGATCAGGGTGCTCTGCTCGACGCCGAGGCAGCGCAGATAGTCTGTCCGGCCGCGCTCCAGAAAGTGCAGGTAGCGCGCATGGTAGACGAGGCCCGAGAAGTCGGTGTCTTCGTAATAGACGCGCTGGGTGAGGCGGTGGCCTTCGTCCGTCAGCTCGCCGCTTAAGGGAATCGCCTTATGAATCATATTCTTACCTTGTTTTCCCGTTACCGGTGAACGCTTGCCGGGTCGCCGATCCGCGGCCCATTGTAGTTCTGTCACAAATTGGCATTATCAGATTTCCCACCCACCGGCACAGGAGACTATCACATGAAGATTGCAGTCATGGGCGGAGACGGGTTTGTTGGCTGGCCGACTTCCCTGCACCTTTCCGATGCCGGTCACGACATCCACATCCTCGACAATCTCTCGCGTCGGTGGATCGATACCGAGCTTGGCGTACAGTCGCTGACACCGATGGATTCGATCCAGGAACGCACCCGCATCTGGCATGCGGAGACCGGCCGGCGCATCCATTTTCATCTCATCGACCTTGCCAAGGACTACGAGCTTCTGAAGAACTGGCTGGCCGAGGAGCGCCCGGACGCGATCATCCATTTCGCCGAGCAGCGCGCGGCGCCTTATTCGATGAAGAGCGACCGCCACAAGAACTACACCGTCAACAATAATGTGAGCGCCACGCACAATCTGTTGAACGCGCTGACCGAGCTCAACCTCGATTCGCACCTCGTCCATTTGGGCACCATGGGCGTCTACGGCTATTCGACCATCGGGGCGGCAATCCCGGAAGGCTATCTCCCGGTCGGCATCGAGACGATCGGCGGAGACACGGTTTCCCAGGAGATCCTCTATCCGAGCAATCCCGGCTCCATCTACCACATGACCAAGTGCCTTGATCAGCTGCTGTTCCAGTTCTACGCCAAGAACGACGGGCTCAGAATCACCGATCTGCACCAGGGCATCGTGTGGGGGACGCATACCGAACAGACCCGCCGCCATCCGCAGCTCGTCAACCGCTTCGACTATGACGGCGACTATGGCACGGTGCTCAACCGCTTCCTGATCCAGGCGGCCATCGGTTATCCGCTGACCGTGCACGGTACCGGCGGCCAGACGCGCGCCTTCATTCACATTCAGGATTCGGTCCGCTGCATCGAGATTGCGCTGAAGAACCCGCCGGCGCGCGGTTCGCGGGTCGAGATCTTCAACCAGATGACGGAGACGCACCGCGTGCGCGATCTCGCCGAGATGATCTCGAAGATGACCGGTGCGGAAATCGCCTGGCTGCCCAATCCCCGCAAGGAAGCGCCGGAGAACGAACTGATCGTGCGCAACGAGAAGTTCCTGGAGCTCGGGCTCGAACCGACGACGCTGCAGGGCGGCCTGCTCGATGAGATCGTCGATGTGGCGAAGAAGTTCGCCTATCGAGTCGACCGTTCGCGCGTGCCGGCCGTATCGGCCTGGACCAAGGACATCGCCAAGACGATCAACCGGGATCCGGAAGGTAAGCGGCTGAAATCCGTGTCATGATGATGGGCACGGAGATGCTGCAGGGCATCCGGCCGCAGGCCACGGCGGGATCGCGCCAGGCCTTCGTCACGCTTGTGACCAATGCCGACTATGCAATGGGTGCGGTGGCGCTGGCGCGGTCGATCCTGACCAGCGGATCGGCGGCGGATATCGTCGTTCTTCATACCGGCGGGGTGGAGGCTTCGTCCTTGCAGCCGCTGGAAGCGCTCGGCTGCCGCCTGGTTGCCGTCGAGCACCTGCCGCTGTCGGATGCTTTCAACCTTCGCCATGCCCGCGGCAATCTGCATGCGGCCGCGCCGTTCACCAAAGGACGCAAGCCCGCCTTCCATTCGCCGCTCGACAATTTCTGCAAGCTGAGGCTCTGGCAGCTGATCGACTATGAGACGTGCGTGTTCATTGACGCCGATGCGCTGGTGCTGAGGAATATCGACAGGCTGTTCGACTATCCGGAGTTTTCCGCCGCGCCGAATGTCTACGAGAGCCTTGGCGACTTCCACCGGCTGAACTCCGGTGTCTTCGTCGCCATGCCTTCTCTTGCCACCTTCGGCGCCATGCTGAAGCGGCTGGACGAGCCGGACGTCTTCTGGCGGCGCACCGACCAGACCTTTCTCGAGACCTTCTTTCCCGACTGGCATGGCCTGCCGGTGTTCATGAACATGCTGCAATATGTCTGGTTCAATCTGCCGGAGCTATGGGACTGGAAAAAGATCAGCGTCCTGCATTACCAATATGAAAAGCCGTGGGAGGCCGATCATCCCAAGGCCGACAAGCTGCAACCGCTCATCGATCTGTGGCAGGCCTTCTATCGCGGTGAGGGCATTCCCGATGTCGCTACGCTTCCCAATCCGCTGCGGGTGACGACGACATGAAAGTCCTGGTCTCCGGGGGCACGGGCCTGGTCGGGCGCTATATTGTCGAGGCGCTGCTGTCAGGCGGTTACGACGTCATCGTCGGCGCTCGCTCTCGACCACCAGCCTCGTTCTTCTCGCGACCTGTCGAATTCCGGCCGCTGTCGCTCGATCCGGAATGCGATGCGAGCGCGGTCTTTGATGATAGCTATGTCTTCGTCCACGCCGCCTTCGATCATGCCCCGGGCAAATACAGAGGCGGCGAGGGGAATGACTCGGCGCGGTTTCGCCGGCTGAACCTCGACGGCTCGGTGCGGCTGTTTGAGGCGGCGAAACGCGCCGGTGTCCGGCGTGTCGTTTTCCTGTCGAGCCGGGCGGTCTATGACGGGCTGACACCGGGAGAACCTCTGGTGGAGACGGCGGATCTGCGCCCGACCAGTCTCTACGGCGAGATGAAACTGCTCGCCGAGCAGGTGCTGAGCCAGATGTCGGGTCCGGGCTTTGTCGGGGCGAGCTTGAGGCTGACGGGGGTATACG
>DAIMJJ010000200.1:0-7660 GCA_036722275.1 Rhizobium sp. | reverse complement strand
GCCGTCCGCAGAATACACAAAGCCCGGTCGCAACGTCTGCTCGAAGAAGGCCTTGACCAGCGCCGGCATCGTGCCGAGCCAGAGCGGAAAGACGACGACCACATGCTCGGCCGCCTTGATCCTTGCCTGCGCCGCGCCGATCGGTTCGGGCACCACGCCGTGCTCCTGCTCATGCTGTGACCGCAGCAGCGGAAAATCGAGCGTCGCGAGCTCCAGCTGCTCGACCGCGTGCCCGGCCGACGCTGCCGCTTCGGCATAAGCCTCCGCCAGCGCATGGCCGAAATGGCGGGCGCCCTGGTCCGGATGTCCCTGAATGATCAGAATGCGTGTCATGAGCGTCTCCAGCTGCCTTGACCCTTCGAAATCAGGAGGGCTTTCTCGCCTTGTGTCGCATGGGCCGGCGGTCCTAGAGTGGATCGAAATCAACCGCCATTGCAACGGGGATAAGATCATGCGCCTTTGCATCCGTCTCGCCACGCGCCTCCTGCCCGTCCTTGCCGCCGGCCTTGGCCTTTCCGTCGCCCATCCGGCCGCCGCCGGCGAGTGCGATGCCTGGAAGGCGGAGGTCTGGGATGTCGAGGGCGGCCGCGCGCTCACCGCCCATGTCTGCATGCCGGCCAGCGGCGACGACCGCCAGCCCATGCTCTATCTGCAATGCGGCGAGGAGGGCGCCTTTGCGCTGCGTTATGACGACGGCGGCGCCGGCAATCCGCCGGACGGCAATCCGGAATGGAGCGGCCGCGTCGTCTTTTCCGACGGCAAGACCAGCCTCGACGTGGCCATGTTTTACGAGGCGATGGACGGTGTTCTCTATGCCGCCGCGCCCTTCTCCGGACCGCTGGTCGCGCTCCTCAAAGCGGGAAGCACGGTGACGCTGACGCCGGACGACAAGACCTTCGAGACCCGGCAGTTCACGCTGAAGGGCTCTTCGGGAGCGCTTGCCCGACTGGCCCCCACCTGCGGCGCCCGCTGATGGCCCCCATAACGAAAAACGCCGGCGGATGACCGCCGGCGTCCTCATGGAGATATCGTGCCGATCTGCCGTCAGGCGGCGCGGCGGCCGGAGCGCGTGTCCGCGCCGACATCGATCCGCAGCCGCGACAGCAATTCGCGCAGCTGCCGGCTCTCCTCGGCGAGCGTCAGCCCGGCAGCCGAGGTCTCCTCGACCATGGCCGCATTCTGCTGCGTCATCTGGTCCATGTGGTTGACCGAGGTGTTGATCTCCTGAAGGCCCGTCGCCTGCTCGCGCGAGGCCGTGGCAATGCTGTTGACGTGATCGTTGACCTGGTTGACCAGCTTCTCGATCTCGAGCAGGGCCTCACCGGTGGAGCGCACCAGCGCCACGCCGTGGCCGACCTCGGTCGCCGAGTCGCTGATCAGCGTCTTGATCTCCTTGGCGGCATTGGCCGACCGCTGGGCGAGTTCGCGCACTTCCTGGGCGACGACGGCAAAGCCACGTCCCGCCTCGCCGGCCCGGGCCGCCTCGACCCCGGCATTGAGCGCCAGAAGATTGGTCTGGAAGGCGATCTCGTCGATCACCGAGATGATCTGGTTGATGCGGGCCGACGAGCTCTCGATCCGCCCCATGGCATCGACCGCGTTACGGACGATCTCGCCGGAGCGGTTGGCGCTCTTCTTGGTCTCGGCGACCATGTCGCGCGCCTCGTTGGCGCGGTCGGAGGCGGTGCGCACGGCAACCGTGATCTCGTCGAGAGCCGCGGCGGTCTCCTCCAGCGCGGCAGCCTGCTGCTCGGTGCGGCGGGACAGGTTGTTGGTCGCCTCGCTGATGTCACCGGCGCTGTCGGACACGACATTGCTGGTCTGGTTGATCGACGCCATGACGCCGTTGAGCGCTGCGACCGCGGCGTTGAAGTCGCGGCGCAGCTTGTCGTATTCGGCGCCGATATCGCCGACATTGACGGTCAGGTCGCCCTGCGCCAACCGCTCCAGCGCATCGCCGATCTCGTGAATGGCATAGTTCTGGCGTTCGGACGCGGTGCGCAGAACGGTCTCGTTATTGTGCCGTTCGGCATCCAGCCGCTGCTGCTGTTCGGCCTCGCGGCCGCGCATGTCGATGCGGTCGCGAACCGAATCGCGCAGCACAATCAGTGCGGCAGCCATGCCGCCGATCTCGTCGCGACGGCCGGCGTCGATGATCTCGGTATCGACCTTCTCCTCGGCAATCAGCCCCATGGCGGCCTTCAGGCGGCCGACCGGGGCAACGACGCTGCGCACCACGGCAAAGGCGCAGGCGACGATGATGACGACGCTCGCGGCGATAATGGCTCCGAACCACAGCGCATTGGCGTAGAACATGGCTGCCAGGTCGTCGGCATAGACGCCGGTCCCGACGATCCAGCCCCAGGGAGCGAAGCCGACGACATGGGAGAACTTCAGCACCGGCGCCTCGAAGCCCGGCTTCGGCCATTGATAGTCGACGAAGCCCTCGCCGCTCTCCTTCACCACCCGGGCGAATTCGGCGAAGATGCGCTTGCCGGTCGGATCCTTGAGATCGGACAGGTCCTGGCCGTTGAGCTCCGGCTTGATAGGATGCATGACCATCTTGGCGTTGACGTCATTCACCCAGAGATAGCCATCCTTGCCGTAACGCATGGCGCCAATGACCTCGAGCGACTTGGCCTGCGCCTCGTCGCGCGTCAACGCGCCGTCCTGTTCCAGCTTGTGATATTTGGCGAAGACCGCCAGGGCCGTCTGGTCGATCGACGCCAGCCCGGCGCGCCGCTCGTCGGCGAGCGAATTGTAGGAATAGAAAAGGCTGAATGTCAGCGTCGCCACAAGCACGCACAGCGCCAGCGCAACGAGCAGATACAGCCGCACTGAGATGCTCAAGTTTTTCATTTCGGTGGCTCTCCCCTTAATTCTCCGGGAAAGCGTCTCATTGGAACCTTACGAAATCGATAAAAGGCGATACCCTAATTTTAGCGAGAACCGACGGGAGCTGGACAGGCCTCGGAAGAGTTGCCGGGCACGGTGCGATTTCATAGGCTTGCGGCGGAAGCCGAACGATTCCGGCCCATGATTTAAGAGATTTCAGCAGCAAGGACCGACCATGACCAGCGCACCATCCCCGACCGGCGAACTCACTTTGCGCACGCTGGCGATGCCGGGCGACGCCAATGCCGCCGGCGACATCTTCGGCGGTTGGGTCATGGCCCAGATGGACCTTGCCTGCGGCATCCGCGCCGCCGAACGGGCCCGCGGCCGCGTCGTCACCGCAGCCGTCCAGGAGATGGCCTTCGCCATGCCGGTGAAGATCGGCGACACGCTTTGCGTCTACACCGATATCACCAAGGTCGGCCGCACATCCATGACGCTCGCGGTCGAGGTCTGGGCCCAGCGCTATCTGACCCACACCATGGAAAAGGTGACCGCCGCCACCTTTGTCATGGTTGCCCTCGACCAAAACGGCAAGCCGACGCCGGTTCCCGCCGCTTAACCTCCGACGGCAGCGCCGACCGTCGGCCCTTCTTAGGCCCTGAAGATCAGGGCGGCGCCGGCGGCAATCAGTGCGAAGCCGAGAACGTGGTTGATCGTCAGCGATTCCTTCAGCCAGAAGATCGAAAATCCGGAGAACACCATCAGCGTGATGACCTCCTGGATGGTCTTCAGCTGCGCGGCAGAATAGACCTGAGCGCCTATGCGGTTGGCCGGCACGGCCAGGCAGTATTCGAAGAAGGCGATCCCCCAGCTGACGAGCACAGCCATGTAGAGCGGCGCGCCCTTGAACTTGAGGTGGCCGTACCAGGCAAACGTCATGAATACATTGGAGATCGCCAGCATCGCGATCGGCCAGACGGCGGCGGGACTGAAGGTCGGCATGGGTATTCCTTGGAATTGATGATGGGGGTCGCCGCAAACACGGCCCTTGCGCGATGAGATCGCGAATCTGCGGTCGACCTCGGCGAACCATGCCGCATTCGTCTCAGGCCGCCAATCCCGCCCGCTCAAACGAGCCCAGCACGCCAACGGCGTTGCAACCCATAGTGTCCGGAAAACCCCACCGCCGGTCCACCGCAAGACCCCGCCAAGCGGCGTTAAATGAATTTTATCAGAATCATGGGAGCCTGCACGCTGGGGATGATAGCCATTCTCCACCAAATTGATTTTCAATCGGATATTGCATTTGAACCAGCAAGCAATTCCCTCCTCCGCACGATTTGCCACCGCGACCAGGCAGGCGCAGGCTGCTCATATCATCGGCGGCTTGCGCTACACGCTGTTCTTCAATGTCACGATTTCGCTGTCCGCAGCCCTGATCGCCGTCCTCCGTGAAGGCCTGTCCGTCGCGATCGGCATCTGGCTTGGCGCCACCTTCCTGTCGGGTCTCTATCGCGCGGTCACGGCAAGCCGCCTGGCGCGCTTCAACTATGTCGAAACCCATCCCGATTACGCCCTGCGGATCATGGCCTTCGGCGCTCTCACCTCCGGCCTCATCTGGGCCTCACTGCCCTTCTGCATCGCCGACTTCAATCCGGCCGGCAAGGACGCCACACTCTGCCTGATCATGGTCGGCATCTCAGCCGGCTCGATGATCCGCGGCATGGGTTATTCGAACCTCTCCATGGCCTTCGCCCTGCCGATCCTGCTGTCGATCGTCGCCTGGCTCACCTTTGTCGGCGGCTCGCACGCCGCAATCATGGCGATCGACGTGCTCGGCCTGATGATCGTCATGGTGAAGAGCAATCTTTCGGCCGAACAGGTCTTTGTCAGCAATGAAATCGCCAAACTCGAAGCCACCGACCTTGCCGGCTCGCTGGAGATCGCCAATGAGGACATCCAGCAGAAGAACCGCCGCCTCGAAGTTCTGGCCAATCGCGACACCATCACGGGCCTCGCCAACCGCATGCATTTCAATGGGCGCCTGCTTGGCGACATCGCCCAGGCGCGGGCGACCGGCGGCGAAGTCGCCCTGCTGCTGATCGACCTCGACCGCTTCAAGCAGATCAATGATACGCTGGGCCACAGCGCCGGTGACGCCCTCCTCAGGGCCGTCGGCGAGCGTCTGAAGGCCAAGGTCGGCGATGACGGCCTCATCGCCCGGCTTGGCGGCGACGAGTTTGCCGTCATCGTGTCGGGCCCCAATGCCCGCTGGCGTTGCCGCGACCATGCCGAGGCACTGCTGCAGGCAAGCCTCGCGCCGATCGCCTTTGGCGGCACCCATTCGGTTATCGCGCTGAGCATGGGCCTTGCCACCTTCCCCGGCCAGGCCAACAGCGCCGATGAACTGCTGGCATCCGCCGACATGGCGCTCTACGACGCCAAGAGCCGCGGCCGCCGGCAGATCCGCGAATTCGATCCGGGCCTCAAGGCGCTGGCCGATCGCCAGCGTGTCGTCGAGCAGGATCTCGAAGCGGCGATCCGCGGCGGCGGCGTCGAGACCTGGTTCCAGCCGCAGGTCAACCTGCAGACCGGCACGATCGCCGGCTTCGAGGCACTCGTGCGTTGGCACCACCCCAAACTCGGCTTCATATCACCGCCGGAAATCGTCGCCGCCGCGCAGTCGCTGCATCTGGCCGAACTGCTGACCGCCCATGTCGCCGCCGACGTCTGCCGGCTGCTCACCCGCCTGCCCTCGCTTGGTCTTGAGGAAGTGACGGTGGCGCTCAACGTCTCGCCGCGGGAATTCGCGCTCTATTCGGTCGCCGACATGCTGGAAATGGTCACCGCCCAGCACGGCATCAATCCGGCACGGCTGGAGATCGAGATCACCGAGGAGGCGATCCTTGATACCGACGGCGCCGGTTACCAGCTGAAGCGTCTTGAGACCGCCGGCTACAAGCTCGCCGTCGACGATTTCGGCATGGGCCATTCCTCGCTCGCCTATCTCATCAGCCTGAAGGTCGACCGGCTGAAGATTGACCGCAGCTTCGCCCAGGGCGTCGCCGAATCGCGCGGCAACCAGGACCTGATCGCGGCGCTGGTCGGGCTCGGCAATGCCCTCAAGCTCGACATCGTTGTCGAAGGCGTCGAAACCGAGCACGACGCCGCCGTGCTCGAAGCGCTGGGCTGCCGCATCGCACAGGGCTATCATTTCGCCCGCCCCATGCCGGTCGAGAGCCTCGTCGCCTGGATCGCCCGCCGCGACCAGAACGAGGCCGCCCCCACCCGCGCCGTCGCCTGACCTGCCCGAAACCGACCCTGCCGCTAGATCCGGCTGACCAGCCGGGCAGTCGAGACCAGCGCCAGAAGATCGTCAATCATCGGCCGCACATGGGCCTCGACATCGAGCGGCGTGCCGAGCGGCGGCAGTTCGAAGAAGTCCTTCCCGGTTGGCACCAGCAGGAAACCGTCCTTGTGGCGAAGGGCAATGCGAATCACGCCGTCCGGCCAGAGGCCGGCCAGACGGTCCAGCGCCCCGGCCATCGCCGCCACCCGCGGCAGCGCGGCTTCAGGATTGTCCGTGCGGAACTCGTGGCTGGCGTCGATCCTGTCGTCGCCGCTCTTCATCGCGCCCAGCCTTCCGTCCTCGAACAACCCGCGGATCGCCCTGGCGAGCCGGCCCGGACGCTTGGCCGCCAGCAGCGTGCCGGGAAAGCCGGCCTCCTGGACGAAGGCAATGGCGATGCCGATGAAGGTGATCTCGCGTTTGCCACCATGGCCGACCGAAAACTCGGTCTCGCCTAGGGTGAAGGCAAATCCGTCGAGCCGGCCGGAGATCTGGTCGCGGTGGCTGCTGTGGTTGCGACGCAGGAATTCATCGCCCGGCATGCGATCGAGGAAACGCGGCACGCCGCCGACGCTGTAGCGCAGATCGTCGACAAAGCCGAAGACCACCGGCAGCAGGCGGTCGCGCACCGACTGGCGCAGCCGCCGCCGCGGCGCCATCGCCCGGTCAAAGACGAAATAGCCGCCGAACAGCAGCGCCACGCAGGCGAGGCCGAAGGCCTGACTGTGGCCGGCAGCGACGGGCGGCCAGCAAAGCCCAAGCGACAGCAGCGTCCAGCCGCCAAGCCCCAGGGCGAGCCGCAACCGGGTCTGGCGCAGCACCCGCGCCCGCTGCGCATTGTAGGCGTCGATCTCCGCCCTGATCCGCTCCAGCGTCTCCGGCGCCGGCATCAGCCCGTCCCGCACGGTATCCGCCATCACAGCCTCCCGCCCCGCAGGCCGTCGCCCATGCCCGCGGCCCGCGCCCATCCTACCACCGGCCTTGGCGGCGGCAAGGCTGGCGCCGGTGAACGATCCTGTCAGCAGCCCACCGGCGCGCGTCCGCATGTTGCTTTTTTGTTCCTATTTTTGCCGCCGGCGCCCTTCCCTTTCCGGGTGACTCTCGCCATATTCCGCCCATGGCCAAGACACCGAAACATCCCGCCGCCCCCTCCGGTTTCGAGGAGGCCCCCCAACGATCCTTCGAGGGTGCGCCCGCGTCCGAACTGTCCGGTTCCGTCTCCGACTGGGTGCGCCAGCTCGAGGCGGAAGCCGAGGCGGCGGCCGGCGAGACCCAGCGCGAGCTTGCCTCCAAGGCCGGCAAGCATCGCAAGAAGATCGAGATCGAGGCGCGCAAGCAGTCGGAAAAGGTGGCGATGGCGAAGTCGGCCGCAGGCCGCAAGCCCGAACGGGCGTCCGAGCCTGTGCGAGGCCCCCGCGGAGCGAAGTCGCGCAGCGACGACGGCGTGAGCGGACAAAGGACCGCGCGCGGCAC
>DAIMJJ010000199.1:0-7721 GCA_036722275.1 Rhizobium sp. | reverse complement strand
GCAAGCTGCCGATGGCCGATCTGAAGGCGCTGGCCGAAGGTCTCGGCTTTGCCGAGGTCACCACCTACATCCAGTCCGGCAACCTGATCTTGCGCGACGGTGGCGATCCGGCGGAGATTGCCGCGCGGCTCGACGCGGCGCTCGGCGACCGTCTCGGCAGGCCGCCGGGCGTCTTCCTGCGCCAGCCGGCGGAGCTCTTGGAGATCCTCGACGCCAATCCGTTCCGTGCCATGCCTGCCAGCCGGGTGCTGGTCAGCTTCTTTCGCGACGCCGTGCCCGACGCGGCCTTCGCCGGTCTGGTGGCGCCGGATGGCGAGGAGGTGGTTGCACGGGGCCGGGAAATCTTCATCCACTATCCGATCGGCTCGGGCCGCTCGCGGCTGAAACTGCCGATCCTGAAAGAAGGTACGTCGCGCAACGTCAACACGGTCGGCAAACTGGCCGATCTGGCCTTCAAACGGGAGATGTCGTGATGAGCCGAACCTGGTGGCTGGCGGTGCGGATGATGAAACGGCTGTGGTTCCGCGCCACGCTTTTTGCGCTGATCGCGGTCGTTACCGCTGTCGTCGGCATTGCCGTTGGCCCCTATATTCCCGACCGCCTGTCCGACCTGATCGGCGCCAAGGCGGTCGATGCCATTCTCACCATCCTCGCCTCCAGCATGCTGGCGGTGACCACCTTCTCGCTCTCCACGCTGGTTTCCGCCACCAATGCGGCGGCCAATAGCGGCACGCCGCGCGCCATCAGCCTGATTCTGCAGGACCGCACCGCGCAGACGGCGCTTTCGACCTTTCTCGGCGCCTTCCTGTTCTCCCTGGTTGGCCTGATTGCCCTCAATACCGGTCTTTATGGCGGCGGCGGCCGTCTGGTCCTGTTCGCCGTGACGCTGGTGGTGATCGTGCTGATCGTCACCATGCTGCTGCGTTGGATCGATCATCTTGCGGGGCTCGGCAATGTCGGCGAGACGATTCGGCGTGCGGCGGAGAGGGCGGCCGAGGCCATCCGGCTCAACCGCGACCATCCGGCCCTTGGCGGCCGGATCGCAGTCCCGATTCCGCCCGGCGCCATTGCGGTCCGCCAGCCGGAGATCGGCTTTCTGCAACACCTCGACATGGGACACCTGCAGCGGCTGGCCGAGCAGCTCGAGACCAGGATCCATGTGATCCAGAGACCCGGCGAATTATGTTCGCCAGCGCGGCCCGTGCTCTATGTCGAGGTAACCGAAGGTTGGGGCGACGACGCGGAGGGCCTTAAGGCAGCCCTGAGCCGGGCGTTCACCATCGGCGAATCGCGCAGCTATGATCAGGATCCCCTGTTCGGCCTGACCGTGCTTTCGGAGGTTGCCTCGCGAGCCCTTTCGCCGGGCATCAACGATCCTGGCACGGCGATCGACGTCGTGGCCCAGCTTGCGCGGCTCCTGTCCCGCGCCGCATCGCCGCCGGGTGCTGCTGATCGGACGCCACAGGATGGCGCAGAGCCGCAGTACCCGCGGGTCTTCCTGCGGCCCATCGATCCCGCCGACCTGATCGAGGTCGCCTTTCTCGCTATCTCGCGCGACGGTGCCGGCATGATCGAGGTCGTGCTTGCCATGCTCAATGCGCTGGATGCCCTCACGGCGTCCTGCCCGCCGCCACTCGCCGATGCGGCGCAGGCCATGGCACGAACGGCCTATGAACGCAGTTTGGCCACGCTCGGCTTCGAGGACGATCGTGCGCGGTTGCGTTCCCTGTATGCCGGCCGGTTCGGCGCCGCGACCTGAACGCGCTCGGAGCGATGCAAGAGCGGCGGCGTGACCGGCAGACCGGACACTGCCGTGTGACATCCGTCACGAAGCAGCGTCACGCCTGTCGGCAATTGTCAAGCGCCCCACGGGCGCAATTGCCTCGATGCTGCAGTGCGACGCAAGCTTCGCGCAAGCTTCAATGGTTAATGATTGGTTAACCATTGGAACGAGAGTGTGTGTCATGCGGATCGATAGCGGCCTGAGCGGCTATTCCTACCACAGCCGGTACATACCGAGTGTCAGCGAAAGCGAGGACACATCGGGTGATAGCTCGGCTGCCGCAAAGCCGCGCGGCGCCGGCAATTCCGCCTTTTCCAGCACGCTGCTGTCCTCCAGCCTCGCAACGGCGCTTTGGATCGTCGAGGGCGGCCGTACCGATGCGGGGCCGCAGGCCGATATCGCTGCCGCAGCAGACGATACGCCCCCCGCTTCCGTTGCCGAGAAGGTCGAGGCGCTTTATCGCGAATACGAACTGGATGGCGAAGGCGCCTGATCGGCGACGCATAAAGCAAGGCATGACGAAAGGGCGCCGGTGAGCGCCCTTTTTGCTGTCGGTCCTGTCGGTCTCGCCAAGGGCGAATACCTCAGTGGGCGTGATCGTGATGATGATGATGCCCGTGTCCGTGGGACGCACCGTGCCGATCGGTGGCGCAACTGCTGCCGCAGCCGCAGCCTTCCTCGGCCTTTTTCGCCAGCGCTTCCGCGCCGCCCGCCTTCCATTCCTGCCAGGACTGCCAGAGGATCTGGGTGGAGGAGTTGAGGAACAGGCCTGCCATAATGAAGGCGACGGCAAGGTCGGGCCAGGCGGTCGCGGTACCCCAGACGCCGAGCGCCGCGATCATGACGATGACATTGCCGATCGCGTCATTGCGCGAGCAGAGCCATACGGAGCGCACATTGGCGTCGCCGTCCTTGTAGTTCATCAACAGCAGCACGCTGGACACATTGGCGGCGAGCGCCATGAAGCCGATCACGCCCATTACCGGCGCCTCGGGCATGCCGTCATAGAAGACGCGCCAGATCGTCGAGCCGAACACCCACAGCCCCATAAAGAACAGGCTGATCCCCTTGGCCGCGGCGGCCATGCTGCGCACCTTCAAGGAGGCGCCGATCACGGCGAGCGAGATACCGTAGGTCACGGCATCGGCGAAGAAGTCGAGCGCATCGGCCTGCAGCGCCTGCGAGCGCGCCATCTGGCCAGCCGTCATCTCGACCGCGAACATCGTCGCATTGATGAGGATCACCAGCCATAGCCGGCGTTTGTAGGTGTCGGACATCCCGTCGAAGGGGCCGTGCTCATGGCCGCAACCGGCGCTCATGATGATTCCTTTCGGTCTTGAACTCGTGTTGCACCTTACCTAGTCTCTCTAGTCACTAGAGGTTCAAGAGGAATTTTTGAGAAATGTACTCGATCGGCGATTTGTCGCGCCGCACCGGCGTCAAGGTTCCGACCATTCGCTATTACGAGCAGATGGGGCTGATCGCCGCGCCGGACAGGTCGGAGGGCAATCAGCGGCGCTATGAGCGCGCCGAGCTCGAGCGGCTGACCTTCATCCGCCATGCCCGCGATCTCGGCTTTCCCATCGAGGCGATCCGCGAGCTGTTGTCGCTGAGCGGCCATCCGGACGAGCCGTGCGAGCGCGCCGACGAGATCGCCGCGTCCCAGCTCGGCGAGGTGCGCGAAAAGATCGCGCGGCTGCAGAAGCTGGAGCAGGAGCTGGCGCGTATCGTCTCCCGTTGCGATGGCCACAGCGTCGGCGACTGCTATGTCATCCGCGCGCTGTCCGACCATGGATTGTGCGATCACGAGCACTGACCGCGCCAGCGGACCCGCAGGCGGCCACCGCGGCTGACGGCAGGCCGCCGTTTATAGCGCGTCACGCTCCAGGAGCGCCAGACAGTCCTCGGCGCGGGCCAGCAGCGCGGCCCTCTTTGCCTCGTCCATGCGCCGCCAGCTTGCGAGAATATTGCTCATGCGGTGATTGCCGCGCAGCGTCTCCTCGTTCGTTGCGATGAAGCGCCAGTAGAGGGAATTGAACGGGCAGGCGTTCTTGCCCGCGCCGTCCTTCACGTCATAGGCGCAGCGCCCACAGAAATTGCTCATGCGGTCGATGTACTTTCCGCTCGCCGCATAGGGCTTGCTCGCCATCAGGCCGCCGTCGGCATGAAGCGCCATGCCGAGCGTGTTGGGCAGTTCCACCCATTCATAGGCATCGGCATAGACCGCCAGATACCAGTCGCAGACCTCGCTCACCGAAAGCCCGGCAAGAAGCGCGAAATTGCCGGTCAGCATCAGCCGCTGGATATGGTGGGAATAGGCATGCTCGATCGTGTCGCGCACGGCCGAGGCCATGCAGCGCATCTTCGTCTCGCCGGTCCAGTAGAGGGCGGGCAGGGGGCGGGTGGCGCCAAACGCGTTGCGGTCGGCATAGTCGGGCATGAAGCGCCAGTAGATGCCACGGACATATTCGCGCCAGCCGAGGATCTGGCGGATGAAGCCCTCGACCGCGTTGAGCGGGGCCTTGCCCTCGTGATAGGCGCGCTCGGCCCGACGGATCACGTCGATCGGCATGAGCAGCCCGGCATTCAGATAGGCGGCGATCATCGAGTGGAAGAGATAGGGCTCGCCCGCCACCATCGCGTCCTGCCAGTCGCCGAAGGAGGGCAGGATCTCGGTCACGAATTGCTCGAACTCCGCCTCGGCCTGTTGCGCCGTCACGGCGAAGTGGAAGGGCTTGAGCGTGCCGATATGGTCGCCGAAGCGTGCCTCGACCAATACGAGCACGTCGCGCGTGATCGCATCGTGTCGCCACGACAGGCGCCTCGGCCCCTTCAAGCCCTCGGGCGGCGACTTGCGGTTCTCCTTGTCGAAGTTCCATTGCCCGCCCTCGGGCTCGGTGCCGCGCATCAGCACGCCGAAATGGCGACGCATGTCGCGGTAGAAATACTCCATCCGGAACTCCCGCCGCCGGTCGGCCCAGCGGTCGAAACCGGCACGGGTGATGAGGAAGCGCGTGTCCTCACGGATCTCGACCGGCAGGCCGAGCCTTTCCTGCCAGCCGCGCATTTCATCGAGCAGCCGCCATTCGCCGGGTTCGGTCAGAACAACGCCCGTGGCGCCGGTCGCGACCAGCGCCCGCTCGACCTCGCCGATCAGCGACTGGCTGTTGTTGGGATCGTCGAGGCTCACATATCGCACGACAAATCCGCGCCCGCGCAAGTCCTCGGCAAAGTGGCGCATGGCGGAAAACAGGAAGGCGATCTTCTTCTTGTGATGGCGCACATAGCGCGCCTCCGTCATGACCTCGGCCATCAGGACGATCGCGCCATCCGGGCCGGCGTCGGCGAGCGATGACAGGGAAGGGGAAAGCTGGTCGCCGAGAACGAGATGGATGCGGGTCATGGGTAGAGAAACGTGGTGCGCCGGGCAGCGGATCACGCCAGGCTTGACAATCGATTGAATTCGGCGCATTCAAGCGCCCATGATCATCGCACGCGCACCCATCTCCTGCACGTATTTTTGGGCCTACCGGTAACCGGCGGCTCGACAGATCATCATGTCAACAGGCCGCCGTCAGGCGGCCTTGTTGTTTTCCGAGACAAAAGCTTCCCCTGACGGCGATAACGAAAAAGGGAAGCAAGAAATGACCGAAGATACCGATATCACGCTGGAACGACCGCCGGTCGTCGTGATCCGTGCCGCAAAGCGCCAGGACCTCCCGGAGCTCAATGCCATGATCGCGGCGCTTGCCCTGCATCATGGCGACGCCTCGGCCATGACGCCGGAAAAGCTGGAGCGCGACCTGTTCGGCCCGATGCCGTGGATCACGGCGCTGGTGGCCGATGGCGGCGAGGGCCTGATCGGCTACGCCATTCTGGTCCCGCTCTACAGGGCGCAGGAAGGCAAGCGCGGCATGGACCTGCATCACCTCTATGTGCACGACGGCCAGCGCGGCAACGGCATCGGCCAGCATCTCGTCGATCGCGCCCGCGAACTCGCCCGCCAGTCGGGTTGCGACTACCTTTCGGTCAGTGCCGCGACCGGCAACTTCGCCGCCCACCGGTTCTACGAACACATGGACTTCGTGCCGCGCCCTGTCACCGGCATGCGCTACATGCAAGCGCTCTCTTAAAGCGCCCGGCAAGCCCTTCCGACATTTGAGGAGATCGTCCGATGCCCCGTATCGTTGTCGCCCTGCAATCCGATTTCGCCGACTGGGAGCCCGCGCTCCTGATGGCCGCCGCCCGCGCCTATCTCGGCTGTGAGGTGCTGACCGCCTCCCCGGACGGTGAGCCCGTTGTCTCGATGGGCGGCCTCAGGGTTCAGCCCGACCTGCGGTTCGACGAGATCGAGTCCCGCGCCTTCGACGCGCTGGTGATCCCGGGTGGCATGGCGTGGGAAAAGGGCTCGGCGTTTGATTTTGGCCCGCTCGCCCGCGCGTTCCGGGCCGAAAACAAGGTCGTCGCCGGCATTTGCGCCGCCGCCAGTGCGCTTGCCGCCACCGGCCTCCTCGACGACGTCGCCCATACCGGAAACGCGCTTGCTTCCCATCAGCGCTATCCCGGCTATCACGGCGACGCATTTTACCGCGATCAGCCGCAGGCGGTGTCCGACAAGAGAATCGTCACGGCACCCGGCTCCTCGCCCTTCACGTTCACGGTCGAGGTGCTGAAGGCCCTCGATCTCTGGGTGCCGGAGGCCGAGGTGGGGCTTTCGGCCTTTTCCGCCGAACACCGCTGAAGCGGCAGCCGGCGGAGAGTGGCGGAACGATCAGGGAAAGATGACGGCGCCCCTCCGCCGGTCGTTGTGCGGTTCGGTCGGCGTCAGTGCCGGACCGGCGGGTTCTGCGACCATTGCTGCAGCGTCGTCTTGATCAGCACCAGCGCCGCCTGCTGCGCATGGTCGCGCTCGCGCGGATCGACGATGTTGGAAAGCCGGTGCTCGAAGGCCCGCACCGTCTCGTTGACCCAGCGGTGCAGGGCGGGATCGGGATAGTTGTCGAGCAGCGAGCGAAGCGCGCTTTCCATTCGCCGACGTTCGATGCTCATGCCGCAGTCCCTGGCTGTTGTGACGGACCGCACTCTGCCGCCCAAGGCTTGCGCCATGCTGGAGGCGGGGGGAGGGTGTTGCCGATTGCGACAGACCAACCTATCTTGGAGGCCCGCGGAGAAAAGCCATGCCGGAAACACTCAACCTCACGGTCCCGAACGAGATGATGGAGGTCCTTCGCGGGCAAGTGAAGGCGGGGACATACGCGTCCACCGAGGAGGCCGCTCTCGCTGCCATCGCCAAGATGATGCGCGGCGAGGACAGGCCTGGTGATCGCCTTGATGTCATCCGGGCCAGGATAGCCGCGTCACTGAACGATCCGGAGCCCAGTCTTGCCAGTTCCGAAGTTCGCCGCCGTCTCGACGATCTTTATGCACGCCACCGCGGGTGAGGGGCGGAATGGAGCGCTTTGCGGTCGTCTTTCGTCCCCAGGCACTCTCGGATGTCGAGGCGATCTTTCTCTACGTTCTTGAGGTGAGCGGGAGCGTTGAGACCGCTTCGGCTTTCACCGACCGTATCTTTGCCCGTTGTCAGCGAATCGGGAATGCGCCTAGGGGCGGTGTTGCCCGAGAAGACCTGGGTCCCGGCATTCGCCTCGTCCCCTTTGAGAGAAGGGCCGTCATCCTCTATCGCCTGGAAGCCGAGACCGTTGTGATCGTGGACATCTTCTACGGCGGCAGGGACTATGCGGCGCTCATGAAGGGGGAAGGGGACTGAGGCTGCCGCATGCGGCTCGGCCTTGAGATCGAGGGCCTCGACCCTCATCCGCCTGCCGGAAACTTCCCCCGTGAAAGGCAAGGTTGTCGGCTATGGGAAGCTTGGCGGCTCCGGTCTCCCTCTTCTCCCCAGCGGGGAGAAGTGCCGAGCGAATGCGAGGCGATGAGGGGA
>DAIMJJ010000198.1:0-7740 GCA_036722275.1 Rhizobium sp. | reverse complement strand
AGCAATATGCGCGTCGAGGCGGCGCTGTCGCGCGGGCGCTGCGGCCTGTGGGACTTCGACCTCGCCAACCGCAAGCTGTTCTGGTCGCGCTCGATGTATGAAATGCTCGGCCTGCCGCCGTCGAGCGAGGTCATGGCCTTTGCCGATGCCGCACGGCTGATGCATCCCGACGACGGCAACCTGTTCGCGCTCGCCCGCGCCGTCGGTCGCGGCAAGTCCAAGCAGATCGACCAGATCTTCCGCATGCGCCACGCCCAGGGCCATTATGTCTGGATGCGCGCCCGCGCCCAGGTCATCTGCTCCAATACCGGCTGCATGCATGTGATCGGCATCGCCATGGACGTCACCGAGCAGCATCGTCTGGCCCAGCGCTATGCCGAGGCCGACCAGCGGCTGGCCGACGCCATCGAATGCACGTCCGAAGCCTTCGTGCTGTGGGACAAGAACGACCGCCTCGTCATGTGCAACGGCCACTTCCAGCAGGTCTACGGCCTGCCCGACAGCATCCTCGTGCCCGGCACCGAGCGCGCCGTCGTCCAGGCCGCCGCCCAGCGGCCGATCATCCAGCGCCGCGTCGCCGACCCGAACCAGAGCGGGTCGTCGCGCACCACCGAAGTGCAGCTCGCCGACGAACGCTGGCTGCAGATCAACGAGCGGCGCACCCGCGACGGCGGCCTCGTTTCGGTCGGCACCGACATCACCCTTCTCAAGCGCCACCAGGAGCGCCTGCGCGAGCAGGAACGCCGGCTGATGGCCACCATCGGCGATCTCTCCGCCTCGCAGCGCAAGCTGGAGCGCCAGAAGGCCGAACTGTCCGTCGCCAACGCCAATTATCAGGCGGAGAAGGAACGCGCCGAAGCCGCCAACAAGGCGAAGTCGGAACTCCTCGCCAATATGAGCCACGAGCTGAGAACGCCGCTCAACGCCATTCTCGGCTTTTCCGAAATCCTGCTCGCCGGCATGTTCGGGCCGATCGGCTCGCCGAAATATTCCGAATATGCCCGCGACATCCACGAGAGCGGCAAGCACCTGCTCAACGTCATCAACGACATTCTCGACATGTCGAAGATCGAAGCGGGCCAGATGAAGATCCGCTGCGAGACGATCGATCTCGACGCGCTGATCGAGGAGAGCCTGCGGTTGACGGCCATTCCGGCCGAGGAGAAGAAGGTGCGCATCGAGCAGCGCGTCGCCCTTGGCCTCACCATGACGGCCGACCGCCGCTCGATGAAGCAGATCCTGCTCAACATCCTGTCCAATGCCGTGAAGTTCACCGAGCCCGGCGGCCGGGTGGCGCTGCGCGCCCGCAAGATCGGCGGCGAGGTGGCGATCACCATCGCCGACACCGGCATCGGCATACCGAAGACCGCGCTCGGCAAGATCGGCCAGCCCTTCGAGCAGGTCCAGAGCCAGTACGCCAAGAGCAATGGCGGCTCGGGCCTCGGCCTCGCCATCTCCCGCTCGCTCGTCAACATGCACGGCGGCAGCCTGAAGATCCGCTCCCGCGAGGGCAAGGGCACGGTGGTTTCGGTCCGCATTCCCGACGTGCTGGTGATTGAGACCCAGCGCAAGCGTGCCTGAGAAGCCAGGCCTCAGGAGCGTTGGCGGATCTTCTGCACGGGGAGGGTGGCCACCGCCTCCTCTTGCAGGAAGGCTTCGGCCTCACCGGCCTTCATCGGTCGCGCGAATAAGAAGCCCTGGACGGTCTGCACGCCGAGTTCCTCAAGGATCACCAGTTCCGTCTCGGCCTCGACGCCCTCGACAATCGCCTCCAGCCCCATCTCCGTGCATAGCGACAAGACGGACTTGACGATCTTGAAGCTCGTTCCGCGTCGGTGGATCTCGCTCACGAAACTGCCGTCCACCTTAATCTTCGACAGTGGCAGGCGGTGCACGTAGCTGAGGCTCGCATAGCCCGTGCCGAAATCGTCGAGTGCGATGCCGCAGCCGAGCTGGCGCAGAAGATGGATCGCGGTGCTGGCCTGTTCGAAATCACTCATCACCGCCGTCTCGGTGATCTCGAAGGTGATCCGCCTCGGATTGAAACCGCTGTCCTCGACGATGCCGATCAACCGCATGACACCCTCGATGGTGACGAGGTCATGGGGCGAGAGATTGAACGACAGGAAGACATTGTCCGGCCAGGCCGCAGCGTCCGCAAGCGCGCGCTCCAGCAGCAGGCGGGTGATGAGGCCGATGCGGCCATTGTACTCGGCGATGGGGATGAACTCGGCCGGAGAGACCGGGCCGATGGTCGGGCAGTTCCAGCGGGCCAGGGCCTCGAAGCCGACGCAGCGGCGGGTGGCGACGTCCATGATCGGCTGGTAGACGAGCGACAGCTCCTTCTCCAGATCGGCCACCTGTAGCGTCTCTTCGATCACCTTCTGGCGCGACAGCTCCCGCGCCTGAACCGAGTTGAAGATCACGACGCCGGCGCGGTGGTGTTTCTTGGCGGTGTAAAGGGCGTAGTCGGCACGCTCGTAGAGCTCCTGGCAGTCCTCGCCGGGGCCAACGCAGAGCGCGATCCCGAGCGAGGCCGTCACCTGGACGATGCCGCTGCCCAGATTGATGCGTTGCGCGATGGCGTCGCAGATGCGTGTGCCGAGCGCCGAGGCCTCCACCTCGCCGAAGCCTTTGAGGATCAGGGCGAACTCGTCGCCGCCGAGTCGGAAGACAGAGACCGCCTCCCCCTCAAACGCCTTCAGCCGTTCGGCGATCTCGACCAGCACCTTGTCGCCGGCCGAGTGGCCATACATGTCATTGATCGGCTTGAAGCCGTCCAGATCGATGACGCCGACGGCAAGGCGGGCGCCATCCGTTGCCGCCGCATCATAGCCCCGCTCCAGCGTGTTGAAGAAGCTGCGGCGGTTGGCGATCAGCGTCAGGCTGTCGAGATTAGCGAGACGCAGGTTCTCGTCCGACAACGCCTGCATGGCCGCGTTCTGCGCCTCCAGCACATGGCCCTGCTCGGCGAGCTGCCGGAAGTCGCGATAATGCGTGAGCAGGATCGCGATCATCGCCACACTGACAAGGATAACGTTGACGCCGGTGGCGATGAAGGTCGGCTCGCCGCTCAGCACCATGGCGAGGAAGAAGGGGATGTTGACGAGCACCGTCACGATCATCGCCGCGGAACGCAGATGCATCAGGCAGAAGATGCAGCCGATGACGGTGATCGCCATGAAGAAGGCCACATGCGCTTGTTCGTAACCATTGCCGTAGGGCAGAAGCGCCAGCGACCAGCCGGTGCAGAACACGGCGATCGGCGCGGCAAGCGCGTTGGTCGCCCTCAGGCGGCGATAGGCCTCGGCCGGGTCCATGGTCCGTTTGCGGGCAAACAGCCAGCTCGCCCCGCGCAGCATGAAGAACACGGCCAGGATGGCGGGAAGGTAGATCACCAGATAGGCCGGCGCGATGTCGCGGTGGGTCCAGGCCAACGACAGCATATTGGTGGTCAGGATGAAATAGAGCAGCGGAACCTGCTTCGAGAAGGCCTCGAACTGGGAAAGCGTGAGCTCCGGATTGTCGTTGGGCACCTTCAGGGCGTCCAGGATCCACCTGATCATGGGCTTTAATGTCCATTTCGGGTGTCGCGCGCTGTGCGCAGCACCGATCGTCTTCCCCTTCCCTATACTTCAGGCATCGTTAAATTAGAGACAATCAATCTCGCGAAGAAATCCACCGCGGGGCATGCACCCTTCAAGCCTTGACGACACCCTGGAAGACCTTGCGCACCGCCTTTGACAACCGCTTGATCTCGGCCTCAAGCGACTTCAGATCCGGGCTGTCCCCTGCCCGGCAGACAAGGTCGATCAGGCCCGCCGGCACATTGGCCGGATCGAAGCCGCCGTCGACGCACAGGCGCACCACCTGCGACAGCTCGGTGTAGAGCCTGAGCGCCGTGAGGCACAGGTCGAGATCGTTCGGATCCATCAGCTTGCCGCCGAGGCGCTTCAGCGCTTCCGCGGTAGACAGACCGTTGACTTCGGCGGTGACGTTGCGCCCGCGGGCCACCAGCGCCAGATGCTGCGCGATGAACTCGATATCGATCAGGCCGCCGGGGATGAGCTTCAAGTCCCAGATGTCCTTCGGCGGCTTCTCCTTGTCGATCATCGCCCGCATTTCGGCGACGTCCGCCGCGGTCTTGGCCTCGTCGCGCGGCTTGGCCAGCACGGCGGCGATCACCGAGCGGGTGGCCTCGATCAGATCGCCATCGCCGGCGATCAGCCGGGCGCGGGTCAGCGCCATATGCTCCCAGGTCCAGGCTTCCTCGAACTGGTACTTCTCAAAGGCGCGAAGCCGCGTGGCGACCGGGCCCTTATTGCCGGAGGGGCGAAGCCGCATGTCGACCTCGTACAGCACGCCCTCGGCCGTCGGCGCCGAAAGGGCCGCGATCAGCCGCTGCGTGAGGCGCGTATAATAGCGCACCGGATCGAGCGGCTTTGGCCCGTCGGATTCGCCCGCCTCGTCGTCGTGTTCGTAAAGCAGGATCAGGTCGACATCGGAACCGGCGGTGAGCTCGAAGGAACCGAGCTTGCCCATGCCGGCAAGCGCCACCTGGCCACCGGCGATCCGGCCATGGGCGGCTTCCATCTCGGCAACGACGGCTTTCAGCGCCTCATCGATGATCAGGCCGGCAAGGTCGGTGAAGGCGTGGCCTGCCTGCGTGCCGCCAATCGTGCCGGTCAGCAACCGGATGCCGATGAGGAACCGCTGTTCGGCGGCGAAGATGCGCAGCCGGTCGAGGATCTCCTCGTAGTGGCGGCTGCCCTGCAGGAACGATGCCAGCCGGCGGGCGAGATAGTCGCGCGTCGGCAGCTCGACCATCAGGCCCGGATCGAGCATGCCGTCGAAGACATGCGGCCGGCGGGCAATGATCTCGGCCAGCCGCGGCGCCGACGACATGATGTTGACGATGAGATCGAGCAGCGCCGGATTGCTGGTCAAAAGCGAGAACAGCTGGATGCCGGCCGGCAGGCCGGAGATGAAACTGTCGAAGCGCAGCAGCGCCTCGTCGGCCCGGCGGCTCTCTCCGAAGGTTTTGAGGAGCTGCGGCGTCAGCTCCGTCAGCCGCTCGCGCGCCTCCACCGACTGGGTTGCCCGGTAGCGCCCGTAATGCCAGGTGCGGATGACGCGGGAAATGTCCTCGGGCCGTTCGAAACCGAGGCTCTTCAGGGTCTTCAGCGTGTCCGGATCGTCCTTCTGGCCGGTGAAGACGAGGTTGCCCGAAGCCGAGGACAGGACTTCCTCTTGCTCGAACAGCCGGGCATAGCGCCGCTCGACGGTCTTCAGCACGCTTTCGAGCCGCGCCGAGAAGCTCGTCGTATCACTAAAGCCGGCCATGTAGGCGATCCGGCGCAGTTCGGCTTCCGTCTCCGGCAGGAGATGGGTCTGCTCGTCATGCACCATCTGGATGCGGTGCTCGATGTCGCGCAGGAACCAGTAGGCCTCGATCAGCTCGTCACGGGTCGCCGCATCGATCCAGTTGGCCGCAGTCAGCGCATGCAGCGCCGCTTCGGTCGGTCTCAGGCGCAGCTCCGGCATGCGTCCGCCGGCGATCAGCTGCTGGGTCTGGGCGAAGAACTCGATCTCGCGAATGCCGCCGCGGCCGAGCTTGACATTGTGGCCCTTGACCGCAATCGCGCCGTGGCCCTTGTGCACATGGATCTGCCGCTTGATCGAATGAATGTCGGCGATCGCCGCATAGTCGAGATATTTGCGGAAAACGAAGGGAACGAGCTCGCGCAGGAAATTCTGCCCGGCTTTCAGATCGCCGCCCACCGGCCGCGCCTTGATATAGGCGGCGCGCTCCCAGTTCTGTCCCCTGCCCTCGTAGTAGAGCAGCGCCGCCTCGACGGGCACGGCCAGCGGCGTCGAGCCGGGATCAGGCCTGAGGCGCAGGTCGGTGCGGAAGACATAGCCGTCGCCGGTGCGGTCCTGCAGGATACGCACCAGCCGGCGCATCATGCGGCCATAGGTTTCCGTCGCGTCCTCCGGCGAAACAAGAATGCCGGCCTCGGTTTCGAAAAAGACGACGAGATCGATGTCGGAGGAATAGTTGAGCTCGCAGGCGCCGAGCTTGCCCATGCCGAGCACGATCAGCCCGCTGCCGGCAGACGGCTGGGCGCGGTCCGCGAGCTTCACCTTGCCGGCATCCTCGCCGGCGACAAGCAGATGATCGATGGCGGCGGCGACGCAGGCATCGGCCATGGCCGAGAGCCAGCGGGTCGTGTCGCGGGCGTCGAAGATGCGGGCAAGGTCGGCGAGCGCCGTCACGAAGGAGAGCTTGCGCTTGGCGACCCTCAGCCGCGTCATCACCTGGGCCTCGGCGGCTGCGGGTCCGCCGTCCTCGCCGCGCCAGGCATTGCGGGCGTCGGCGATAAAGCCTTCCAGCAGCGGCTCGATCGGCTCCTTCAGCGCCAGCGCCAGCGTTGCCGGGTCGAGCATGGCCATGTCGCGCAGATAGGGCGAAAGCGACAGCGCCGCCGACACAAAGGACTTCAGCGGGCTCTCCGAGGCCAGAAGCGCGGCGATCTGCGGCTGCTGCTTGCCGGCGTCTTTCAGCGCAGACAAGGCCGCCTTCTGTTCGGTCTGGTTCAACGGGCGGATCACGCCCTCCCCGACGTCGGACAGTCTTCTGCTATTTGCCTCGCTCATCGCCCGCCTCCGCTCACGCTGGTGCCAGATCGCCCGAGGGCGAATCTCGCCATCGCAAGCGACGTTAGGCGGTTCGTGCCGCAAAGGCCATGGTCGCGATCCGGGCGGGCGCGGCGGGACCTGCGTCAATTTGTTTGTTGAAGAATAAACTCATCTTTCGTTAGCTCTGTATGAAAGAGAAGCGGGCGCTCGTGATGCCGGACGCCACTTGCTTCTTAAGAATGATACGCATTTGCATTGTCATCTGGCACGGCGCCCCGCCGGCCGGAACTGCACGGGAGACCGAGACATGACGGCAGCAGCCCCTTCCTACCCCCTGGCCATGGCGCGGGCCGGCGAGACCGTCCGCATCGTCGGACTGGCGGGTGGGCGCAATCTCGACCGCCGCCTGACCGATCTCGGCCTTGCCATCGGCAGCGCAGTGCGCGTCGTGCAGAACCAGATGACCGGGCCGATGATCGTCGCCGTTCATGACAGCCGCGTCGGGCTCGGCATGGGCATGGCGCAGAAGCTCACCGTCGAACCGCTCGGCGAGTAGTCCCATGACCGTTATCAGCGAACTTGCGATCGGCTCGACCGCCCGCGTCACCGGCTTCAGCGATCGAACCGATCCGAGCCGCCGGCGCCTGCTCTCCATGGGCCTGACCCCGGGCGCAATCTTTACCGTTACCCGCCGGGCGCCGCTCGGCGATCCGGTGGAACTCACCTTGCGCGGCACCGCGCTCTGTCTGCGCCGAGAGGAAGCGCGGATCGTCACCGTCGAGGAACTCTCCGGGACACGTCCCGCCTAGCCTCCTCTGTCTCAAGGGCCCTCACCTCCGATACGGATGGATTTTTGATGAAACAGATCACCGTTGCGGTCGTCGGCAATCCCAATTGCGGCAAGACCACGCTGTTCAATGCGCTCACCGGCTCGCGCCAGAAGGTCGGAAACTGGCCCGGCGTGACCGTCGAGAAGAAGACCGGGACGATGATGCTGGACGGCCAGCCGGCGACGCTGGTCGACCTGCCGGGCACCTATTCGCTCGGATCGCTCGACACCTCGCTCGATGAGCGCATCGCGCTTGACTATGCCGTCTCCGG
>DAIMJJ010000197.1:0-7750 GCA_036722275.1 Rhizobium sp. | reverse complement strand
GCTCCGCCTCGAACGTCTCCGGATAGCCGTTCTCGCGCATCACCTGGTCCCACAGTGCCTCGAGCGATCCGGCACCCTCGATCAGCCGGCGCGCCTCCTCCTCGCTGCCCCAATGCGGACGGCTCACCGCGCGGCCCGTCCGCCGCTCCATCCAGCTCGCCACCCACGCGGTGCAGTCATCGGTGCCCCAGACCATGTCGCGGGCCTGCGCCTCGTCGAGATGCGCCTGCAGAAGATCCCGAAAATCGCTCATGCCTTGATGATCTCGTTGACCTTGACGCCCACGAAGTTCAGCCCCTTGTCGCCGGGATAGCGCCGCTCCTGGTCGGACGGCGTCCAGCGCCCGCCGAAGGGAAAATTCTGGCTTTGCCACAGCGTCTCGATCGTGAAAGACACGGTGCGCACGCCGATCCCGCTGCTCGCCCGCCGCGGCGAGGAGAGATAGCCGGGAAAGAGTTTCTTCAGGCCCGACGGCCAGACCTCCTGCGTCTCCTGGTCGAACGCGCACCAGTAGAGATCCGCCGGCGCCCCCTCGATCTCGCGGGCCTGGTCCTTCACCGAGCGGATGAAATCGACATTGACGCCGGACAGCACGATCTCGACCTTCGCCGCCTGTCCGAAGCGCGGATCTGAGACGGCAGAAATCGACACCAGCTGCTGCCCGGCCGGGTCGGAAACCCCGCGCCATTCCAGCCCGCCAACCGTCTGGCGCCCGACGCCATTGTGAAGCCGCCATGTCCCCGAAGGCAGCTGCAGCTCGGCAAACCAGCCACGGGCAATATATGGCCGCCGCAGAAATTCCCGGTCGGCCTCTGAAAACAGCGCTGTCATCGGATCAATCTGTGAAATAGTCGCGCACGTCGTCGTCAAAGACTTCGAACAGGGTGACGGTGGTCTCTTCCATATGGCCGAGCCCACGCGAAAGACTGGCGGCATCCTCGCCGGTCATGCGCATGGCAAGCACGGGGTTGAGCGTTGCTCTGTCGCTGGGCGTGATCGCCTTGCGCAGCGGCGGCCAGATCCGGTAAATGCCGGGCGCGATGACTTCGGTCACGGTGTATTTGCCGAGGTGCAACGGGCAAAACCCGAAAAAATCCCCCTCGCCCAGGCTATGGCCCCAGAAGCTGGAAGCGAGCGATACGACCGTCGCCCCCTTGGCCGCCGAAAGCGCAACCGGAACCACCGGCAGGCTCGCCGCCCAGCCGGCCCCGGTCGTCCAAACTGCGCCATTCGCCCAGCTATTGCCAAAGCGGATCAGGCTGGCGCTGTAGTTCACGCCCGCCTCGCCGAAGGTCAGCCCGTCGGCATCATGAAACGGCACCCGCGTCGCATTGGCCCCGCCATGCATGCCCGTCACCCAGCCGCGCAACCGCCGCGCCGCCTGGTCCTTGCACACCGGAAAGGTGAAGCCATAGGCCCAGCCGCCGAAGGGCGAAGCCACCGTCTGAGTCAGCCCGCCGATCGATGTGGATGATCCCGCGCCAACCGCCCGCGGCCCGGACAGCGGCTGCCAGGCGCGAATGCCAAGGCCCGTCGGCCAGTTCAAAAGCCTAGCCATAGATCCCGCCCCGCGTTCTCTGCTGGTTGACCGCGCTGACCGCTCGCTTCTCGACCGACTGATCGACGCGCTTCAGGGCGCTTTCGATCCGAGCCACCGCCCCCGCATCCGCCCCACGCGCATCGATGTGGTAGACGGGCGCATAGCTCCCCCCGCCCCGCGCTTCACTGGCATCGCCGCGGCCACCGGGGCCGACGACCCCGCCCTTTGCACCGATACGCACGATCTCCGGCCCATTTTCGCCGACCATGTAATCGCGGAACGGCTCGACGCCGCCGCCAACTGCACGACCTCCCCCGAACAGTCCGAAAATGCCCCCAGAACCGCCAAAGAAACCGGCGAGCGGCCCGGAGCCGAAAAACAGCGCCTCTGCACTGGCCTGGATCAGCTTATTGATAAACGTGTCCAGTGCCGCGTTGCCCGTCTCGATCTCCGGTATCAGCTGGGAAAAGCTCTCCTTCAGAGCGTCCCGCATGAAGTCACCGGCTTCCTTGGCTGCTGCATAAGCTTCTTTTTCGGAGTCGATCTGCGTAACAAGGTTCGCAATCGCCTGCCCTTCGGCACTGGCAGCATCGACATTGGCACGGCGCTGCTGCTGCAGGATCCGTTGCTCCGTCGACGACTTGCCGATCATGGCAAGTTCGTCCTCCAAAGATTGGGTGACCCTTTCGTAGGCTTTCGCTTGGCGCTCCTCGTCTGTCATCTTGCTCGATGACTTTTTCGGCGTCATTTCTTTCCGCTGACGCTCCAGCGCATCGACTAGCTGCTGCGTCGGGTCTACACCCAGCCGGTCCCGAAAGTTGACAATATTGCCGAAGTTCGCCGCCGTATCGGCAGCGGCGGCAGGCCCCGCGACACGTCCACTCTTCAAGACGCCGGCGCCCGCCAGCGCGTTCAGTCGTCCCTCGGCCACCGCAGCCGTGCGGATGATGTCGCTCAGCGCGTCGAGGGTGGCGAACAGCGATGGCGGTGTCGTTTCCGCCGTTCGCATGGCGTTCAGCTGATCATAGGCCTCCGATGCGCTGATCGTCCCGTTCTTGAGCTCCGTGCCGATGTCGCGGATGTTCTGTTGTGCAGAAAGCAGTGCAGGCGTGACATCCTGCCATCGCGTGATGAAAGCATTCATCCCGTTCACGGCATTGTCGATTTCCTGGCTGATCAGTTCCTGTTCCTGTGTGACCTGCCGGGCGCTGCCAGCCATCAAGGCGCTCCAGTTTTCAGGCTGTTGCAGCATTTCCTTGATGCGATCGGAGGCTGATGACGATGTCTTCCCGATCCGCTCGATCAGCGCGTCAAAATCCTTGAGAACATCCTCCGCCTTGACGCCTTCATCCTGAGCGGATGTCAGCATGGTGAACAGCGCGCCGCCGGCGGCGATGGCGCCGATTGTGATGAGATTGACCGGCGACAGGAGCGAGAAGAATGCAGCCTTGAGAAGCTGTACTGAGCCTGCGGCGCCCATCGGCCCCAAGACCTGCCCAATCTGCGATCCCTGCTGCAGCGCAATCAGAAACGGACTCTGGCCGCCGGCAAGTTGAACACCGATGTCATTGAATTGAGCGACAAGATTGCCCACACTCCCCCGAGCAATATCCATGCCCCTGGCAGTATCCTGCCCCGCCCGCTGCCCTTTGGCCGCCAGACTGTCGGCGTTTTTTCCGGCGCTGTCGAAGGCCGCGCGGGTACGATCTTGCGCCACGATCTCGAACATCAGGTCTGACATCTGCGGCATTGCGCTGTTTCCCTCGCTGCGTGCGGCGGAAAGCCGTTACGTCTGTTCTTTGGTGAGCTCGAAAAAGGCGATCCATCCGAAGAACTCATCCTCCGGCATCGCCATCACGTCTGTCAGAGTTTTGTTCAGGCGTGCGGCCAGCGAATAGGCGATCATCAGCTCGATGTCGCCGCTCAGCCGTTTTTTGCGGCTTCCACTTCCTCTTGCGCCGACTTCGGCTTGCCTGCGGAAAAGCCGAGGATGAATGCGCCGATCCGAGCAACGACATCGCTGTCGACGTCGTACATCAGTGCTTTTTCGTCCATGTCGTCGAACAGACGCGTGCCAGCCGCGTCGAGCGCCTGGAAAAGAACAGCCCGGACGCAGGCGACAGTTCCGTCGACCGTTTCACCCGCCTCGTTGCGCCAGCACTTGCGCCGTGCGGCGATCGAGAGGGGCCGACAGTGGACGCGCAGAGGCTTCCCCCCGCTTCCCCACTCCGGAACGTCGATATGACGAACCGCCTGCTCGGAAAAATGAGCTTTTGCCCGTTCGATCAGGTTGCTCATGCGCCCACCGTTTCGATATCCAGCGCGCCCTTGCCCTGGAAGTTGAAGGTGATTTTCACAGGGCCTTTCATGTCGACTTCCAGCGGAATACTGGTCACGGTCGCGGTTCCGGCATAGTACTTCTTGCTCGCACCGTCGCCGTCGGAATAGAGGCCGAGCGAGACCGACGCGCCGATGGTCAGCGCCACCTGGCCCGTCGTGTCTGCCGGATCGTAGAGCGCCTCGACAGAGCCGGACCAGCCGGGAATTCCGACCACATGATCCTGCCAGGCGTCGCCCTGGGCCGTTGCGTCGGCCACTTCGACGTTCTGGTTGATGCTCCATTTCTGGGTCGATGCGACGAGATTGCTGCCGATCTTTACCTTCCCGTTCTTGCCGTGATGCAGAGCCATGGCGGCCTCCTTCAGAGTGCGATTTCCGGATTGCTGTTGCTGGTGAGAACGATCACGTCAAAGACCATGGACATGATCGAGAACGGCTTTTCGCCGTCCGCATTACTGCTGAAACTCGTTGTCTTGTATTCGCTGGCAGACGCAATCCCGCCGAACAAAGGATCGGCCGCGATCGCAGTTTCGACATGCACGGCAAACCCGTCGAAATCGTCCTGGACGTCCGCCTCATCGCCCTTCGCGATGGTATCGATCTTCAGCCTGATCACGCGTTGCTGCGCACCGGAACTATCGATATCGCTCGAGCTTTCGGACGGCGTATAGACATAAGCCGATGGTTGAGCATCTCGCCGAACAGGTCTTGCCCTGGACGGCTGAACGCGAGATCCAACGAGCGCACTGCCCTTGATCATCTCGGAGACATAGGCCCTCAATTGCTGGCGCACATGAGCCATTTCAGGCCTCCATCAGCCGCACGACCGTCATGCCCGTGCCGTCAGGTCTGAACTCGACGACGGAGTAATTGCTTGAACCAATCACCAATGTGTCGCCGTGCGCCGCATCCTGCGGAACATCCACACTGCGCATTTCGATGCGCAGGTTCCCGCCCTCTTGGCTGAAATCCATCTCGCCCGCGGCAATGGCGATGAACGTATCGTCGAAGATCGCGTCGAAGGGGGCATGAGCGCCGGACGAAGATGCCCAGACGACCTTGACGCCGAAGTCGTTGGCACTCACGAAAACCGCGCGGTCAGCATCCGTCTCGATCGCCATCAGGAAAGCGCCGCCTCCAGAGCGGCCTTTGCCTCATCGACAGCGGCCTGAGCCTTGTCGATAGCTTCGGCGTCAGCAGGGTCGACGGCCGCCAGCGCCGCCTCGGCGGCGTCGATTGCCACTTCGAGCGCATCAAGATCCGGTTCGTCAGGCTCTTCCGGCTTCGATGCCTTTTTGGGCTTCGATGCCTTCTTGGACTTGCCGCCCTGCGGCGCATTTTCCTGTTCGTTGAGCGCCGTCAACTCGCTGGCGACGATCCCGGGAAGCGCATCGAGCGTTTCCGGAATCTCGAAGGTTTCACCGCGCTTGAAATGCGCGACGGCCGTAACGCGCACGAGGCCATCCCGGTCAATTTTCTCGACGCAGAAGCTGCGCGCGTCGATCTGCTTGTCGGTGAGCTTCATCACCTGCGGCGGCCCGAATGAACACAGGGCGCCCGTAACTTCGTAAGCGTGCATGACGTCATCCTTTCGCAATGTGTTGATCAAGCCGCCCCGGAAAACCGGGGCGGAGAGATCAGCACTTCGATCGATCAGACAAAGGTGGTCAGGCAGGCATGCTGCCACCAGGCGTAGCCGACGTTGCCGGACCAGTCGATCCCGAACAGGCATTCCTTGTTGAGCTGCGCATATTCACTGCCCTCGCCCAGCGCCATGACGTCCATCGGGCCTTCTTCCTGCAAGATAAAAGGCTTCGCGGCCTCGTCGGTGCGAAGCGTCACGAACTTCGTCGTCCAGGAATTGAGGCGGGCATTCGGAACGACGGTGATGTTGAAGTACTGCGACAGACTCGGAAGCGTGGCGCTGACCCCGCCCGTGCCAAGAATCGCCGTGGTCGCCTTGAGGGCCACACCCATGAACGGCGTCGGCACCATGACGGTGAAGTCGCGCGCCGACTGGTTGATCGGTTCACCCTTGTCGTCCTTGAAACCATACATCTGCTGGATGGACTTGAGAATGGCTTCACCCATTACGTCCGTCGTCGGCGCCGTCGTCGGCACTGACGCAGCAGTGCTGTTGTAGGTGATCGAGTTGGACAGGGTGCCGCTGTCCCCGTCGGAGTGATCGGTGTCAAAGAAATACTGGCCGTCATAGCAGGTGGTGGCTTCTCCAGCGACCAGAAGGTTCGACAGCAGCTTTGCCGGATGATCCATGGCGCGATCGGCCAGCTGATTGACCCGCATCTGGATCATGCCGAGCTTGTCGCGGCGCATGTCCTTCAGCAGCACCTTCAGCGAGGTTTCGTAGTCCTTGTTGCTGATCTGGAAGCTGTTTTCCTTGAGCTCCGCCGGCTGGCGTCCGGCGATGAACTCGCGCATGGCAGGCGAGCTGCCGAGCCACGCATAAGTTTCGATGGCCTGGTCGGAGCTCATGCGCATGGCGACACGGTCGATCCAGCTGTTGTTGCCAGTATCAAGAGCGGCCAGGATGAGGCCGCGCACGCCACGGGCAGTAATCTGAGAATTCTGCATCGGAAGCATGGAGAGTGTCCTTTCGAATGCGGGGCGCGGCCCCGTCGATCAAGTTTTCGGAAATGTCGGGTGAAGTGGCGGCGAGGCGTTAAGCCTCGCGTGCCCAGGTGCCGCGCTTGCGGGTGATCGACCAGCCGTTGGCGTCGCCGTAGCCGAGTTCGATGTAGTCACCGCGGCAGGCCGTTGCCTTGGTGTTGATGATGTCCTTGTTGTCGGCGGCGGTGATATCCGGGCCCTCGATCATGTCGGCAGCATTGGGGCTGATCGCAAGACCGGAAACGCCGTAGGCGGCAAGATTGCCGAAACGAATGGAGCCGATACCTTCGACCGCCGGCAGGGTGATGACGACCGCATCGGTATCGACCCAGATCCACTTGCCGGCATCTTCGGCGTCCACGGTGTAGTTCGCCGACTTGAGTTCATGCACAAAGCCGCTGTAGGGATCCTGGAAGTTCAGTGCATCGAAGGCGACGATGCCGACGCCCGACGAAACGAAGCGATCGACGAAGCCGACGAAAACACCACCGACGGGCGAGAGCGTGAAGGTATCGTCGTCAGTCGCATAGACCGGCAGACCATTGTCGGTGATGACCAGGCCGGAGATCGGAAGCTGGACACGTCCGGCCTTCTTGAGATTGACGTTGATTGCCGAGGCGGCGCCGGAAGCATTGTCGGCCTTGGCTTCGCTGAAGCCGGCGAAACGATCGCCAGCCGCAAGCGGGCGGGTCAGCCCGGTCGAAAGCTGCAGGCCGATCGCCGACCCCTGGTAGAGAATGTCGGCAGAGATGACCGGCAACTCGTTCTTGTCGCCGTTCATCTGGTAGGTACGCGTCTTGTTTGCCGCGAGCGTGGTCATGGTTCAGATCCTTGTGGCTGATGGGGCTGAGGAACTGCGGGAGGCGCCAACCGTCAGGCCGCGCGCGCCTCGCGCTTCATGGTGGAGACATAGGCGCCCGAGGTCGGGAATTCCTGCTGCAGCTTCGGCGTCGCTTCCCATTCGGCCTTCCAGCCTTCCTCGGTCTGCGGAAACTTCTCGGCCGAATCCGAGCCGCCGGAAAGCTCGCTGGTGACGCCTGCTGCGGCATTGTCCAGCTGCTGAAGACCTGCCCGCATGGTGGCCAGATTGGCCTTCTGGGCGGCCAGGATCTTCATGGCAGCGTCGGCCGGCGTGCAGTTCGCGTCGGCCTTCATTTTCTTCACCAGTGCGTCGAGTCCGGAAAGACCCGCCGCCTGCTCTTCGATCGCCGCGATGCGGGCGCGCTCGTCTTCGGCAGCCTT
>DAIMJJ010000196.1:0-7782 GCA_036722275.1 Rhizobium sp. | reverse complement strand
CATTGCAAAATAACAGAAATTCCGTGTCGAACGGAAATGGAGGCGCGGGAACGGCCCGCGGCGGCCTGTCGGCGACCGTCGTTAAGGGGATTCCCGACCGAATGGGCGGACACCGCGCCCGATGCGCCTTGACGCTTGAACGGCGGCCGGCTCTTGCTAGTGTCGGTTCGCATTCGACAAGGAGAAAAGCATGCTGGTGTTGCACGAAACCGAAACCGCCGCCGCCCTCGCCTGGGGCGAGCTGATAGACGCAATCGAGCGCATGTTCCGCGCCCAGTGCGTCATGCCGGTGCGGCATCATCATGATGTGGCCGTTCCCGGCGAGGCCGATGCCACGCTTCTGCTCATGCCGGCCTGGGTGCCGGGTGAATATATCGGCGTGAAGCTCGTCTCGGTCTTTCCGGACAATCATACACGCGGCCTGCCTGCAATCTATGGCAGCTATATCCTGTCCTCCGGCAAGACCGGCAAGATGCTGGCGGTCGTCGACGGGGGAGAGCTCACCGCACGCCGCACGGCGGCAACCTCGGCGCTCGCTGCACGTTACCTGTCGCGCAGCGACAGCGCGCATCTGCTCATCGCCGGCACAGGGCGACTGTCGCTCAATCTGATCCAGGCCCATTCGACCGTGCGGCCGATCACCCGCGTGACGATCTGGGGCCGCAATGCCGCCAATGCGGAAAAGACGGCCGAAGAGGCACGCGCGCTGGGCTATGACGCTGTCGCGACAACCGATCTGGAGGCTGCGGCGCGTGCAGCCGATATCATCTCCTGTGCGACGCTGTCGTCCGAGCCGCTGATCCACGGTGCCTGGCTGAAACCCGGCGCCCATCTCGATCTCATCGGCGCATTCAAGCCGAGCATGCGCGAGAGTGACGACGAGGCGGTGCGGCGTGCACAGATCTTCGTCGACACGCGCGCGGGCGCGCTCAGCGAAGCCGGCGACATCCTCCAGCCGCTGAAGGCCGGCGTGATCAGCGAGGCCGACATCCGCGGCGATCTCTTCGATCTGACCGGCGGCCAGACCAAGGGGCGGACCGACGACCAGGCCATTACCCTGTTCAAGTCGGTCGGAGCGGCACTCGAAGACCTCGCCGGCGCCATCCTTGCCTATGAAACGGTGATGGAGCCCGTTCAGACCCAGGAGGCCTGATGCCCACCGCTCTGCCGCGCCTTCCGGTCACAGACAGTCTGCCGGCGCTTCAGGCGGCGCTTCAGGCCGGCAACCGGGCGGTCCTTTCGGCACCGCCCGGCGCCGGCAAGACGACCATCGTACCGCTGCATCTGCTCGACGCCGCCTGGCGCGGCGACGGCCGGATCATCCTGCTCGAGCCGCGGCGCCTGGCTGCCCGGGCTGCGGCGGGCCGCATGGCAAGCCTGCTCGGCGAGGCCGTCGGCGAGACCGTCGGCTATCGCATGCGGCTCGACAACCGGGTCTCGGCCAGAACCCGGATCGAGGTGGTCACCGAGGGCGTGTTTGCCCGGATGGTGCTCGAGGATCCCGAGCTTTCCGGCGTCGCCGCTGTGCTGTTCGACGAATTTCACGAGCGTTCGCTGGATGCCGATTTCGGCCTGGCGCTGGCGATGGACGTCCAGGAGGGCCTGCGGCCGGACCTCCGGCTTCTCGTCATGTCGGCAACGCTCGATGTCGAGCGGATCACCGCCCTTCTCGGTCAGGCGCCGGCGATCGCCAGCGAAGGACGCAGTTTCCCGGTCGAGATCCGCTACCGGGACCGTCCGGGCGGCGAGCGCATCGAGGATGCGGTCACCAGTGCCATCATCGAGGCCCATCGCGATACCGAAGGCTCTATCCTCGCCTTCCTGCCGGGACAGGCCGAGATCCGAAGGGTCGCCGAAAGGCTCGAGGGCCGCTTCGACGACCGGACGGCCATCGTGCCGCTCTATGGCAATCTCAGCCAGAAGGAACAGGACGCGGCCATTCGGCCCGCGCCGGCCGGCCATCGCAAGATCGTGCTTTCGACCTCCATCGCCGAAACCTCGATCACCATTGACGGGGTCCGCGTGGTGATCGACAGCGGTTTGCAGCGCCTGCCGGTCTACGAGCCTTCGACCGGCATCACCCGCCTGGAGACGGTGCGGGTATCACGCGCCTCGGCAGATCAGCGCGCCGGCCGTGCCGGGCGAACGGAGCCGGGCATCGCCATCCGGCTCTGGCACGCGGGACAAACGGCCGCCCTGCCGGCCTTTACGCCCCCGGAGATCCTCTCGGCCGACCTGTCGAATCTGGTGCTCGACATGGCCCATTGGGGCGTACGGGAACCCGACGGCCTCGCCTTCATCGATCCGCCGCCCGCGGCGGCCTGGGCGGAGGCGCGCGCACTTCTGCAATTGCTGGGCGCGCTTGACGAGACGGGTGCCATCACCGCCACGGGCCGGCAGATCCGCGCCTTCGGCCTGCCGGTGCGGCTCGCCGCCATGGTGCTTTTCGCAGCGCCAGGGGGTCATGCGCGCGCCGCCGCCGAACTTGCCGTGTTGCTCACCGAACAGGGTCTCGGCGGCACCGGCATCGACATCGACGAACGGCTCAGGCGCTTCCGCCAGGAGAACGGCGAACGCGCCGTCTCCGCGCGCAAGCTCGCCGAGCGGCTCGCGCAGGCCGCCGGTCCTGCCCGTGCCGCGGCAGCGCCCCCACCGGCCGGGGCGCTCTTGCTGTATGCCTATCCCGATCGCATTGCCCTGAAGCGCGGCGCCCGCGGCCGCTTTGTCATGGCGAACGGCCGCGGCGCCGAGATCGGCGAAACCGAACGGCTGGCGGGCGCCGACATGCTGGTGATCGCCGATCTGACCGGGCGCGCCGCGCAAGGGCGCGTGCTGGCGGCGGCCGAAATCGACAGGGCCACGGTCGAGGCCGTGCTGCCTCATGCCGTCAAACGCAGCGAGGAATGCTTCTTCGATCCGGCAAGCCGCCAGGTGCGGGCGCGGCGGGTCATCCGGCTGGGCGCCATCGTGCTCGAAGAGGTGCCGCTATCGCGCCCGACGGGCGCGGCCGCAGCGGAGGCGCTGGCCGAAGGGGTCCGCCTGCTCGGAATCAATGCCCTGCCCTTTTCCAAGGCGGCCGAACAGCTGCGCCAGCGGGTCGGCTTCCTTCACCGCTCCATCGGCGAGCCCTGGCCGGATCTTTCCGACACGGCACTTCTGGAAAGCCTCGACACGTGGTTCACGCCCTTCCAGTCCGGCGCGCGGGGTCTGGACGATCTGGCGCCGGGGGCGCTGTTCGACGGTCTCTCCTCGCTTGTTCCCCACAACCTCCAGCGCGAACTCGAGCGCCTGGCGCCGACCCATTTCACCGCGCCGACGGGACAGAACCATCCGATCCGCTATGATGGCGCCGAGCCGGTGCTGTCGATCCGGGTGCAGGAACTGTTCGGGCTGAAGACCCATCCGACGATCGGCGGCGGCCGGTTGCCGCTCGTGCTCGAGCTGACCTCGCCGGCGCACCGGCCGATCCAGACGACGCGCGACCTGCCGGGTTTCTGGGCCGGTTCGTGGAAGGACGTGCGCGCCGACATGCGCGGGCGTTATCTGAAACACCCCTGGCCGGAGGATCCGGCCCATGCGGCGCCGACGACCCGGGCCAAGCCGCGCGGCACATGATGCCGGATCAGCAAGGAGACTGAAACAATGAGCACGCCGGATACCGCAATCCAGTTCGGACCATCGAGCCGACGGCTGAGGCTGCAGACGCTGGTCCGCCTGCGATGGCTCGCCGTGGCGGGACAGGGCGCCACCGTGCTCGTCGTCGCCTTCTGGCTGCAGTTTCCACTGCCGCTCGGCACCTGTGCGGCGCTGATCGGCGCGCTGGCGGCCGTCAATTTCCTGCTGTCGGTCGGCTTTCCCGCGACCTATCGGCTGGAGCCGCTCGCCGCCTTTGCGGTACTCGGGCTCGATCTCTTGCAGCTGGCGGCGCTGCTGTTCATCACCGGCGGCCTTGCCAACCCGTTCGCGCCGCTGATCTGCGTGCCGGTCATCATCTCCTTTGCGTCACAGCCGCTGCGGCATGCGCTGGCGCTCTTTGCTCTGGCAATGCTTCTGATTGCCGCCCTGCCCTTCTCGTCCTATCCGCTGCCCTGGTATGGCGGCGATGCACCGACGCTGCAGCCGGTGATGCAGGTCGGGGTGTGGTTCGCGATCACCTCGATGATGGCCTTTGCCGCCTTCTACGCCTATCGCGTCTCCCAGGAGGCGACCCTGCTGGCCGACGCCCTGTCGGCGACCGAACTGGTGCTGCAGCGGGAAAAGCACCTGTCGCAGCTCGACGGGCTGGCCGCCGCGGCGGCGCATGAACTTGGGACGCCGCTGGCCACCATCAGCCTGGTGGCAAAGGAGATGGAGCGCGAACTCGGCCGCGACGAGCGCTTCGGCGAGGATGTGCAACTGCTGCGCAGCCAGAGCGAGCGATGCCGCGACATCCTGAAGCGCATCGCGACCCTCCCCTCCGACAGCGAAGAACACATGCGCCGCCTGCCGCTGTCCTCCCTGATCGAGGACGTGCTTGCCCCACATCGCGAATTCGGCATCAAGCTGGAGCTGATCGAGAAGTCCGATCGGGCCAAGGAGCCAGTGGGCATCCGCAATGCGGGCATTCTCTACGGTCTCGGCAATCTGATCGAGAACGCGGTGGATTTCGCCCGCGAGAAGGTGACCGTCACCGTGGAGCACGATGCCTCCAAGGTAGCGATCACCATCGAGGACGACGGCATCGGCTATGCCCCGGACGTGCTGCAAAGGATCGGCGAACCCTATGTCACCCATCGCCATCGCGACGACAAGGCGGGTGGCCTGGGGCTCGGCCTGTTCATCGCCAAGACCCTTCTGGAACGATCGGGAGCGAAACTGCGCTTCGAGAACCGGCCGCCGGAGACCCCGGGTGCGCGGGTGGAAATCGTCTGGCCGCGGCAGCGCATGGAGGCGCCGACGACGCGGAAATGACTTTACCGCCCGACCAATACTGGCCATAACCGCTTTCTAACATTTGCAATAGCCCGCTGGGATGCCTGGCCATGACAGAAAACACGCCGTCCGCTCAATCCAACAGGATCGACGACCACGGACTCGGTGCCAATCCGACGCTTCTGATCGTCGACGACGACGTTCCCTTCCTGCGCCGGCTGGCCCGGGCGATGGAAGCCCGCGGCTTCCTGGTCGAGACGGCAGCCTCGGTGGCGGAAGGTGTAACAAAGGCCAAGGCGACGCCGCCCGGCTATGCGGTGGTCGATCTGCGGCTGGGCGACGGCAACGGTCTCGACGTCATCGAGGCGATCCGCCAGCAGCGCAGCGACACGCACATCGTCGTTCTGACCGGCTACGGCAACATTGCGACGGCCGTCACCGCGGTCAAGCTCGGCGCGCTCGACTATCTTGCCAAGCCGGCCGATGCCGACGAGATCTTCCTCGCATTGACGCAGCGCCCCGGCGAAAAGGCGGAAGTGCCGGAAAACCCCATGTCGGCCGACCGCGTTCGTTGGGAGCATATCCAGCGGGTCTTCGAAAGCTGTGACCGCAACGTGTCGGAGACGGCCCGTCGGCTCAACATGCATCGCCGGACCCTGCAGCGCATCCTCGCCAAGCGGGCGCCGAAGTAAGATTACCCGCGAGGGGCAAGCGCGGCCCATTCCGCCATCATCAGCCGCTGCGCAGCCGAACGTGAGAAATCGAGGGTCACCGCCTTGCGGGTGGCCGGCGGCAACTTGTGTTCCGGCGCCTCGCGCAACAGATGCGCGCCATAACCATCCGACAGCAACAGGCCGCAATCGTCTGGAAAGATATCGAGCGGCACCTCAGGATGGGTGGCGAAGAACAGCCGGTCGCAATAGGCGCGATAATCGGGCCATTTGCGGTCGACCCGAAAGTCCTCGATCGACGACTTGATCTCAATGATCCAGATCTCGCCCTTTCCCGACAGGCCGACGAGGTCAGCGCGCCGGCCATTGGCCAGCGCCAATTCGGGCAAAACCGCAAACCGCATGTCATTGAGCAGGATCTGCACCCCCCGCCGCACAAGCATAGCCCGGTCGGACTGACGTCCATCAATTAACGGATTGTTTACGGCGATAGAAAGAATGGTCATCATCTTGTCCGGGGAAGCCTGTCCGCATGTTGCAAAAAAGCCATGTGGAGTCATTTTGCAGCGCCGAAGCCATCGGGCGGCTCTCCGCTACTTGCAAAGGCGATTTTAATCAAAAATAAACCATAAACAAAGATGGTCGGAACCACCATCTCCTAGCCCAAATGAACGAGTTTCCCATGCGCCTTCGCAATGCACTGACCGTGTTAGGCCTTATCGCGACGATTGGTCTGACAGGTTGCACGACCACGACCGAAACGAAGCAGGCCGAAGCAACGACTGCCAAGATCTTCAGCGATTCCTACGGCAGCGTCACCGATGCAGGTTATGCCCTGCCGGCCATCCCGATCAACAAACTGGACAAGAAGTTCCATCGCCAGATTGTCTCCTACCAAACCAAGGAGAAGCCGGGCACGATCGTCGTCAACACCCGCGAGCGCTTCCTGTATTACGTTCTGCCGAACGGCAAGGCCGTGCGCTACGGCATCGGCGTCGGCAAGCAGGGCTTTGCATGGCAAGGGGAAGCCTATATCGCCTGGAAGCAGGAATGGCCGACCTGGCATCCGCCGAAGGAAATGGCCGCCCGCAAGCCGGACGTCGCACAGTATGTCGAGAACGGCATGGGCCCCGGTCTTCGTAATCCGCTCGGCGCGCGCGCACTCTACCTGTTCAACGACAAGGGCCAGGACACGCTGTTCCGCCTGCACGGCACGCCGGAATGGGCCTCGATCGGCACCGCCGCCTCCTCGGGCTGCATCCGCCTGATGAACCAGGACATCATCGACCTCTATTCGCGCGTCCGTCCGGGCAAGAATGCCCGGGTCATCGTTCAGCAGTAAGTCTGCCTCAGCCATTTGACAAAGAAGCCGCCGGAGCGATCCGGCGGCTTCTTTCGTTTGAATGCTTGCGTCAAGCTCAACCGGCGAGGCTCGCCTTGAGCTCGACACGGCGGCGGTGCAGGACCGGCTCGGTATAGCCGTTGGGCTGTTCGCGGCCCTTCAGAACCAGGTCGAGCGCGGCCTTGAAGGCGATCGAATCGTCGAAATGGCCCGCCATCGGACGGTAGGCGGGGTCGCCGGCGTTCTGGCCGTCCACGACGACGGCCATGCGCTTCATCGTCTCGAGGATCTGCGCCTCCGTGACGATGCCGTGATGCAGCCAGTTCGCCATGTGCTGAGCCGAGATGCGCAGCGTCGCGCGGTCCTCCATCAGACCGACATTGTTGATGTCGGGAACCTTCGAGCAGCCGACGCCCTGATCGATCCAGCGCACGACATAGCCGAGAATGCCCTGCGCATTGTTGTCGAGCTCGCGCTGGATCTCTTCCGGCGTCCAGTTCGGGCGGGTGGCCACCGGCACCGACAGGATGTCGCGAAGATTGGCGCGCGGACGGCTTTTCAGGCCCGCCTGGACGTCCGCGACGTTGACGCGGTGATAATGCGTGGCATGCAGGGTCGCGGCGGTCGGCGACGGAACCCAGGCGGTGTTGGCGCCGGCCTTGGGATGGGCAATCTTCTGTTCCAGCATGGCCGCCATGAGATCCGGCATGGCCCACATGCCCTTGCCGATCTGCGCGTGGCCGGACAGGCCGCATTCGAGACCGACATCGACATTCCAGTTCTCATAGGCCGAGATCCAGGCAGCCTGCTTCATGTCGCCCTTGCGGATCATCGGGCCGGCTTCCATCGAGGTGTGGA
>DAIMJJ010000195.1:0-7910 GCA_036722275.1 Rhizobium sp. | reverse complement strand
CGTGCTGCAATCACGGTCGCGGGCCTGTGGCTGTGCTACAAGGCCTTCCGGTCGGTCTACGAGGTTCTGACCTTCGACTTCCCCTATGGTGAACCGCAGACCTGGCTGACCATTCCCTTCTGGAACAATTTCTTCCTGATGGTCGTCCTCATCTGGATCCAGACCGGCTTCGCCATGGTGATCCTGTCGGCGGCGCTGCGAGGAATTCCGGAGGAAACGATCGAGGCCGCCATCATTGACGGTGCCAACGATTTCGAAATCTTCTTCAAGATCAAGGTGCCGCAGATCATGGGCACGGTCGTCGTCGTATGGACCACGATCACCCTGGTCGTGCTCAAGATCTTCGATATCGTCTTCGCCATGACCAACGGCCAATGGGAGACGCAGGTTCTCGCCAATTACATGTACGACAAGCTGTTCCGCGCCAACGACTGGGGCGTGGGATCGGCAAGCGCCATGGTCATCATGGTGCTGGTGCTGCCGATCCTGATCTGGAACGTCTACAACGCACGAAAAGAAATGCGCTGAGGGGGGACGGCATCATGGCCAGCATCGCAGGTAAGAAATCCGGTCTCGTCTGGGCGGTGCATCTATCCGTCTTCGTGCTTGTGGTCCTGTGGCTCCTGCCGACAACCGGCCTGTTCATTTCCTCCTTCCGCACGGCCGATCAGATTGCCGCAAGCGGCTGGTGGAGCGCGCTCTTTCCGCAGGAGCAGAACCTGGTCCTGCGCGCGGCGGCGCCGTCGACACAGAAGCAGGAGGGCAACCTGTTCGTGATTGAGGGGAACCTCCTGGCTGAAAACGGCAATGTTGCCGAAACCGCGATCTCGGCCTGGGGCACCTCGTCACGGGCGATCGGCGAATATGCTCCCGGCGACACTGCCGACATGGGCGAGGACGGGCGCGTCACGGTGCAGGAGAACGGCGATTATCGCCTCGAAAACGACGCCGAGTTCACCGGCAGTCGCGGGGAACGCCTCTTCGTGACGGCGACGGTGCCGCCGAAATTCACACTGGACAATTATTACACCGTGCTGTTTTCCGGCTCGACGACGGATTCCATGGCCAAGGCCTTCTTCAACACCTTGACCGTCACCATTCCCGCGACGGTCATCCCGATCCTGATCGCGGCTTTCGCGGCCTATGCGCTCGCGTGGATGGAGTTCCCCGGCCGGGCGCTGCTTATCGCGGCGGTGGTCGCGCTGTTGGTGGTGCCCCTGCAATTGGCGCTCATCCCGTTGCTACGCCTGCATCTGGCGATCGGTATCGGTAAGGGTTATCTCGGCGTCTGGCTCGCCCATACCGGGTTCGGACTTCCGCTCGCCATTTATCTGCTGCGCAACTACATGGTCGGCCTGCCGCGTGACATCATCGAGTGCGCCAAGGTCGATGGCGCCACCGACTTCCAGATCTTCACGCGCATCATACTGCCGCTCTCCTTCCCGGCGCTCGCCTCCTTCGCCATCTTCCAGTTCCTGTGGACCTGGAACGACCTCTTGGTTGCCAAGGTCTTCCTCATCGATGCAACGGGCGAGACGACGGTGATGACCAACCAGATCGTCGAACTGCTCGGCACACGCGGCGGCAATTGGGAAATTCTGGCGACGGCGGCGTTCGTGTCGATCGCAGTGCCGCTGCTCGTCTTCTTCGCTCTGCAACGCTACCTCGTGCGCGGCCTGCTCGCGGGCTCGGTCAAGGGTGGTTGAGCGTTCCGACACCTTCAGACATCGCATCCACAAGGACTGACCATGACTGCACTGACCCAATCGACCTCCGCACCGGACAAGGACTGGTGGCGCGGCGCGGTGATCTACCAGATCTACCCGCGCTCCTATCAGGATTCCAACGGCGACGGGATCGGCGACCTGAAGGGCATCACCGCCCGTCTGCCGCACATCGCGGCGCTCGGCGCCGACGCGATCTGGATCTCGCCCTTCTTCACCTCGCCGATGAAGGATTTCGGCTATGACGTGTCGAACTATGTCGATGTCGACCCGATGTTCGGTTCGCTCGCCGATTTCGACGGCCTGATCGCCGAGGCCCACCGGCTTGGCATCAAGGTGATGATCGATCTGGTCATGTCGCACACCTCCGACCAGCATCCCTGGTTCGTCGAGAGCCGCTCCTCGCGCTTCAACGACAAGGCGGACTGGTATGTCTGGTCCGACCCGAAGCCCGATGGCACGCCGCCGAACAACTGGCTGTCGATCTTCGGCGGTTCCGGCTGGCACTGGGACCCGACCCGCATGCAGTATTACCTGCACAACTTCCTGACCTCGCAGCCGGATCTCAATCTGCATAATCCCGAGGTCCAGGACGCGCTGCTTGCCGCGACCCGCTTCTGGCTGGAGCGTGGCGTCGACGGCTTCCGCCTCGACACCATCAACTTCTATTTCCACGACAAGGAATTGCGGGACAATCCGGCGCTGGCGCCGGAACGGCGCAACGCCTCGACGGCGCCGGCGGTCAACCCTTACAATTTCCAGGAACACATCTACGACAAGAACCGCCCGGAAAACATCGCCTTCCTCAAGCGCTTCCGCGCCCTGCTCGACGAGTTCCCGGCGATTGCCGCCGTCGGCGAGGTGGGCGACAGCCAGCGCGGTCTGGAAATCGTCGGCGAATACACCTCCGGCGGCGACAAGATGCACATGTGCTATGCCTTCGAGTTCCTGGCGCCCGATCCGCTGACGCCGGCGCGCGTCGCCGAGGTGCAGCAGGCCTTTTCGGCCGCCGCACCCGAGGGCTGGGCCTGCTGGGCCTTCTCCAATCATGACGTGGTCCGCCATGTCAGCCGCTGGGGCGCCGAGGTGCTGGATCGCGACGCCTTTGCCCGCCAGCTCGCCGCCATCCTGATGACCCAGCGCGGCTCGGTCTGCATCTATCAGGGCGAGGAGCTTGGCCTCACCGAGGCCGATATCGCCTTCGAGGACCTGCAGGACCCGTATGGCATCCAGTTCTGGCCGGAATTCAAGGGCCGCGACGGCTGCCGCACGCCGATGGTCTGGGACAGCAAGACGGCCCAGGCCGGCTTTTCCAGCGCCCAGAAGACCTGGCTGCCGATCCCGGTCGAGCACATCCTCAAGGCCGTCGACACCCAGCAGGGCGACGACACCAGCGTTCTCGAGCACTATCGCCGTTTCCTCGCCTTCCGCCGCCAGCATCCGGCATTCGCCAAGGGCGACATTGTCTTCCATCCGGTTCAGGGCAATGTGCTGGTCTATACCCGCACGCTCGGCAACGAGACGGTGCTGTGCCTGTTCAACATGAGCGCCGAACCGGCCGAGGCCGTCCTGCCGGCCGGACAGTGGCAGACGCTCGACGGCCATGGCTTTGCAAGCGACATCGAGGACGACCATGTGGAACTGCCGGCCTGGGGCGCGTATTTCGCGCGCCACGCCTGATTGGGAGGAATGGAAATGACGGGCCTGGTTCTCAAGGATATCCGCAAGACCTATGGACAGGTGAAGGTCCTGCACGGGATCGACCTGACGATCGAAGAGGGCGAGTTCGTCGTCTTCGTCGGCCCGTCCGGCTGTGGCAAGTCGACGCTTCTGCGCATGATCGCCGGGCTCGAGGAGATCACCGGCGGCGAGATGATCATCGACGGCCAGGTGGTCAACAATGTCCCGCCGTCCAAGCGCGGCATCGCCATGGTCTTCCAGTCCTATGCGCTCTATCCGCATATGACGGTCTACGACAACATGGCCTTCGGCATGCGCATCGCCGGCGAGAGCAAGGACGAGATCGACCGCCGCGTCAAGAACGCCGCCGAGATCCTGCAGCTGACGCCCTATCTCGATCGCCTGCCGAAGGCGCTTTCGGGCGGCCAGCGTCAGCGCGTTGCGATCGGCCGCGCCATCTGCCGCGATCCCAAGGTCTTCCTGTTCGACGAGCCGCTGTCCAACCTCGACGCTGCACTGCGTGTCGCAACCCGCATCGAGATCGCCAAGCTCAACGAGTCGATGCCCGACACGACGATGATCTACGTCACCCATGACCAGGTCGAGGCGATGACGCTTGCCGACCGCATCGTCGTGCTCTCCGCCGGCAAGATCGAGCAGGTCGGCCCGCCGCTCGAACTCTACGAGCGCCCGGCCAATCTCTTTGTCGCCCGCTTCATCGGCTCGCCGGCCATGAACATCATGCCCGCGACGATCAAGGCGGCGGGCGAGAAGACGGTGCTGACGCTCAAGGACGGCACTGCGGTCGAGGTCGACATCGCCACGCCGGCCGCAGACACCGGCAAGGCGGCCAGCTTCGGCGTGCGGCCCGAAGACCTGTCGATCGCGACCGGCGACGATTTCCTGTTCGAGGGCAAGGTCACGATTGTCGAGGCGCTCGGCGAAGTGACCCTGCTCTATGTCGATGGCCCGGTCGAGGACGAACCGATCGTCGTCAAGCTTCCCGGCATCGTCGAGGTCAAGAAGGGCGAGGCCCTGCGTTTTGCGGCCGACCGTTCGAAGCTGCATCTCTTCGACGCGTCCGGTCATACGTACCGGAAGTGACCGCGTGCCGTTAACACCCCGTTTGCCCTAACGGCAGACGGGGGTGTCCTGTCCACAGGGGAGGGCGGCTGAAATACCATCTGTTAAATTGCGCCCTGCTACGCTCCCCCTATAACAACTGGAAACCAGGGGCAGGGACGACAGATGAGACAGGCAGTCAGTGGCAGTCACTATCTGCAGCGCGAGGAATCCTTCATGTATGACCGCGAGGCGCGGTTCCCGATGGAGGATACGCTCAACGCGGCGCGCATCGAATATACCGAGAAGGGCGTGATGCACATGGCCGCCCGACGCTGTGACGTGATCAAGATTTCCGTCAGCGGCGCGGTTATCGGTCTTCTCACCCAGTACAATCTTCCCAAGCAGTTCTATCTCGACATTCCCGATGCGCGCATCACCAAGGTCGGTTGCCTGCTGATGAAGGCCTTTGCCAACAACACCGCCGAGATCCGCTTCCTGCGCCTGCTGACGAAGAAGGAACTCGATAGGATCTTTGTCTTCTCCACCCATCCGGCGCATCGCGACCGCGTGCTCGACGTGCGTTCCTGGTGAGACGCCTTCCGGCGCGAGACCGTGCCGACTTCATTTGCAGGCCGGTGGCGCGGATGCTTCACCGGCCTTTCGTTTTTCTGACTGGACTTTGGCCCTGATCGGGGAAATCCTCCGCCCCTTGCATCACCAAGGGAGATTTTCATGTCGGACCAGAAAGTTGCCATCATCACCGCCGGCGGAAGCGGCATGGGCGCCGCTGCGGCGAAACGTCTCGCCGCCGACGGCTTCAAGGTCGCCATCCTGTCCTCGTCCGGCAAGGGCGAGGCGTTGGCAGCCGAACTCGGCGGCTTCGGCGTCACCGGCTCCAACCAGTCGAACGATGACCTGAAGCGCCTCGTCGACGGCACGATGGAGCGCTTCGGCCGCGTCGACGTGCTCGTCAACAGCGCCGGCCACGGTCCGCGCGCCGGCATTCTCGAGATCAGCGACGAGGACTGGCACAAGGGGATCGACACCTACCTGCTCAACGTCATCCGCCCGACCCGGCTTGTCACGCCGCTCATGCAGGCCCGCAAATCCGGCGTTATCATCAATATTTCGACCGCCTGGGTGGTCGAGCCGAGCGCCATGTTCCCGACCTCGGCGGTTGCCCGTGCCGGGCTTTCCGCCTTTACCAAGATCTTCGCCGACACCTATGCCGCCGACAATGTCCGCATGAACAATGTTCTGCCGGGTTGGATCGATAGCCTGCCGGCCACCGAGGAGCGACGCGAGAGCGTGCCGATGCGCCGCTATGGCAAGAGCGAGGAAGTTGCCGCGACCGTCGCCTTCCTCGCCTCCGAAGGCGCCGGCTACATCACCGGCCAGAACATCCGCGTCGACGGGGGCCTGATGCGTTCGCTTTAGTTGTCAGTTTTTGCCTTGTTCTTGCCATTTCTGCCAGCGATAAAAGAATCAACGCGGCGTAAACCTCTTGGTTACCAAGATTCTTCATTGTTTAGGGCATCCGGAAAAGCGGAGGTCCAGGCTGAAGAGCCTCCTGGCTGACCGGATGCGTAGGCCGCGGCGACGAAACCCGCCCGGCCGCAAGGCCTCTGGTAGCGAGTGAGAGTATGGCGTTCTCGACCGAGACACACAGCAAGGGCCAGCCGTGCGCTGGCTCCACATCCCGATCCGCAAAAGGTCGCAAGACTTCGCGCAGTCCCGTCGTCATAGGCGTCGGGCTTGCCGCCATCTTCTGGGTGACGGCTGGCATTGCCACCGTCCATTCCTTCCTCTCCCAGCCGAAGCTTGAGGCTCCGTCGCTGACGCTCGCCGAACGCCCGGCCGAGGTCACGAAGGCGCTGAAGCGGACCGACCGCAACACGCCGTTGAAAAACGCCGAACTGGCCCGCATCCGGATCGCCGCGGCCGTCGCCGCCACCGAAGAGGTCGGCCTTCTGATGCTGCCGGCCTCCATGGCGCTCGCCAGCGTCGAGAAGTCCGACCGCATGCTCGAACGTCGCGAGCGGGCGTCCTCCGATCCCAAGGCGCGCGACATGCTGCGGCTGGCGCTCGCCGAAGCCGTCGCCGCGCGCAATGCCCAGGCGATTGCCGGTCTCGGGCCGGAACACGACAACCATATCGCAGCCGGTCAGGCCGTCCAGATGGCCTCGATCGATCCGGCCGCGCTTGCCCCCGGCGACCGGCTGTCGGCCGAGGAAGCTGCCCTTGTTTCCGCGCCGGCCGCCCTGGCCTATGCAGCGCCGCTGCCGGCCAAGGAGGCCGTCGCGCTTGCCTCCGACCCGCGCGAGGAGCCCTTCGTCGAACTGCTGTCGGAAACGCCGGCGGACGATCACAGCGCCCTGCCGGACGATGTGCCCTTGCCCTCGGCCAAGCCCAAGGCGCCGGCCAGCGTCACGCAGAAGCCCGACGCGCGCGTCGACGACAAGACGAAGGTCAAGAACCGCACCCTGCCGTCGACCATGCTCGCCTATGCCAAGCCGGAAAACCCGCTCGCGAGCGATAGCGACGAGGAGCGTCCCTCGCTCTTCTCGCGCAAGCCGAAGCTTCCCGGCCGCGGCGTCGCCGTCTACGACATTTCCGCCGGCGTCGTGCACATGCCGAACGGCGAGAAGCTGAAGGCCAGTTCCGGCCGTGGCAAGTACCGCGACAATCCGAACTATGTCCACATCAAGAACCGCGGCTCGACGCCGCCGAACGTCTACAGCCTGCGCATGCGCGAGACCCGTTTCCACGGTGTCGAAGCCATCCGCATGACCCCAGTCGGTGACGCCAAGATGTACGGCCGCGACGGCTTCCTCACCCACACCTATCTGCTGCGGGTGCCGGGCGATTCCTCCGGCTGCGTGGTATTTGCCGACTACAAGCGCTTCCTCAACGCCTTCAAGCGCGGCCAGGTAAAGACCCTGATCGTCGTGCCGCGCATGACGGAACTGCCGAAATATGTGGCGATGATGTGATCGTCCGAACGGCCCCGAAAGGGGCCGTTCTGCTTTTTGCGCCTTGGCTGGAACGGCGCTGCGGCTGCTTCGGCCCGGTTCGGCGTAAGGCCCCTTCAATCCCATGACCGGCCCCGGTTGCGTCGGTCATGGCGCGGCAAGGTGAGGGACGGATCGGCTTCGAGCGCGCGGCCGATCGCCTCGATCACCTGCTGGCAGCGCTCGAAGTCGGCATCATCGGCATGGGCGACACACAGCGGCAGGCAGGCGACGGCCTTGCCCGACAGTCCGATGGCCTTCTGTGCCTCCACGGCGCGGCGCTGGCGTTCGCTTGCCACCATCGGCCCGGAGCAGCCGAGATCCCGGCGGCACTTGCGGATCGGGCAAACGATGATACCCATGGCTTTCAGGGCCGCAAGCCGCCATTTGCGCTCGTGCCAATCCATTCGCCGCTTTTCATAGGCTTCGA
>DAIMJJ010000194.1:0-7925 GCA_036722275.1 Rhizobium sp. | reverse complement strand
AATCGCCCGCTATCGCATGCCTTTGCCGCTTGGCGGAACGTCCAATCACTTCCGCACGGCACCCCTGATTTCGGTCGGCGGCTGGGATCCGTTCAACGTCACGGAAGATGCCGATCTCGGCATGAGGCTCTACCGGTTCGGCTATCGCTCGGCGACGATCCACCGTCCCACACTGGAGGACGCGCCGACGACGAAGGCGGTGTGGCTCGGCCAAAGAACCCGCTGGTACAAGGGCTGGCTGCAGACCTGGCTGGTGCTGATGCGGGCGCCGATCGCAACCCTTCGGGAAATGGGACCGGCCGCGTTCCTCACGTTTCAGCTGATGATCGGCGGCATGCTGATCTCGGCGCTCGGCCACCCACTCATTTTCGCCTTCATCGCCACCACCGGAATCGCCTTTCTGATGGAGACGGCAGTAACGGCTGACCCGCTCCATCGTCTCCTGTTCGTTGTCGACGTTACCAACATAGTCGGCAGCTATGCCGCTTTCCTCGCCCTCGGGCTGACGGCCATGACCCAGCATGAGAGAGCGCTGCTCGGGCGCCAGTGGCTGAGGATCCCCGCCTACTGGATGATGACGTCGCTGGCAGCCTGGAAAGCGGTCATCGAACTGCGCAGCCGGCCGTTCTTCTGGAACAAGACCCAGCATCACCCCCACGCAGCCCCCACCGTGACAAAGCCGGTGGACCGTCCGGAGCAACCGCCGGACGCCTGAGCCTCAGCAGCAAGGACGCCGCGACGGCGTCGCGGTAGGTGACTCGGCATCAGTCAAGTCGAGGCGGTTGCATGCATTGAAAGGAAATGGTGCCGCTTACGTGACTCGAACACGTGACCCCATCATTACGAATGATGTGCTCTACCGACTGAGCTAAAGCGGCAAACGCGAACCGCGACAAGCGCGGTTCGGTGATCTGGAGGCGCTGATACAGGCATCGCGCCGTAATTTCAAGCCGGGAAATTCCGCTTCTGCGCTTTTCCCATTCATACGCCGGAGGGACCGGCAAGTGGCCCTAGAGAGCGAGGCGCGCGCGGGCCGCCTTGTACTCGTGCTCGAGACGATCCACCACGGCGGCGACGGGCTCGACGGCCTTCACCGCACCGATGCCCTGGCCACAGCCCCAGATGTCTTTCCACGCCTTGGCGCCCGTGGCCGCCTTGTCGAAGTCCATTTTCGAGGGATCGGCGACCGGCAGATTGTCCGGATCCATGCCGGCAGCGACGATCGACGACTTCAGGTAGTTTCCGTGGATGCCGGTGAAATAGTTGGAATAGACAATGTCATTGGCGTGGGCCTCGACGATCGCCTGCTTGTATGCGTCCGAGGCGCGGGCCTCGGTGGTGGCGATGAAGGGCGAGCCGATATAGGCCATGTCGGCGCCCATCGCCTGGGCGGCCAGGATGCCGCCGCCGGTGGCAATCGCGCCCGCCAGCAACAGCGGGCCGTCGAACCACTCGCGGATTTCCTGAATCAGCGCGAATGGAGACAGGGTGCCGGCATGGCCGCCTGCGCCGGTGGCCACAGCGATCAGTCCATCCGCACCCTTGCGGATCGCCGAATTGGCATGGCGGTTGTTGATGACGTCATGGAGGACAATGCCACCATAGGAATGCACGGCGGCATTGACCTCCGGAACCGCTCCCAGCGACGAAATGACGATCGGCACCTTGTATTTCACGCACATCATCAGATCATGCTCCAGCCTCTTGTTGGAGGTGTGAACGATCTGGTTGACGGCAAACGGTGCTGCCGGGCGCTCGGGATTGGCGGCATTGTGGGCCGCGAGCTCCTCGGTGATCTGCGCCAGCCACTCGTCGAGCTGCGATTCGGGCCGGGCATTGAGCGCGGGGAAAGCACCGATGATCCCGGCCTTGCACTGTGCCAGGGTCAGCTCGGGATGGGAGATGATGAACAGTGGCGAGGCCACCACCGGGAGCCTGAGATGATCGGAAAGGACCGGCGGAAGAGCCATGGGAAACCTCGCTAGATATTACGTTTACGGAAACGTCAATAAGCTAGCAGAAGCCGACGCGAAGGAAAAGAGCGGAGCTTTGCCTTGTCGCCGGCCTTGCCCATTCGTCCGCACGACCCCGTGCGAATCTGGCGAAGGTCGACCTCCCCAAGCCTGCCACTTTCTTCTGCTTATCCGGTGCAACACCGGCGGCGGGGCTTGCGGTTCGCTACGCCAGCCGTTACCGAATCGTTAAACGCATGACCATGACGCGGCACAATCGCCGCCGGCAGGAGCAGGATCGCCTTTGAACGGATTGGAAACGGCAATCAGAAACGCTCTCGAGCGCTCGGATCGCACCAATGCGGAGATTCGCGCCCGCATCTATCAATCCGCGCGCCAGGCGCTGGAAAGCGGCCTGCGCAAGCAGAACATCAACGACCCGGAGACCGTCGCGCATCAGCGCCACCGTCTGGAAACGCTCATTCACGCGATCGAGCAGGAAGAGCGCAGTCGCCTGGACCGCACCGTTCATCCGCCCGAACCGCCGGTACACGTTGCGCAGCAGAAAGCGGCGGCCCCGGCTGCGGAAACGGCTGGGCCGGTCGCACCACCGGTGGCCGGCGACATGCGCTCCGTACCGCGTTTTGTCGCAGCCGAGACCGAAGGCGGCCAAATCACCGCCGCCGCCGATGACCTCACCGCCTCGCGCCTCGATCGGCCCGAGCCCCCGCGCAGCCCGGACTTCGCCGCGTTCCCCGGGGATGAAGTCGATCGGGCAATGGAGGTGCGCGCCGAGACACCGATACAGCCGCGTAAGCGCAAGCGGGGTTTCTACTCGCGGCTCTTTGCCTTTTCGATCCTGGTGGCCACGCTCGGCATGGGCGCCTGGTGGGTTTACACGACCGGCATGATGCTGTCGGAAGCAGAACGCGATACCAGCGTTCCCAACCCGCCGCCCCATGCGGAGGAAGAGGACTTTGACGGCACGCCCGCTTCAGCGGACGGGCCGGAAGGCGCTCAGGAAGGCCCCGCAACCGCCGAGCCACGGGCACTGGATGCGCAGAGCGGGTTCTCCGACAGCTGGATCCAGGTCTTCGAACCGAAGCAGATCTCCGCGATCCGGGCGCGTGGCAATGCCCTTGTCGATGTGGTGTCGGCGAGTGACGGCACGGCCGTTCAGGTGGTTTCGCGCAGCCCCGACGCCGACGGCAGCGTCGAGATCACCGTCCCAGCCGATGTGCTGCATGAAATGGGCGGGCGCACCTCGACCGTTGCGCTGACCCTGCAGTCGGCCGACGACAAGCCGGTCCAGATTTCCGTCACCTGCGACTTCGGGCGCCTCGGCAATTGCGCGCGCCACCGCTTCACCGTCAATCCGGAAAAGGCGGATATGCTGTTCAGGGTCTCCTTCGACCGCACGATGGCGCCGGGCACGCCCGGCCGCCTGCTGCTGAATGGCGATCTCGGCGGCGCGGGCCGCGGCGTGAACCTCTATTCGGTGCGTATCCTGCCGGGTGAGTGACCGGCAGCATGCTTAGTCCTTGTCGAGAAACTCCGGGCCGGCACCGATGATCTTGTCGTCAAGCTTGCCGATCTTGCTATCGTCCCTGCCCTCATAGTCGAGCGACAGGAGAATGTGGCGGATGAGGTTCAGCCGCGCACGACGCTTGTCGTTCGCCTTGACCACCGTCCACGGCGCGTGGCTGGTGTGGGTCTCCTTGAGCATGCGGTCGCGCGCGCGGGTGTAATCGTCCCACTTGTCTAGCGCGGCAATATCCATCGGCGACAGCTTCCAGACCTTCAACGGGTCATGGCGCCGGTCATGGAAACGTTCGAGTTGCATCTTGCGTCCGATATCGAGCCAGAACTTGAAGAAGTGAATGTCGTCCTGCTCGACGAGCTTCTCGAAGCGCGGCGCCTGCCTTAGAAACTCCTCGTATTGTTCCGGCGTGCAGAAGCCCATGACCGGCTCGACGCCCGCCCGGTTGTACCAGGATCGGTCGAACAGCACGAACTCGCCCCCGCTCGGGAAATGCGGAACATAACGCTGGAAATACCATTGGCCGGCTTCGGTCTCGGTCGGCTTGGTCAACGCCACGACGCGCGCGGAACGGGGATTCATATAGGAGAGCGTTGCATGGATCGCACCACCCTTGCCGGCGGCATCGCGCCCCTCAAGCAGGGCCATCACGCGGCGTCCGGTCTTCTGCTGCCAGAACTGCACCTTGACGAGTTCGATCTGCAGCGCCTCAAGCTGCTCTTCGTACTCGTCCTCGTCCATCTTCTTGTCATAGGGGTAATGACCCGAAGCGAGGGACTCATCGTCGATCCATTTGGGCAGCTTGGGGTCGTCGATGTCGAAGATGCGCTTTTCGCCGTCGATCTGCAACTCGACCGCCCGGCTTTCCGGTTTTGTGTTCATGGTGTTCTCCCGCGCCTCGGCCGGTGCCGGGCATGGCTCAGTCAGTTCATATTTGCCGCACGAATTCAAGCCTTTGCTGATATCAACAAAGCGATGGCAGTCGGGGAAAACCCTGGGCGGCGATGGCGGAGCATGCAAACATCTGTCATGAATCGCGGCTATGAGGGCAGTTTGGTGTTCGGCGCTTGAGATGAAGGCGGGCAGCTCTTGAGAGAAGATAGCTTTGGCTGGAGGGAACTGGTGCGGCGCTTGGCGTCCGGCCTGATCTATGTTGTTGCCGCAGCCATGGTTTCCGTCGCAGCCTATTTGTCAGGGGCCGAGCCCGCCTTTGCCGCGACCCTCTTTGTCCTGTCTCTCATCGCCATCCTCGTGCGCGGGAGCGAGGAAAGACCGCCCCTGCAGACGGAAGCTGCCGTGGCATCGGCGCCGGCGGAGAAGCTCGAACGCTCCGGTCCCGTCATCTCCGCCGTGCTCGGCGCGATCGACCTGCCGGTCTTCCTGCTGGGGCGTGACGCCGTCTTGCGGGAGCAGAACCGCGCAGCGGAAAAGGCCTTCGGTGCGCTGGAGCCGGGCCTTCACATTTCCGCACGGTTCCGCTCGCCGAGCGTCCTCGACATGGTGCGCGAAACCCTGGCGACAGGCGAACCGAACCAGATCGAGCATTCCGAACGCCTGCCCTCCGAGCGCGTCTACATCGTGCGCATTGCGCCCCTCGATCTCGACGGTGCCAAGGAGCCCCTCTATCTGCTGTCCTTCAAGGACATTTCCGAACTGCGGCGCATCGACCGCATGCGCAGCGATTTCGTCGCCAATGCGAGCCATGAGCTGCGCACGCCGCTGGCCTCGTTGCGCGGCTTCATCGAGACCATGCAAGGACCGGCCCGCGGCGACCCCAAGGCCCAGGAACGTTTTCTTGCCATCATGCTGGACCAGGCCAACCGCATGAGCCGGCTGGTCGATGACCTGCTGTCCCTGTCTCGACTGGAATTGAAGGCCCACCTGGCACCAGACCAGATGGTCGATATCGTGCCGGTGATCGGTCACGTGCGTGACAGCCTAGCGCCGCTTGCCTCCGATCTTGACGTCGATATCCGCCTGCATGTGCCGGACGGCAAGGTCGAGGTCCTTGGCGACCGGGACGAACTCGTGCAGGTATTCGAAAACCTGATCGAGAACGCCTGTAAATACGGGCAGGAAGGCAAAGTCGTCGACGTACACGTCAGGAAGCCCGTCGGCGGCTCGGTTGAAGTGAGTGTCATCGACCATGGGCCGGGCATTCCGGCCGAACATGTTCCGCGGCTGACCGAACGCTTTTATCGCGTCAGCGTCACCGACAGCCGCTCGAAAAAGGGTACCGGTCTGGGGCTCGCGATCGTCAAACATATCCTCACGCGCCACCGGGCCAGGCTGATCGTTCGCTCGGAAATCGGCCAAGGAACCGAGTTCACCGTCCGTTTTTGACATAAAACTCCACACCCGGATCGGGTTTCTTAACGTTTCCCTTTAAAAACAATCACTTAAACTGTCACAAATGTTTCATTGAACTGACATAAAAGCACGAGGGAAGGATCGGTATGAACGGCATGCTGATCTTCGGCGGACAACGCTGAACATGGTCGCATCGACCCAACAGCCCATTGACGGGAGAAATCTAGATGAACGTTTTGAAACTTTCGGCAGCAGCTCTTGTTGCCTCGGTCGCCTTTACTGGCGCTGCAGTCGCTCGTGACCAGATCCAGATCGCTGGCTCTTCCACCGTTCTGCCCTACGCCTCGATCGTAGCCGAAGCCTTCGGCGAAAACACCGACTTCCCCACCCCGGTCGTTGAATCCGGCGGTTCGGGCGCCGGCCGCAAGAAGCTCTGCGAAGGCGTGGGCGAAAACACCATCGACATCGCAAACTCCTCCTCGCGCATCAAGCAGTCGGACATCGACCTCTGCGCCCAGAACGGCGTGAAGGAAATCCAGGAAGTCCGCATCGGTTATGACGGCATCGTCTTCGCCTCGGACATCAACGGTCCGGAATATGCCTTCACTCCGGCTGACTGGCACGCTGCTCTCGCCGCCAAGGTCGTCAAGGACGGCAAGCTGGTCGACAACGCTGTCAAGAACTGGAACGAAATCCGCGCCGACCTGCCGGCTCAGCCGATCCTCGCCTTCATCCCGGGCACCAAGCACGGCACCCGCGAAGTCTTCGATGAGAAGGTCATCGTTGACGGCTGCAAGGAAAACGGCACCTACGACGCCCAGCTCGCTGAAAACGGCGGCGACAAGGACAAGGCTTCCAAGGCCTGCATGGCGCTTCGCACCGATGGCGTTTCCGTCGACATCGACGGTGACTACACCGAGACGCTGGCTCGCGTCGACGCCAACAAGAACGGCATCGGCGTCTTCGGTCTGTCGTTCTACCAGAACAACACCGACAAGCTGCGCGTCGGCACCATGAACGGCGTCGTCCCGTCGGTTGAGACCATCGCCAAGGGCGAGTATCCGGTTTCGCGTCCGCTGTACTTCTACGTCAAGAACGCTCACCTCGACGTCATCCCGGGCCTCCAGGAATATGTCGAGTTCTTCGTTTCCGACGAAATGGCCGGCCCGGACGGCCCGCTCGCTGCCTACGGTCTCGTATCGGACCCGGAACTGGCCAAGACCCAGGAAGCCGTCAAGGCTCGCACCCCGATGGGTCCGCTGAAGTAATTCAAGCCAAAGTCCCGGCGGCGCGATGATCGCGCCGCCGGTTTTCATTGTTTCCGGAGGTTGCGGGCGAAATGAACGCGGGCATCATTATTCTCGTCGTGGCGGTGATTGCTGCCTTCGGCTTCATTCTCGGGCGACGGCGCGCGCTGTCCCTGGCCGCGACAAGCGGCAAGAAACTCCATTCCCTTCCTGGCTATTACGGCCAGACGGTCGCGCTGTTCGCGGCCGTTCCGTCCCTCTTCGTCCTGATCGTTTGGCTTCTTGGACAGCCTCTGCTCATCGAGAGCCGCGTGTCCGGCATGATCCCCGACAGCGCCATTCCCGACGGCGGAGCGCGCAGCCTGGTGATGGCCGATGTTCGCCGCATCGCCGAGGGCCTGGACGCAGTTCTCGCCAAAGGCGGACTGGAGGAGAGCGAACTCTCCAGCATGCGTGCTGACTTCACCAATGTCCGCACCCGGCTTGCCGACGTCGGCGTTGCGCTCGGCAGCGAGGTTCCGACGGAAGTCTTCGAAGCTGCAAAGGCCTATCGTCAGGACGCCAAGACCGGCAATCTCGTCATGACCGGGCTGGTTCTGGTCCTGTCGGTCGGCTTGGCCCTATGGGCCTATCGGCGGACCGCGCCGCAGCTGCGCGCACGCAATGTCAGCGAGAGCTTCGTAAAGTCGCTCTTGGTCGCGGCATCGACCATCGCCATCCTGACGACGATCGGCATCGTCGCGTCGCTGGTGTTCGAGACCTACTCCTTCTTCAAGATCTATCCCGCCTCCGAATTCTTCTTCTCGTCCGTCTGGAACCCGCAGTTCCGCGGTGGCTCGGAGCTCGGCATCCTGCCGCTACTGTGGGGTACGTTCT
>DAIMJJ010000193.1:0-7974 GCA_036722275.1 Rhizobium sp. | reverse complement strand
TCTTCATCCAGCAGATCGGACGGCTTGCCGAGCTTTGACGCGTCGATGGAATGTCACCCCCATGCAGTGAGCCGGGCGACGACGACGACTGACAGGACCGACATCACCAAGACCTGCCAGCCCGATCAGGGGCAGTGCCCGGCGGTTGTTGCCACTCACTGCACCGTGCCGGTCAGTGCAGGAATGCTGGCGATCACCGCCAGCACCTGCTCGCTCATCTTGTTTCCCCCGGCCGCGATGTAGAAGTCGGCGGATGGCGGACGGATCATTGCAAAGGATCCGGTCGCTGTGTGCGTTTACTCACCGAGGGCCGCCGAGATCTCATCGACGACACCCTGCTCCGCGCGGATGCCGGATGCCGTCAGGTACATCTTGACGGGGTCGAGATAAACGACCCGGCCGTTCTTCCAGGCATTGGTCTTCGAAACCAGTTCATTGTCGAGCAACCGCGCCGCCGGCTGGCCGGAATTGTTGCCGATCGCCGCGTCGCGATCGACGACAAACAGCCAATCCGGATTGGTCTTCAATATGTATTCGAACGAGACCGCCTGACCATGTGTGGCAACGTCCAGGCTCGGATCGGCGGCGGCCATGCCGTACTGGTCGTGCAACTGGCCGAAACGCGAGCCCGGACCGTAAGCGCTGATCTTGCCGCCGGTGGTCAGAAGCACGAGTGCCCTGCCCTTGCCCTTGGCCTTCTCCCGCAGGGCCGCAATCGAAGCCTCGAGCTTTCCGACGAGTGCCTTGGCGGTGTCCTCCTTGCCGAAGAAGCGGCCGAGCGTCAGCGCATTGCGCCGGATGCTTCCGGCATAGTCCTTCGGGTTGGTGCTCATGTCGATCGTCGTGGCCAGCCGCGCCAGATCCTCGAACTTCGCAGCCGAGCGCGCTCCCACGATGATCAGGTCGGGTTCCAATGCGTTGACGGCCTCGTAGTCGGGTTCGAACAGCGAGCCCACTTTGGTGTAATCGGTCGCCATATACTTCTCGAGCGACGGCGGGATGTTCGAGCCGGGTACACCATGGACAGACACGCCGAGCGCATCGAGCGTATCGAGGGCTGCCAGATCGAAGACGACGACCTTCTCGGGCTTCTCCGGGAGGGTAACCTCACCGCGCGCCGTGGCAACCGTGATCTCGGCGGCATCGGCGGCGTGCGGGGCATGAAGCATGCCGAGCAAGATGACGGAGGCAAACAGCTGTCTGATGCTCATTTTTTGTCCTTTCAATATCCGCTTCCCTTTCCGAAAAGGGCGACGAGACCGTCCGAAAGCGCTCCGCGCCAGATCAGATAGTCATGCCCGCCGGAATACTCGCGATAGAAAACTTGAGTGTCTTTAGCAAGTAATACATCCCGAACATGGCGATTGGTGTCGAGAATGCTGGCAACGCCCCGGCTCGCGCCAATCTCGAACCTGCCGGCACTCAGGAAGAACCTCAGCTGCGGCACCGGCTCGTTGGCAAGGCGCCAGGCGACATGATTGCGCCGATCCTCCGGGGTGTCCGGCGGCGACCACCAGTAGGAACCGGACATCGACAGCACATTCCCGAACGCTTCAGGATGCCGCAGCGCAACCGTCATGGCGGCGAGGCCACCATAGCTGGCACCGGCAAGAACAGTGCGTTCCGCCGAAGACCGCATGCCGGTTTCACGAAGCACGCGCGGCAGGAGTTCCTCCGCCATGAAGTCGGCGAATACGGGATTGGCCGGGAGCTCGCGGCCCCTCGCCTCCGCGCCGGGATTGGCGATGAACACCGCAACCGTCGGCGGAATGATCCGCCTGGCGATCATGTTGTCGAGGATCGTCGGCGTTGGGATCTTCGTCAGGGTATCGGCCGCGTCGAAGACGAAGAACAGCAGGTTCTTCGGGTCGTTCGGATCGAAGCCGGCCGGTCGATAGACCGTGATCTCGCGAGTATTGCCAAGGCTGGCGGAGGCCAGCATGAAGCGCTGCAGCGTACCCTTCGGCGCTCCCTCCTCTTCCAGGAAGGGTTGCGGCGGCGCGGCCGGCAATTCGAGAACGGAATCGCGGTTGAACCGGTCCATGCCGTCGGCGGGCCAGGGCTGCCGGTTGAGCGGATCTTCCTGCGCCGTCGACAGGATGGCGACGCGGCGCTCACGCGCCGTGCCGGGCACATCGGGGACGTCGGGTGCGAGCTGATAGGAAAGCCGCGTATCGTTCGGCACAACGAAGCTCTTGAACCAGACGTCGGAGACGCCGAGACGTTCGAGGTTTTCGTGGTCCCCGGAAGGCGAACCGAACAGGCGCACATTCTTCCGGGCACCGCGCCAGAGGAAGGTGGCGAGGACATTGCCGTCATCCCTTGGCTCGATGAGAGGGGTTCCGCGCTCGCTCATCTCACGCCAGAATGCGGTTGTGTCGCCTCCAGCTTCCAGGCTCTTCGAGAGACGCTCGATGGTCGGGCTCAGAAAGCCGGCGGCGGCGGGCGTTTGCTCTTCCGGCGTCACCTTCCACGTCAGGGCAAGGTCGAGTCCGGTCGTTTCAGCAAGGGCGGCCGCCCGCAGAACGACCTCACCATCTTCTGCGACGAACTGAAACTCCGATGCACCAGACGCATCATCCAGCAGCCGTCGCAGATGCCTGCCGTCCCGGGTCGTGAGGTCGAGGGTCACCCGGCCGCTTGCCGTCTGCAATTTTCCCTTGAGGTAATCCCCGGGTTCGACCGGCAGCAAGAAGGCCACCGACTGACCTTCGGCAAGATGGTCGCGGGAAAAGGTTTCGTTCAAGGCCAGCACCTCTATGTCATTCGCGTCAGCCGCCATGGACACGGTGCCGGAAAGAAGAGCCAGCACGAGGATCGCGCGACGAAGAACCCACATCGTTCACCAGCTGTATTTGAGCGAGGCGGTCACCGAACGCCCCGTGCCGGCAAAGCAGGCATAGGCGCTGGCGCAGGAAGCGACATATTCCTCGTCGAAAACATTCTTGGCGTTGAGCTTGAGTTGCAGCCCCGCAAGGTCCGGAGACTTCACCCCGAAATCATAGGTGATGGCAGCATCGACAAGGACCACGTCATCGACCTTGAAGGTGTTTGACGCATCGCCCCAGCTCTCGCCGATGTAACGGATGCCGGCACCGAGGCCCAGTCCGGCGAGGTTGCCGTCGAGGAATTCATACTTTCCCCAGAGTGAAGCCTGGTTGATCGGAACACGGGCCGGCATCTTCCCGACGATACCGCTCTGCACCGACTTCGTCACCTCCTGATCGATGTGGCTGAAGCTCGCAACGAGAGAGAAGCTGTCGGTGATCTCCGCGTGTCCCTCGAGTTCAAAGCCGCGGCTGTTGATCTCGCCGGTCTGGTAATAGCTTGAGGTCGCGTAGTCATAGAACAAGACGTTCTGCTGGGTCAGATCATAATAGGAAGCGATGATCTGGTAGGGGGCATCGTCCGGCGCATATTTCACGCCGACTTCGTATTGCTGAGCCGTGGTCGCGTCGAACGGATCCTGCCCCGAATTCGGGCTCTGCGTCACCGGTTCGAACGATGTCGAATAGCTGACATAGGGAGAAATGCCGTTGTCGAAATTGTAGACGGCACCGGCACGCCAGGTGAACTCGCCGTCATCGAAGGACGTGGTGGTGTCCGTCAGATGGTCGTCGATCTCGGTATCGGCCCAGTCGTAACGCAGGCCGGCAAGCAAGTTGAGCTTGCCGAACTCCACCTGATCCTGCAGGTAAAGGCCAACCTGCGAGGCATCCGTGATCGAGTCGGTGGTGGTCCGGCGACCGGTGACAACCACATTGCCGTAGTCGGGGTTCGTCCAGTCGATGCTGTTGGCCGGGCCGCGGGAAACCCAGTTGTCCTTCCGGGTGAACCGATAGTCGACCCCACCGAGAATCGTGTGCTGGAGCGGCCCGGTATCGACCTTGGCCTGCAACTGGTTGTCCATGACGAACTGATGCTGGAGCTGCGTCTGATCGCTGGCGGAACGGGTGATTGTCCGGCCATCGGCCAACAGGGACCCCCAGGCCAGGGTGTTGTAGGTCTGGTCAATCATCCCGTAGCGGGCATTCTGACGGAAGGTCAGTCCGTTGTCGAACTCATGCTGGAAGGAGTAGCCGATATAGGCCTGTGTGCGGGTCGATTCCTGATAGTCCGGATCACTCACGAGGAAATCTGCGGGGATATAACCCAGGTCGTCGGCAAAGCCATTGGCGACGGTGATCGGCGTCACAAGCCCGGCCTTTTCCATGAAATTGCGATAGCCGGCCTCCGGATCGTTTTGGTAGAAGGCGTCGATCGTCAGTGTGGTCTGGTCCGTCGGGCTCCAGGTCACCGAAGGCGCAACGGCATAGCGTTCGGTCTTGAGATAGTCTTCCTGCGTATCGGCACGCGAGCCGGTTCCGACGAGGCGATAGCTCAGCCCTTCGACTTGCGGGATGGCGTCCGAGAAGTCGAAACCGAACCAGGCCTTCTGGTCCGTGCCGATGCCCGCCTCAACCTCCCGCACAGGATCATCGGTCGGCCGCTTGGTCACCAGATTCACGATACCACCGGGGTTTGCCTCACCGTAGAGCACGGAGGCCGGGCCACGCAGCACCTCGACGCGCTCGAGCAGGTAGGGATCGATCTGCCCGAGCGAGGCCTCGCCATAGAGCAGGCCGTTGACGAAGCGCGGAACATAATAGTAGCCGCGGAGAAACAGCTCGTCATGCAGGTTTGAGGCGCCGCGATACTCCGTGAACACGCCGGCCGAATAGCGCAGGGCTTCCGCAACCGATTCCGCATTCTGGTCCGCGATCTGATCCTGGGGCACCACCGAGACCGACTGCGGCGTCTTCTTCAACGGCGTATCCGTTTTGGTCCCCGCCGTGCTCCGCTTGGCGACATAGCCCTCGACAGGTCCAGTTCCCGTCTCGGCAGCCCCCTCGACCGTGATCGTGCCGATCTCGGTCGTTGCGTCCTGCGCATGGACGAGCCCCGTGGACGCCAGTAGCACCGACACGAACACGGCGCTGCGCCCCCTGTTGGTCCGCGCCAAACCTGCCAGTTCCGTCCGGTTCCACATAGCCTTACGATCGTTGTGCACACGCTGCATTTTCAGCCCCACTCGAAATCCTGGTTACGTCGTCAAGGACCGCCCCGCCGAGAATCCGGCAGGATTAAACTTGACTACTAAAATCATGTATATGATTAAGGCTTCGCTGATGTCGACCACGGGCACTTGATCTGGAACGGCAAAGATCTATGCGCAAACGGCACCGGCGGCACATTTCAAAGCAAGAGGCTTGCCTTTTCCCGGCTCGCAGAGACATCCATGGGCGAAATGACCGTAGCAAGAACTTCATCCCTGCCGGCGCAGATCGAAGTCGGCGTCCTGGACGGGGTCGGAAACCATCACGTCGGGCAACCGGTGATCGCGCTTTCGCCGCGGTTCCAACTCCTCATCTTTCTCGAGGGAGAGCAGCAGTTCTATATCGACGACGTCTATTTCCGGCTGTCGACCGAGGGCAACCGGGGCCGCAGCCCCAAGGCATTGGTGATGAACCGCGTCCGCGGGGCAACACTGCGCCATGTGGAACAGCCACAGCAGTATCTGCGCAAGGTGATGATCTCGGCACCGGTCAGCTGGATGGAAGACATCGTGCCGACCGACGCCAGACGCTATCCGGAGCTCGCGGATTTCGTGTCGGGGCATCTCAACCACTTCGTCTGGATTCCTCCGCGATATGCCGTGCAGCTGGCGCAGGAGATTGCCGATCCGCCGCCGACTTTCGATGGAGAGCTGCGTGAACTGTTTCGCAAGGCCAAGGCGATGGAACTGATGTGCCTCGCCTGCTCGGCCCTCGTGGAGCGGGATCGCGAACAAATCGCGCGGCCGAGCCTGACGACCTGGCGGCAGAGCGAAAGGGTGAGAGACTACCTGCTTGAGCACTTGGACGAACCGCTGACGATCGACCAGATCGCACGCGAGACCGGCGGCAGCGTCAGCGCAATCCAGCGTCATTTCAAGGAGCATTTCGGCGTGACGGTGTTCGAATTTCTACGGGCGCGGCGGCTGGAAAAGGCCCGCGACGCGCTCGAACGCACTGGCGCGACCATCGCACAGGCGGCCTACATTGCCGGCTACGCCAACCCTTCCAACTTCACCACGGCCTTCAAGAAAGCCTACGGGATCGCACCGAAATATCATCGCTGCTGACCGGGATGGCGAATGTGAACGACAAAAAAGACATCAGACGGCGACGCTCGGGCGGGACTCCCATGCCCGCGCCTGCATCGTCCCACCCCATCCAGGGCCGGCGGATCCGCAACAAGGCTTTGGCGCTTGTCGTCATCCTGCTGACGGCTGCAGGCAGCCTGACCGTTGGCGTGGGCAGCATGTCCCTCGGCGACTTGTGGTCCACCGACGGAAACAATGCGGCACTGCTGCTGATGGCCAGCCGTATTCCGCGGACGCTCGCACTCATCCTCGCCGGAGCCGGCCTCGCCGTGTCTGGGGCGATCATGCAGATGCTGGCGCGCAATCGTTTCGCCGAACCCTCAACCGTCGGCACGGCGGACTCGGCCGCGCTCGGCATGATCGTGGCACTGGCCATTGCGCCGCAAATGCCCGTCCTTGGAAAGATGGCGCTGGCCGGCGGCTTCGCTCTCATGGGAACCGCGATCTTTCTCGCCATTCTGCGCCAGATCCCGTTGCGCTCGGCGCTCATGGTGCCACTCATCGGCATCATGTTCGGCGGTGTCGTCAGCGCGATGGGCACGTTTCTCGCCTATCGCTTCGACCTCCTGCAGTCGATAGGGGCATGGTCGGGCGGCGATTTCTCGATGGTCCTGAGGGGCCGTTATGAACTCTTGTGGATCGCCTTGGCCCTGACGCTGGTCGCCTATGCCGCCGCGGCACGGTTCACCTTGGCCGGCCTCGGCCAGGCGGTCGCGCGCAATCTCGGCCTCGATTACCGGGCGATTGTCTCGCTCGGCCTGGTGATCGTCTCGCTGGTGACGGCAAGCGTGGTGGTGACGGTCGGAATGGTACCATTCGTCGGCCTGGTTGTGCCCAACCTCGTCAGCCTCGTTCTCGGCGACAATCTGCAGCGGACCTTGCCCTGGGTAGCGATCTCAGGCGCTGGCCTGATGCTCTTTTGCGATCTCGTTGGGCGGCTCGTAATCTTTCCCTACGAGATCCCTGTGGGTACGGTGGCAGGGGTGATCGGCGCGATCTTCTTCCTTTATCTCCTGTTACGGCGGCAGCCCGATGTCGCATAGCCGCACGAAGAAATCGCCCTTGCCGGTCCTCTGCATCACTGGCGCATTGACCGTGCTGGCCTGCCTATTGTTCATGACGGTGGGCGCCAAGGGATCCTGGAGTTTCCTGCTGCCCTTTCGCGGCACCAAGCTGATGTCCTTGCTGCTCGTCGCCTATGCCACCGCGATTTCCACGGTCCTGTTCCAGACCATCACCAACAATCGCATCCTGACGCCTGCGATCATGGGCTTCGATTCACTGTTCGTGCTCTTGCAGACGGCGCTGGTCTTCGCGCTCGGAGCGGCAGGCGTGGCGGCTCTGGATGCGCGGCTGCTGTTTATTGTGCAAGCCGCCAGCATGATCCTGTTCTCCACCGTCCTTTTCCGCTGGCTGTTTTCCGGTGGGGTGCGCAGCCTGCACCTGCTCCTGCTCGTCGGCATCCTGCTCGGGGGACTGTTCCGCAGCCTCGCCGCCTTCCTGCAAAGGGTGATAGACCCGAACGAGTTTCTGGTGTTGCAGGACATGCTGTTTGCGAGCTTCAACGCGGTGGACAGTTCGCTTCTGCTGGTGTCGGCACTCTCTATCGGCGCCGCATCGCTCGCCGTCGTCGGCAATCTGGCCCGCTTCGACGTCATGGCCCTTGGACGGGAAGTGGCGATCAATCTCGGTGTCGATCACCGGCGAATGGTGACGATGACCATGGCGGTCGTGGCGGTGCTCGTCTCCGTGTCGACGGCCCTTGTCGGACCGGTCACCTTCTTCGGCCT
>DAIMJJ010000192.1:0-8003 GCA_036722275.1 Rhizobium sp. | reverse complement strand
CTGGTCGTCGTCGCCTATGCGGGCGACGCCCCGGCGATTGCCGCTTCGGTCGACGGGGCACGCACGCTTGCCGAATTCGTCGCGCCCTACGAGGCCGGCGAGATCGCCTTCGAACCGCTGCCGTTCTCGCATCCGCTCTATATCCTGTTTTCCTCGGGCACGACCGGCGTGCCGAAATGCATCGTGCATTCGGCCGGCGGCACGCTGCTGCAGCATCTCAAGGAACAGCGCTTCCATTGCGGGCTGGAGAAGGGCGAGCGCTTCTTCTACTTCACCACCTGCGGCTGGATGATGTGGAACTGGCTGGTCTCGGGGCTGGCCTCCGGCGCCACGCTCTGCCTCTATGACGGCTCGCCCTTTTATCCCGACGGCAATGTGCTGTTCGACTATGCGGCGGAAGAGCGTTTCGCCTTTTTCGGCACCTCGGCCAAGTATATCGACGCCGTGCGCAAGGGCGGGTTTACGCCGAAGACCACCCACGACCTGTCCTCGCTCAGGATGATGACCTCGACCGGGTCGCCGCTGTCGCCGGAAGGCTTCTCCTTCGTCTATGACGGCATCAAGAGCGACATCCACCTCGCCTCGATCTCGGGCGGCACGGACATCGTCTCGTGCTTTGTGCTCGGCAATCCGCTGAAGCCGGTCTGGCGCGGCGAGATCCAGGGGCCGGGCCTGGGTCTGGCGGTCGACGTCTGGGACGACGAAGGCCGGCCGGTGCGCGGCGAAAAGGGCGAGCTGGTCTGCACGAAGGCCTTCCCCTCCATGCCGGTGATGTTCTGGAACGATCCGGACGGCGCCAAGTACCGCGCCGCCTATTTCGAGCGCTTCGACAATGTCTGGTGCCATGGCGACTTCGCCGAATGGACCGACCATGACGGCATCGTCATCTACGGCCGCTCCGACGCCACGCTCAATCCGGGCGGCGTGCGCATCGGCACCGCCGAGATCTACAATCAGGTCGAGCAGATGGAAGAGGTGCTGGAGGCGCTGTGCATCGGTCAGGACTGGGACGACGACGTGCGCGTCGTGCTCTTCGTCCGCCTCGCCGCCGATCGCACGCTCGATGAGGAGCTGACCAAGGCGATCAGGAACCGCATCCGCACTGGCGCCTCGCCCCGCCACGTGCCAGCCAAGGTCATCCAGGTTTCCGATATTCCGCGCACCAAGTCGGGCAAGATCGTCGAGCTGGCCGTGCGCGACGTGGTGCACGGCCGGGTTGTCAAGAACAAGGAGGCGCTGGCCAATCCGGAGGCACTCGAGCTGTTTGCCGGGCTGGAGGCGCTGAAATCCTGAGCGGCGTTCGCGCCGCTTGCCGAGAGTTCGGGCGCCGGCTCAAAAATGCGTCAGTCCGACGTGACATGTGTCACCGGCGGTAACGACTTGTTAAGGCGCATTTGGCATATCTTGACCAACTTGGAGGCCCACCATGAACGTGCGGCTTTGAACCTCTGGTTCACGATACATGATGTTGATCGACGCCTAGCTCCAGTTGAGTTGAACAGCATGAAATTTCAGGGCGGCGAGAGCTGCCCTTTTTTCGTGGCCGCTCGCCGGCAATGCCGCTGGTCAGCGGCGTCGGTCGAGCGAGCGCGACACCAGAATGACCGGGATCAGCCCCGCCAGGATGATGATGATCGCGGCCACCGAGGCATCCTGCACCTTCGAGCGCGACGCATCCTCGTAAACGAGGGTGGCGAGCGTGTTGAAGTTGAACGGTCGAAGCAGGATCGTCGCCGACAGTTCCTTCAGCGTTTCGATGAACACCAGCAGTGCCGCGGTCAGCACGGCGGGACGCATGTTCGGCAGCAGCACCTGCATCAGCGTCTGCAGCCCATTGCGGCCCAGCGTGCGCGCCGCCATGTCGAGATGCGGCGACAGTTTCTGGAAGCCGGAGTCGATCGTGCCCTCGGCCATGGTGAGGAAGCGTACGGTCGCGGCATAGACGATGGCAAAGCCGGTGCCGGTGAGCAGCAGGCCGGAGGAAATCCCGAAGGTCTGGCGCAGCATGCCGTCGAGTGCATTGTCGAAGCCGGCGAGCGGGATCAGCACGCCGATGCCGAGCACGGTGCCGGGAATGCCGTAGCCGAGCGAGGCAAGTCGGCTCGCCCCGAGCGTCAGCCGCGACCGGTCGGTGCGTGCGGCATAGGAGAGCACGAAGGCGAGGAGAACGGTCAGAAGGGCGGCCGCGGACGACACGGTGATCGAATGGCCGAGCGCCTTCATCAGCCGGGGCTCGGCAAAATCGTCGAGGCGGCGCAGGGCAAAACCGGACAGCACGGCGACCGGCACGACGAAGCCGATCAGCACCGGAAGCGTGCAGATCAGTGTCGCCCCCCAGCCGCGCAGGCCCGACAGCTTCAGCCGCACCGCATCGATCGTGACGGCCGTCGTCTTCTGGCTGGCGAAACGCTGGCGCCGCCGCGCCCGGCGCTCGATCCACAGCAGCAGGACGACGAAGACGAGCAGCACGCAGGCGATCTGGGCAGCGCCCGCAAGGCTGCCGCGATTGAGCCAGGTATCGTAGATCGAGAAGGTCAGCGTCTGGACGCCGAGATATTCCACCGCGCCGATATCGTTCAGCGTTTCCATCATCACCAGGGTCAGGCCGACCATGATGGCGGGCCGCGCCATCGGGATCTGCACCCTGGAAAACACCCGCCAGGGGCCGGCGCCCAGCGTGCGGGCGACATCGGCCGCCGCGCGCCCCTGCATCAGGAACATCGAGCGGCAGGCGAGATAGACGTAAGGGTAAAGGACGGCCGACATCACCAGCACGGCCCCGCCGAGCGAGCGCACGTCCGGGAAGGAATAGTCGCGCGCGGAGGTATAGCCGAACAGGCTGCGATAGAGCCCCTGCACCGGGCCGGTATAGTCGAGGAATTCGCCGAAGGCGTAGGCCGCGAGATAGGACGGGATGGCTAGCGGCAAAACCAGCGCCACCGACAGCAGCCGCCGGAAGGGAAAATCGCAAGAGGCGACGAGCCAGGCGCTGACGATGCCGATGGAGGCGGTGACGGCGCCGGTGAACGCCAGCAGCAGCAGCGTGCGGCCGCCGGCGCGCGGAACGACGTTGAACAGCATGTGCTGCCAGTTCTCGCCGTCGCCCGACAAGCCGATGAGGAAGATGGCGGCGATCGGCAGGGCGACGAGAGCGGACACGATCATCGCCGCGACCGTCGTGCCGTTGAGGCCACGACGAACCGGCCCAAGCTCCGCTCTGCTTGCCATGTGCGCGTCCGCTGCCAAATCGGGTCTCCATGCTCGGTGGCGGTTGCGATCCGTCCGCCTTTGCCTGTCCTGCCGACGGTCTAGCCCAAACCGGCCCGGAAGGAAACGGCCGGGAGCCGAAACAGGATCGCGGGAGACAGTGCGGCCTATGAGCGGATGGCCAGCCACCGGAGATTGCAGCGCGACGGGCTTTGCTGGCCCAGCCGTCGCCGGCGGGCTCGGTGTCGCCGGGTTGACAGCGGCGTCGGCGCGCAAATGATGAGCGCAAGAGGCGGGATCATGCAACCGCGGGGGAGGACTGAACGGATGGAAGAGCGGGCATGGATCGCCGAAACGGCGCGTGGAGCCGAGGCCTCTGATTTCGACGGCGAGGGGCGCATCCGCTTTGACGACGGTCCCTTTTCCGGCTTCATGGACCGTGTCCCGGTGCGGACCGGTATCGCGCTTTATCGGCTGGAGGGGCGCTCCGCCGAACCGTGGACGCTGAAGGCTGAAGGAAGCGCGCCGGCCGGCACGCTGGTGGTCGGCACCATGCTGGGCGGCGCGGGCGCGATCGAGGCCAAGGGCAATGCCCGCCAGCGGTGGCACTCGACCGGCCGACCTTACGTGGTCAGCCTTGCCGAACGCGAAGTCGCCTACCGTCCCGAGGTGGGCGAGCCCTGGCGGGCGGTCTCGCTGCTGATCGAGGCGGAGGCGCTGGAGCGGCTGGCCCAGCAGGACGGCCTGCCGCCGCTGGCGCGCGCCGTGCTCGAAAACGGCCGGTTGCCGGTCCTGCATGTGCTCGACAGCAATCGTGCGCTCGCCCGGCTGGCGAGCGAGATCCTGCATTCCGGCTACCGCGGCGCGATGGCCACGCTCTGGCGCGAGAGCAAGGCGCTGGAATTCCTGGCGCATCAGATGGATCATCTGGCGGAGAGGCCGATCGTCTTCCCGACGCTCAGCGCACGTGAACTCGCCCGCGTGCGCGAGGCGCATCAGCACCTGCTGGCGAACCTGCGTGACCCGGTGAGCCTGGACGCCCTGTCCCGGACGGCGAGACTGTCGGCGCGCCGATTGAACCAGGGCTTTCGCCAGCTCTACGGCATGACCGTGTTCGAGGTTCTGCTGGAGGCGCGCATGACGCTGGCGCGCACCCTGGTGCGGGAGCGGCCGGAGCTCGGTCTGAAGCATCTGGCCTGGATGGTCGGTTACAGTCAGCTTTCCAACTTCATCAATGCCTATCGCCGCCGCTTCGGTGTGTCGCCCGGGCGCGACCGGCGCGGCGAGGCAGAGGACTGAGCCCGTTTCGGCTTCTGCCGGCCGGTTTTCCGCGGCCGATCTGTCCAGTCGAGTTATGCGCCCCTGCAAAGGCTTATGCGCGCCGGACCCGCGCGTTGATCCCGTCCACAACCTCTAGGCATCAAAAGCGTCGGCGCCGACGAGGTTCGGCATGTTGGCAGGGGATCCGCGCATGTATGCCTTCGTTCTCGTTATTCTGCTGCGGATCCTTGCGCCCGGCGGCAGCCGGCGCGGACGCAATCGTTAGGCCGCCGGTTCCGGACATGGGAACGGGCGCGCGGCGGCGCCCGTTTCGTGTCCCGATGCCGGTCGGCCAAAGGTGGAGCGGCGGGCCGGTCTCTCCCGACCCTTCCGGTCGGCCGCTCCACCCGACGCCAAGGAAGAGCGACAAGCAGCGGAGTACGCTGCGGCGTGCAGGCCGGCGGCCGGCGGGCCGCCGCCGCTGAGGCCAGCTCAGTCGGCCAGGACGCGCTGCGAGGGGAAGGTGATCTCGACCAGCGTGCCTTCGTTCGGCGCCGAGGAAATGGCGAAGGTGGCGCGGTTGGCGTCGACCATGGCCTTGGTCAGCGGCAGGCCGAGTCCGGTGCCGTCGCCGCGGTTGCGGGGGCCGGCATGCACCTGGCGGAACGGCTTCATCGCCTGTTCGAGCTCGGTGCGTGTCATGCCGATGCCGGTGTCGCGCACCCGCAGCACGACGCTGCCGTTTGCCTCATAGGCGGTCGAAACGATGATCTGCCCGCCCGACGGGGTGAAGCGGATGGCGTTGGCCAGGATGTTGAGGACGATCTGCTTGATCGAGCGCATGTCGGCCACGACATTCGGCACGGCCTGCGACAGCGCGGTGCGGATGATGACCCGCTGGCCATTGGCCTGCGGCTGGACGATCGAGACCGCCGCCTGCACCGTCTCGTTCAACCCGACGGCGGTGAAGTCGAGATCCATCTCGCCCGCCTCGATCTTGGAAATGTCGAGCAGGTCGTTGACGATGTCGAGCACATGGCGGCCGGAGCGCACGATGTCATTGGCATATTCGCCATAGCGCGGGTGGCCGAGCGGGCCGAAATGCTCGTTGGCCATCATGTCGGCAAAGCCGATGATCGCGTTGAGCGGCGTGCGGATCTCGTGGCTGACGCGGGCGAGGAAGTCGCTCTTGTGGGCATTGGCGGTCTCGGCGGCGCGCTTGGCATTGCGCAGCTCTTCCTCGGTGCGCTTCCACTGGGTGATGTCGCGGATCACCGCGCAATAGCCGTTGGACGAGGTGAGCTTGCCGATGGTCATGAACAGCGGCAGGAAGCCGCCCGAGGCCTCGCGGCCGATCACTTCGCGCCCGTCATTGAGCACGCTCGCCACGCCATGGCCCGACAGGCCGCCGAGATAGTCGAGGATCGACTTCTGGCTTTCATGGGCAAACAGCATGACGAAGGGTTTGCCGCGGGTTTCGGCCTCGTCGAAGTTGAACAGCGCGCTCGCCGCCCGGTTCATCGAGCGGATGTCGCCATCGGCGCCGAGGATGACGACGCCGTCGGTCGCGGTTTCGAGGATTGCCTTCAGCTCGTCAACTTCGACCTGCAGGCGCGCCAGCTGTTCGGCGGCCGCCGGCGATGCCGGTTCGGCCACGGGTGCAGCTACGTCGGCGGCCGGGGCAAGCGGCTTTTCGGCCCGCACCTGCGCGGAGCCGCCGGCCGGCACCAGCGCCAGCATGAGCGCGGTGGCGCGCTCGAAGCGCACCGATTGCAGCCGGGCGGTGACCGGCACGAGCTGGTCGTCGGCGCGCACGATGACGACGCGGCCGGCCTCCTCGCTCGCACCCTCGAGATCCTGCCGCTGGATCAGCACGTCGAGGCCGCCGGCGGTGTCGAGATCGTCCAGCGAGGCATAGCCGGTCAGCGACAGGAATTCCGGATTGGCATGGATCAGGCGATCGCCGACATGGATGAGAAGCGCGACGGGCATCAGATCGACGATCTCGGCGGAGAGCGCGTTGTCGCGCTTCAGCCGCAGCGTCGCGAATTCGCGCAGCGCCGCGTCGTCCGAGACGGCCGGCGTTTCGAAGGCAGCCGATGCATCGGCTACGGCCGGCCGCGGGGCGGCATCGCCAGCGGTCGCGCCGGGTGCCGACGCGGTGTCGTCAGGAGACGCCGTTTCCGCCAGCGGAGCGGTTCCGGCGGCGTCTTCGGCACTCTCCCCCACGCTCTCCCGGTCGCTCTCTACGTCGGCCTCGGCGGCCTCGCTTGCGGCCGTGGTGCGGGCAAGTTCGTTGCGGCGGATCTCGTTCAGCGCCTCGGCGGCCTTCTCGCGCAGACCCTGCGGGTCGAGCTTGCGGGCGATCTCCAGGAAGGCGGCCTGTTCGCCGGGGGTCAGCCCGTCCTTGCCGCGCGCACGCCGCTCCTCAAGCTGCACCACCTTGTCGGAATGGCGCCGGCCGGGCGTCTCGACGATCTGCAGCGCCGGCGGCTCGCCGGTCGGCACGGGGCGGGGCGCCATGACCGGTTCGAAGAATTCGGGCTCGCCTAGCGACGGCGGCACGGCGGCCTCTTCGGTCGGGGTCTCGTCGGCGGCGAGGGCACCGGCGGCTTCCTCATCCGTGTCATCCTCTGCGGCCCGCGTCTCGGCGGTGCTCTCGGGCGTGGCGTCCGGCGTTTCGGCCGTGTCGGTTACCGCGGCGGCACGCTCTTTATCGCCATGCTCGTCGGTCTCGGGGGCGGCGGCCTTGGCGATGTGCGTGGCCCTCACCTCGGCGGCATCCGCGTCCGGGGCTTTGACGGTGTCGTCGGCAGAAGCCGCGGCGCTCTCGTCTTCGGCGTCCGCCGGCGCCGGCGCGGGACCGAAGGTCAGGCCGATGCCGTTCGGATCGGTGACGGCGTCGGCGAGGCGGACGATGCCGAAACCGCGGAAACCGTCGAAATCGCGGCTGCGGGTATAGGTCGGCAGGGCGGCGAGATCGACCGGCACCAGCAGGCGCGTGCCTTCGACCGGCCAGAGGATGGTCTTGCCCGACCAAGTGTCGCGCTTCTTCAGAAGCTCGGCGATCTTGCCGTCGGGATCGAGATTGAAGCGCTCGGCCAATTCGGTGAAGGGGACGCCATTGATGGCGGCGGCCTTCGGGCCGACCGCTTCGGCAAACTCGCCGGAGACATCGCAGAAGCGCCCCTCGGCATCGATCTTCCAGACGAAACGCGTGGCCCGGCGCTCGGGCGAAAAGACGAAGGACGCGGCGGTCGGCGTCGATGCTGCGGCGTCTGGCAGGGCGGCGGCGGGCTGCGGGCTTGCATCCGCGCACGGCGCGTCCGATGCGACGGCTTCGGAGGTTTCGGCCGTTACGACATCGGCTTCGGCCTCGTCATCGGCCTCGGGCTGCTCGCTCGGGAGCGCCGCCTGATATTCGGGCGCTGGCGCACGGGCCGCGTCCGGGGCGGCTTCGAACAGGTCGGCGGTAGCGGCACCCGTGCCTTCGTCGGCCCGCGGCGCGCTTTCTTCGGCAAAATGCGCGGCGACCT
>DAIMJJ010000191.1:4455-8018 GCA_036722275.1 Rhizobium sp. | reverse complement strand
CCCAGGCAAAGACAATGGCGCCGAAATTGCCGGCCGAGACCGGTTCGAGAAAGACGGAGGACACGCGGTGCTGTCCGAGGAAGGACAGAAGCGTTCGCGGTTCTGGCCGCAGGCCGCTGATGAACAGGCCCCGGGTCGCGCCGAAGGTGTCTTCCAGCGTCAGCGATCCGCGGGCGATGAAGTAGCCGAGCACGTTGAAGAAATCGAGATAGAGCTCTGTCAGGAAATATTCGAAGAGCCCGAAGAAGAGCACGATGGCGATGGAGGTCGTCACCAGCCGGTCGGCGAGGCGGGTGTCGCGAACCTGCGTGCCCATGAAGTAGAATCCGATCGGGATCAGGACATCGCGCACGGCCTTCAGATCGACCGCGCCGCGCAGCGCAAACAGCAGCAGCATGTAGCTCAGGAAGAAGGCCGAAACGAGGTAGAAGTCGATGCGGCGACCCAGAGCCGCCAGGAAGGCGCAGCCGATGAGCGCCATCTCGAACAGCATGACGTGGCTTTCGCGCACCGCCATGACATTGGTATTGAGAAAGCAGAGGAAGGCGTTGAAGGTCAGCCCGCCGAGCACGGCGATGGTGGCAAGCTGGCGTCTCAGGCTTTCGAAGCCGCGCGCCGATGCAGCGGTCACGGCGCCATCGGCGATCCGCGTGTTGGTATTTGCCGGCGGGCGGATGCCGGTCGCCCGCGCGGGCGTATTTCTGAACGCTGCGGGGCTTTGGCCCTGTCGCATCACCGGCCCTCGACGAGGATCGATCCGAGGACGAGGTCGCGGGCATAACCGACGGCGTCCATCGTCGCATCCATTTCTGCGTCGGTCACGGTTGCGGGATCGGCGAGAATGACGATCGTGTCGGCGCTCTCGATCAGCCGTGGCAGGTGTTCGGCCGCCGCCGTGCCGCCGCAGGCATTGATGATGACGAGGTCGGCATCCGGTCCTTGCGTCTTGCCGACATAGCGCGACAGGGTGGGACGACCGGGCCGGGACGACTGCGCCGCAGTTGCAGGAAAATGTTCGTACTTGATAAGGTCGGAGAGCGGCGCCGAGGTTGCCACCTCGTCGCGCTCCAATGCCGCCGCGAGGCTCGGCGAGGAGCCTGCTCGCAGGCGTCGCCTCTGGTCCGAGGCATTGCCGGCAGCGTAGAGAATACCGAGACCCGTGTCGATCAGCGAGTGGACTATATCGGCAACTGCGCCGCCTGCCTGCGGCACATAGCCCGCCGACATCATCAACACCGTTGCCGGCCGCTGTCCGGCCGCGACCTCACGCAGCGCCCGGGCCGCTTTGGCGACGCCGTCGCCGCCCGCCTGCTGCGCCGGGACAGCCGGCTTGCGACCGAAGGCGACCCATGACCTCAAGCGCGAACGCGGTTCCTCCTGGGGCGGGGATTGGTCGGCAATCTCTGCAATGACCGGGAGGCCCGCCCGCTCCAGCGCCGACTGTCGGGGCTGACGGTTGCCGGCCAGCAGTTCGCGCAGCACGGCAAGGCCGCTGCCGAGGACGGCGCCGAAAAGGGCGGCGGCGACGAGGATCATCAGCTTCAGCTTCAGCGACGATTTCGGCATCGGCACGGCGGCGGTGATCACGCGTGAATTGTTGAGGTTGACCGACTGCTGCTGGGCCAGCTCCTCCGCGCGGTTGAGGAAGGTCTTGTAAATTGCCCTCACCGCATCCGCTTCGCTTTCGAGCTGGCGCATCTTGATCTGCGCGGCGCTGCTGTCGAAGCTGGTCTTGGTCAGGTTTTCCAGCCTGTCGGTCAGCGCCTTGGTGTTGGCGGCGGCGCGCTCGTAGTTGATGCGCATGGACTGGCGCACGCGGTTCAGTTCTGCTTCGATCGCCTGCTGCATGTTGGAGACCTGCGAGTTGATCGCCCGCAGCTGCGGATGGTTGGCGCCGAGATTGGTCGCAAGCTGGGTGCGCTTGTCCAACAGTTCGGCATAGCGGTCCCGCAGCAGGCCGATCGACGTCGACTGGAGCACTTCCGGGATGGCTCCGGACTCGATGGCGCTCATCGTCAGGGTCTTGGCCTGCTCGTAAATCGTCTGTTGCTGTTCCTCGACGCCACGGGCGGCGATCAGCTGTTCGTTGATGCCCTGGACCTGCTGGTCGATGACCAGGCCCTGCTCGCCGGTGCTGACAAGGCCGTTTTCGGACTTGAACTTCTCGACCGCCAGTTCCGCCTTCAGGACGCGATCGCGGAGCTCGCTCGCCTGGACCTGGAACGAGTTGCTGGCCCGGCGCGCGGCATCGCCGCGAGCCTGCTCCAGCTGCTGCAGGTAGACCGAGGCCACGGCATTGGCGATGTCGGCGGCCCTGCCGGCATCCGGATGCTCCGCAGATACGGTGAAGACGAGCGACTGGCCGGCCCGTTCGATGGTGACATGCTCCTTCATGGCCTCCGCAACCGCGACGAGCCGGTCGGCTTCACTCAACGGCTTGGCGGAGGCCGGCTTCTTGGGGGCGAAGAACGGGTCATCGACAAGGTTCAGCTTGCGTGCGACATCGCTCATTACGCCCCGCGACTGCATGACATAGATCTGGCTGTCGAGATTGGACTGCTCCTGTTGCGCGGAGTTGCCGGTGCCCTTGTTGTCAACGTTCTCGACTGCCAGCCCCGTCGGGTCGAGCAGGATTTCTGCCGTCGAGGTAAAGGTCGGCTTCAGCGTCAGGACATAGGCGGCGGCCAGAAGCACGCATGCGGCAACGGCGATCAGCACGTAGTGGAGCCGCCGCTTCAGGATTGCCGGTAGTTGAAAAATGTCGATATCCATTTTCCTGCCCAGAACCGATGGCCGGCCATGTTTCTACGGTGCGTCGATCGTCTCGGGCGCCGCCGGAGAGGTCCGGGGTGTCCGTTTCGATGGAAAGACCGCCGTCGGACTGTTTGAAGGCCGTTGGGCAAGGGCCGGCCGGACAGCTTCCACCGAACCGACCTTCGCAGATCGTGGTTAACGAGTTCTGAACGACGACGGCCAAGGTCGTTAACCCTGGCGACGCTTTGGAGCTGCCGCGGCCATCGCAAAAACCCGATCTTAAGGGTTTCCGCGACTTTATGAGGGCGCCAATTTGGTCTTACCCGCGTCGATGAGCGACGCCGACAGGTGAAGAATGAAGAGCTTCGATCGCGCGGACACGGGTGCCGTTGCCATGACCGGTGACGGTCCGCTGATTGTCCAGGTCGTCCGCCAGTATGCGCCCGCACGCGGCGGACTCGAAGATGTCGTTGCCAATCTGAGCCGGCTCCTGCTCCGGCGCGGTTTTCGCGTGCGCGTCGTCACGCTCGACCGGCTTTTCCAGGCGCGCGAGCGCATCCTGCCGCCGCAGGAGACGATCGACGGTGTCGAGGTCGTGCGCATCCCGTGGAACGGATCAAGCCGCTATCCGATCGCACCAGGCGTGTTCCGTCATATCGCCGACGCCGATATCGTACATGTCCACGGGATCGACTTCTTCTTCGATGCCCTGGCCTGGATGCGCCCCTTTCACGGCAAGACCATGGTCGCGACGACCCATGGCGGTTTCTTCCACACGCCAAACTATGCCTGGATCAAGAAGATCTGGT
>DAIMJJ010000191.1:0-4355 GCA_036722275.1 Rhizobium sp. | reverse complement strand
ACCCATGGCGGTTTCTTCCACACGCCAAACTATGCCTGGATCAAGAAGATCTGGTTCCGGACCCTGACGCGAATCTCCGCGCTCGCCTATCGCTCGCTTCTCTGCTGCAGCCGTTCAGACCTGGCGCTGTTTTCACAGATTGCCGCGGGGCGCACGCTGCTGGTCGAGAACGGTGTCGATACGCAGAAGTTTGCAGGTCTCTCGTCGCCGACGCCGCAACGGCGGATCATTACCATTGGCCGTTTCTCCCTGAACAAGCGCCTCGATCGTCTGTTCGACGCGATGGCCGCCTTGTCTGCGGAATGGCATCTCGACGTGATCGGCTCGCCCTCCGATCTCGGCGAGGCGGACTTGCGTCGGGACATCGAACGACGCGGGCTCGGCGATCGGGTGACGCTTCATGTCGGTGTCGACAACGGCGAGGTTCGTCGGCTGATCTCGGGTGCGTCGGTGTTTGCGTCCGCCTCGGAATACGAAGGCTTCGGGCTCGTCGCTGTCGAGGCGATGAGCGCGGGACTTGTGCCGGTGCTGCACGCGAACGAGGCCTACAAGGTGCTGGCCGGTCAGCATCCGGGGCTTTTCCTGGCCGATTTTGCCCGTCCGAAGGAGAGCGCCGCGCAGATCGAAGCGGCCTATCAGGCTCTGACGGAAAACGCTGGCAAACGTGAAGAGATGACCGCGGCGGCAGCCGTGCATGCCTGGGACAGCGTCGCCGACCGCTACATCGATGTCTACCGCAGGGCGCTCGGACAGCATGCCGACCAAGGTCAGCGGAGCCGACCGGCATGACGATGGATCAGCCGAAACGCCGTGTGTTGATCGTCACCGGTCATCACTTCGCCGAGGCGCCGCGCAAGGTCGACCTGCACTTCATGGCCGACGCGCTCAGGGCCGGCGGCGACCATGTCGATTTCCTTGCCTGTCGAATGAGCGTCCTCAGCCGGTTCCTCAAGGACGGCCGCTACGACTATGCGCGTCAGCGACCGCTCAATCGCTGGAACCGGATCGCCGACGGGTTGGAGGAGTTCCTCTGGTATGCGCCCTTCCATCCGATGAACCTAAAGAGACCGCTGCTCAATGGGCTGAGCGCACCGCTCTTTCGTCTTTACGACCGCTTCCTGCCGGAGGCCGTGCTGGAGCGTCTGCCCGACTATACCCATATTCTGATCGAGAGCGGTCCGCCGCCGCTTCTGACGCACCGATTGCGACGGGCTGCACCGCGGGCACGCGTCATCTACCACGCGGCCGATCGGCTGCGCACGATCGGAGTGCACCCTTGCGTCGAGGCGGCGCTGGCCGAGGGGATCGGTGATTACGACCTCATTCACATCATGGCGGAAGCAATGCGCGCCGATTTTCCCGCCACGGCGCCGATCCTCTATCTCCCGCACGGCATTGCCAAAGAAAGTTTCGACCGGGCGATGACCAGCCCCTATACCGGGCCCCGAAACGCGGTGAGCGTGGGCGACATGCTGTTCGACGAACAAGTGGTGCTGACCCTTGCCGAAGCCTTTCCTGACTGGACCTTTCATCTCTTCGGCAAGAAGGCGGTACCTTCCGAGCCTTGCCCCAATGTCGTGGTTCACGGCGAAGTGGCCTTCGAGACGATCGTTCCCTTCATCAAGTTTGCCGAGGCCGGGCTTGCGCCCTACCGGATGAGCGAAGCCGCAGATTATCTCAGCCAGTCCAGCCTGAAGATGATCCAGTACAGCTATTGTCGCCTGCCGATCGTTGCGCCCGTCTTTGCCGCCGCCGGCCGCGCACATGTCTGCGCCTATCGCCCCGGCGATCCACAGTCGATCGTGGCAGCGTTTAGTCAGGCGCAGTCGTTCGACCGGACCGGTATCGACACGGCCTCCATCCGCAGCTGGCAGGAGGCGGTGCAACTGCTTTTCGATCACAAGGACGTGAAATGAGCGGTGTCTCCAAAGCGGAAACAGCGATACCGATGCGTGCGAATGAAACCTTAAGGCTTGTCCCCTACGGACAGGCGAGGGGCCCGCTCGGCCTGGCTACGGGTACCCGCGTTCCAACAGAGTGTCATTGATGGTCAAGCGCATCGTCGCCAATTCAGCTTTGAACGCCGCCGCGGGGCTTGCCCTGCTGCTGATCGGTTTCGTCTGCTCGATCATCACCGCCCGCCTGCTTGGTCCCGAGGCCAACGGCATCATCGCCTTCTCGCTGTGGCTGGCCGTCACCGCGGCGTTGATCTCCGAGCTCGGCACCGGCGTCATCCTGCTGCGTCTGTTGCCGCAGCTGAAAGTTCAGGGACATGACGAGGCCGCCCGGCGCGGCTTTGCAGCCTATCTTCTTCGTCCGGTCGTGCTGGCGACGATCGTCGTCACGGTGCTCTATTTCCTGGCCTTCTGGGTGGCCGAACACGAGCATTGGGCCAAGACCGCGCCGCTCGTGGTGCTGCTGACCGGCATTCTCATCTTCATCCAGTCGATCGGCTCTTTCACCAAGAACGTGATGCTCGGAGAGCAGGATGTCGCCGCCTTCTTCCGCATGTCGGTGATTGCCGGCATGCTCCAGCTTGCCGGTGTTCTCGGCGGCGCCCTGCTGTTTGGAATTCCAGGGGCGATCTGCGGCTATATTTTTGGCTTCGTACCGCAATTCATCTATTCGCTCGGCATCCTGAGAAGCCGCACGAATGCCTGCGGCATTGCCCCCGGTTACCTCGTCAGCTCCTCGCTCATCCTGTCGGTGCAATACATCGTCGACTCGATCTTTCTCAATCGCATCGAGTTGTTCTTCCTGGAGCGTTCGCACGGTGTCGAGATGGTCGGCTATTATGCCGCCGCCTTGTCTCTGGCGAACCTCGCCCTGCAGCTTCCGGTCCAGCTGACCGGCAGCCTCGTGCCCTATTATTCGGAAAAGCTGAAGCTGCACGATACTGACCGCCTGCCGGTCGCCGTTTTTGAAAGTGTTGTCAGAAGCATTGCCTACATCACCCTGCCTTTGAGTTTCGGGCTTGCGGCCATTGCCCCGACGCTTGTGATCGTCGTTTTCGGCGAGGCCTTCGCGCCCAGCGGCCCGATGTTGCGCATCCTAGCCCTTGTCGCACCGGCCTTCGTGCTCGGCATGATCTGCACCCAGTATCTCTTCTCTCAGGACCGTATCAAGGATCGCCTGAAGATCGGCGTCATCGGTGCGGCGACCATGGTGGCCGGCGCCCTCGTCGTCGTACCGTCGTTTGGCGGAGAGGGGGCGGCGGCAGTTCGCCTGATCGTTTTCCTCGTCATGGCCGTGCTCATGCTGCGAGGCATGGAATTTGAAGGCTCGCTGTCACGCATGTATCGCACGGTCGGCAGGGTTGCGCTTGCGGCTCTCTTGTGCGGAATCACTGCCTATGGTGTTTTGCAGCTGCTGGCCGGCGTCCTGGGGTTGATAATCTCGATTGCCTGTGGAGCCTTGGCCTATTTTGTGGCGCTTCGTCTGTTGGCGGCAATTCCCGTCGAGGATCATGCGCCGATCGAAGATCTGGTGGCGCGCCTACCGGGGCGTCTTGCCTCGGTCGGCGGCCGGTTGATTGCGTTTCTGCTGGCCAAGCCCGCGACGCTGAAGACGGACGGCTGACGCGCTTTGCGCATTGGGGGAGTCATGGAGACTGGACTGAGCAGACCGCAAACGAAACCACCGGTGCCGGCCGCTCCTGCCGCCGCACAACCGGTGACGTTTTGCGATACCGTCGGGCTGTTCACACCGGCGGCCGGCACCGCAACGGCGACGGCCGTGCTCTTCGTCAGCCCGTGGGGCCTTGAGGAAATGTGCCTGCGCAAGTTCTGGCGCATGGTGGCGGATGATCTGGCGGGGATGGGCGTGGCCAGCCTTCGTTTCGATTATCCCGGAACCGGCGATGCGCTTGACCGCAAGGACTATGCCGGAGGGCTCCCGATCTGGGAGAACGCGGTCGTCGACGCAGCAGACGAGCTCAGGCGTCGCTCCGGATGCCGTCACGTCATCCTGATCAGCCAGGGCCTCGGTTCCGCCCTGGCGGTCAATGTCGCGTCTCGCATTGAAGGTCTTGCTGCCATCGCCTGCCTTGCGCCGGTGACCTCCGGGCGGGCGTTTCTCAGAGAGATGCAGATATGGGCGCGTGTGGTCGATGAGGGACTGGGTGTTCCCGAGGGGCATCGGCTGCGCGAGGGTGTCGGCATTGCCGGCCTGAAGATGCCCGATGAAATTGCTGCCGATTTCCGCAAGCTCAATCTCATGAACCTGACGGAGGCGCCGGCCCCGCGGGCGCTGGTGATCAAGCGCGCCGATCGGCCGGCCGACGGAGAATTCGCCGCCCAGCTTGCCCGTCTCGGCGCCGAGGTTCAGCGTGATCCGGTCGAAGGAGAACTGCTCAT
>DAIMJJ010000190.1:5097-8207 GCA_036722275.1 Rhizobium sp. | reverse complement strand
GCGGGCGGGAACACGCGTATCGTCCATCGCCTCGATCCAGCGCTGCCAGTGCGGCCACCAGGAACCGGGCGTTTCCTTGGCGCCGGCCACCCAGTCCTCGTAGGAGCCTTTCACGGCGCCATTGGTCCAGTATTGGTACTTTTCCTTGTCCGGCGGATTGACGACGCCGGCAATGTGGCCCGAGCCGGAGAGCACGTATTCGACCGGCCCGCCGAACAGGCTCGAGCCAACGAAGACGGATTTTGCCGGCGCGATATGATCCTCGCGGGTGGCGAGGTTGTAGATCGGGATTTTGATGTCCTTGAGCGACAGCGTCTTGCCGGCGAGTTCCATCTTGCCCTGGCTCAGCGTGTTGCTGAGGTAACAATTGCGCAGATAGAAGGAATGATTGGCCGCCGCCATCCGGGTGGAATCGGAATTCCAGTAGAGAAGGTCGAAGGGCAGGGGATCCTGGCCCTTGAGATAGTTGTTGACGAAATAGGGCCAGATCAGTTCGGAGGCGCGCAGCATGTTGAAGGCGGCTGCCATCTTCGAGCCATCGAGATAACCCGATGCCTTCATCCGCTCCTCGATGCTGCCGATCTGTCCCTCGTCGACGAAGACCTTGAGGTCGCCGGCATAGGTGAAGTCCACCTGCGTGGTGAACAGCGTGGCGCTGGCGATCCGCTTGTTGCCTTCCTGGGCATGCAGCGCGAGCGCTGCCGCCAGCAACGTGCCGCCGACGCAATAGCCGATGGCATTGACTTCCGTCTCCCCGGTCGCCTTCTCCACGGTGTCGAGGGCGAAATCGACGCCCTCGCGGATATAGGATTCCCAGTCCTTGCCGGCATGGCGCTCGTCGGGATTGACCCAGGAGATCACGAAAACGGTGTGCCCCTGTTCGACGCACCACTTGATGAAGCTCTTTTGCGGGTTCAGATCTAGAATGTAGAACTTGTTGATCCACGGCGGGCAGATCAGAAGCGGGCGCTTCAAAACGGTATCGGTCGCCGCCTCGTACTGGATGACCTCGCAGACCTCGCTCTGAGCGATGACCTTGCCGGGGGTGACGGCCATGTTCTCGCCGACCTTGAACTTCGACGTGTCGGTCTGGCGTATACGCAGATCGCCGCCGCCGGCCGTGATGTCCTCGGCCAGCATGTGCATGCCTTTCACGAGGTTGGCACCGTGGCTGGCGACCGTCTCGCGATAGAGCTGCGGGTTGGTGGCGACGAAGTTCGTCGGCGACAGCGCCGCCGTGATCTGGCGCATGTAGAACTCGGCCTTGTGGCGGGTGTGGTCGTCGAGGCCCTCCGCCTCGCGTACCATCTTTTCCGCCCAGTCCGACAGGATCACATAGGCCTGACGCAGGAAGTCGAAAAACGGATTGCGCTGCCAGTCCTCGTCGGCAAAGCGCTTGTCGCGGATCGGTTCGGCCGGCGGTGCGTTGCCGTCACCGGAGAATCGCGCCAGCGAATTCGTCCACATGCCGAACATGCTCGCCATGAGCTGCGTCTGGGCCTCAAGCGTGCGCTTGGGATCGGACATCCAGTACTCCGCCACCTTGGACATGGTCTTGACCATTTCCGTCATCGGTTCGGAAACGGGGTCGACGATCTCGCCGCGCTCGCGCGGACCAAGCCAGCTGGACGCGGCCTTGCCGAGGTTTTCCAGCGCCTTTGCCACATTGAGCGTCAGGGCCTGCGGATCCTTCACGACATAAGGCTCGATCAACTTGGGATCGAAGCCGGCCGCCTTGGTTCCGCCCTGTCCTGCCTCTTGGTTTCTGCTGGTCACACCGTCCTCCCCAGGATCATTTTCTCGGCGTCTTTTGCAATTGCGCATCCTGCCTGAAAACGACTACAAGTTCCATACTTACCAAAGCATAGTCTGGCATGGACCGTGTGACGAAACGATGGCTTGGACGTGCCGCAGGGATTGCCGGCAACTGGATTCAATAATGATCGCTGATACTTGGGCAAAAGGTACAATGCGCGGGGCAAAGCCGCTGGTTGCGGGCCTCGTTCTGTGCGTGCTGGCAGGCTGCACGACGCCGGGCGGATCGGACACCCAGACCGCCCGCCGCGCGGCCAGTCTCGACGTAACTGTTGCCGAACCTGACATGCCTTCGGCCGAGCCCTCGCGTTCGCCGGACGGTTATCCCGACTTTTCCGGTTCGCTGACTGCGGCCAATGTGCAGATGGGCAATGAAGAGGCCGCGGAGCTTCAGGCGAAGCTTTCGGCGCTCGGCGCCGCGCGCAAGGCCGGCACCATTTCCGAGGCCGAATATCAGCGCCGGCTTCTGGAATTGCGCAAACTGGCGGCCGAACACGGTCAGGACGCACAGGCCCAGATCGCCAAATAGCGCTTGCCTTTGTGGGGCTTTTTACGCAAAGCAACAGAAGGGGGAAGGAGGGGCCGCTTCGGTTCGACCTTGCCTCCGGGCGCTTTTGCGTCGACAATTGCGGTGAGCATGCCGCAGGCATCTTAACTTCACCCGTCCCGGTTATGCGGTTCGTTGCGGGACGGGCGTCACTCGGCAAAACGAACCCGCCTGCCGCGGTCGAGGCCGTGCGGTCCCAGGGGTTGAAGATGGAAGAGTTTCACAAAGTCCGGCGTCTGCCGCCATACGTTTTCGAACAGGTCAACCGTTTGAAGGCGAGCGCGCGAGCCGGCGGCGCCGACATCATCGACCTCGGCATGGGCAATCCCGACCTTCCGACCCCGCAGGCAATCGTCGACAAGCTCTGCGAAGTCGTCCAGGATCCGCGCACGCACCGTTACTCGTCGTCCAAGGGCATTCCGGGGTTGCGACGCGCGCAGGCCGCCTATTATGCCCGCCGCTTCAACGTCAAGCTCAATCCCGACACCCAGGTCGTCGCCACCCTCGGCTCGAAGGAAGGCTTCGCCAACATGGCGCAGGCGATCACTGCGCCGGGCGACGTCATCCTCTGCCCGAACCCGAGCTACCCGATCCATGCCTTCGGCTTCCTGATGACCGGCGGCGTGATCCGTTCGATCCCGGTCGAGCCGGACGAAACCTTCTTCCCGCCGCTTGAGCGCGCCGTCCGTCACTCGATCCCGAAGCCGCTGGCGCTGATCATCAACTATCCGTCGAACCCGACGGCCAA
>DAIMJJ010000190.1:0-4997 GCA_036722275.1 Rhizobium sp. | reverse complement strand
ACGCCGATCCAGGTGGCCGCGACCTATGCGCTGAACGGCGACGGCTCGGACATTGCCGAGGTGCGTTCGGTCTACAAGCGCCGTCGCGACGTCATGGTCGAGAGCTTCGGCAAGGCCGGCTTCGAGGTTCCGCCGCCGGCGGCTACCATGTTCGCCTGGGCGAAGATCCCGGAGAAGTTCCGCTCGCTCGGTTCGCTGGAATTCTCCAAGCTTCTGGTCGAGAAGGCCGACGTGGCCGTCGCGCCTGGTATCGGCTTCGGCGAGATGGGCGACGAATATGTCCGCCTGGCTCTCGTTGAGAACGAGCACCGCATCCGCCAGGCGGCCCGCAGCATTAAGAAGTTCCTGTCGACGGCCGACGAGACGATGCACAACGTGATCCCGCTCAACGCGCACCGCTAAGTTCCTTGGCGGCCCTTCCTGCGGCCGCCATTCCTCCTCATTTTGACATGTCAGGATATTTGTATGGCTGATGCCCTTAAAATTGGCATTGCGGGTCTCGGCACCGTGGGTGCCTCGCTGGTTCGCATTCTTCAACAGCGCAGCAACGAGCTGGCCGTTTCCTGCGGTCGCGCCATCGAGATCACCGCCGTTTCCGCCCGCAACCGCAACAAGGACCGCGGCATCGATCTTGCCGGCATCACCTGGTTCGATGATCCGGTGGACATGGCAAAGACCGGCAATATCGACGTGCTGGTCGAACTCGTCGGCGGCGCCGAAGGCACGGCCGACCAGGCGGTGCGCGCTGCACTCGCCCGCGGCCTGCATGTCGTGACCGCCAACAAGGCATTGCTCGCCCGCCACGGTGTCGAGCTTGCCCAGATGGCCGAGGAAAAGGGCCTGCTGCTCAACTATGAAGCGGCCGTTGCTGGTGGCATTCCGGTCATCAAGGCGATGCGCGAAAGCCTGACCGGCAACCATTTCTCGCGCGTCTACGGCATCATGAACGGCACCTGCAACTACATCCTGACCCGGATGGAGAAGGAAGGGCTGTCCTTCGAGGCGTGCCTGAAGGAAGCCCAGCGCCTGGGTTATGCCGAGGCCGACCCGACCTTCGACATCGAGGGCAATGATACGGCCCACAAACTCGCCATCCTGACGACGCTCGCCTTCGGCAGCCAGATTGCTGCCGACGACATCTATCTCGAAGGCATCAGCAACATCTCGATCGACGACATTCACGCCGCGCGCGATCTTGGCTTCCGCATCAAGCTGCTCGGCGTCGCGCAGCGCACGGACACCGGCATCGAACAGCGCGTGCATCCGACCATGGTGCCGCTCGATTCGGTGATCGCCCAGGTCGACGGCGTGACCAATGCCGTCGCGCTCGAATCCGACATTCTTGGTGAGCTCTTGATGGTCGGCCCCGGTGCCGGCGGCAACGCGACCGCGTCTGCCGTGCTCGGCGACATCACCGACATCGCCAAGAGCCGTCCCGGCGCCCAGCAGGTGCCGGTTCTCGGCCGTCCGGCCACGCTGCTCGAGCCTTATCGTCAGGCGCAGATGCGCAGCCACGAGGGCGGTTATTTCATTCGCCTGACCGTGGTCGACCGCACCGGCGTGTTCGCCAGCATCGCCGCGAAGATGGCCGACAACGCCATTTCTCTGGAATCGATCGTCCAGCGCTCGGAGCACGCGGCAGCCGAGGCACCGGTCACCATCATTCTGGTCACCCATGCGACCATGGAAGACGCCGTTCGCAAGGCCGTCGCCGCCATCAAGGGCGAGGGCTATCTGGTCGGCGAACCGCAGGTGATTCGCATCGAGCGTCCGAAGGTCGCCTGATCCGCATGTCTCCGGTGCCGGCCCTGCGGCCGGCATCGCCTACCTCGCGCCTCACGCACTCTTGTCCGACCCCCATCGTTTTTTTGATACTGACCTCTCGCATCTTTTGCGCGAGGCGGTTAGTCTTTGCATCCAGTGAAGTCGGGTTCGGGGAGGGACTTGATGATCTTGATGGGCAAGCGCGAGTACGCAGGCAGGCAGGAGGACGCGCGACCCTGGCGCGGGCGGCTCGACGATGCCGAGCTAGAGAGCGCGCGCAACTGGGCCGGCATTCTTCTCTATATCACGCTGATGACCGTGCCTTTCCTGATCGTTGCCTGGCTTTTGTCCTGAGGGCGTCAACGCCCGGCTCTGCCGCCATCCGTCGCGCCGCTCCGGTGCGCGCGCTGCGCGATTGCCGCTGTCGCCCGGGGCTGGTCATTTGCCGCGGGATCTGTAGAAAGGGCGCAAGGCTCACTGGACAGTAATCAGGCATGGATGAACCCGTCGATCCCGTTCCGCGCGCGTTCCTAGGCGTCGACCGCTCGGTCACGGGCCAGCGTTGGGTGTCGCGGCTGGACCAGGCCGGCCAGAACCGCGCCCTCGCAATGAGCCAGCTGCACGGCCTGCCGGAGCTTGTGGCGCGCGTGCTGGCCGGTCGCGGTGTATCCGTTGACGATGCGCCGGGCTTTCTCGATCCGACGATCCGCACCCTGATGCCCGATCCCTATCGGCTGACCGATTGCGAAGCCGCCAGCGAACGGCTGGTCCTGGCCATCCGGCGCGGCGAGCGCGTGGCGATCTTCGGCGACTATGACGTCGACGGCGCCGCGTCCTCGGCGCTGCTGGCGCGATTCCTCTCCCATTTCGGCCTGGAGCCGGAGATCTACATTCCCGACCGCATTTTTGAAGGCTATGGCCCCAATCCGGCGGCGATCGGCCAGCTGATCGAACGCGGCGCGCGGCTGATCGTGACCGTCGACTGCGGCTCGACCAGCCTTGAGGCGTTGGCGGTGGCGCGCGAGCGCGGCATCGACGTAGTTGTCATCGACCATCACCAGATGGGCCACGAAATGCCGCCGTGCCTGGCCTTGGTCAATCCCAATCGCGAGGACGACCTGTCGGGGCAGGGGCATCTGTGCGCCGCCGGTGTCGTGTTTCTCGTGCTGGTCGCGACGCTCCGGCTCTTGCGCCAGAACGGTCATCCGCAGGCGCGCTCGCTCGACCTGCTTGCCTGGCTCGATCTCGTGGCGCTCGCCACGGTTTGCGACGTGGTGCCGCTCAAGGGGCTCAATCGCGCCTATGTCACCAAGGGGCTGATCGCCGCGCGGCATCAGAACAATGCCGGTCTTGCCGCCCTGCTGCGGGTGGCCGGTATCGGCGGCCCGGTCACGCCCTATCATTTCGGCTTTCTCGTCGGGCCGCGAATCAATGCCGGCGGGCGCATCGGCGATGCGGCGCTCGGCAGCCGGCTGCTGACGCTCGACGATGCCGCCGAGGCCGACCGGATCGCGGTCCGGCTCGATGAACTGAACCGCGAGCGCCAGGCCATGGAGCAGGTGATGCTGGCCGAGGCGGAGGCCGAGGCGCTCGCCGAATATGGAGACGGCGAAGCGGCATCGGTGATCGTGACCGCGCGCGACAATTGGCATCCGGGGATCGTTGGGCTTCTGGCCGCGCGGCTCAAGGAGAAGTTCAAGCGTCCGGCCTTTGCCATCGCTTTCGATCCGAACGGCAAGGGCACCGGATCCGGACGCTCGATCAACGGCTTTGATATCGGCCGCATGGTGCGGGCCGCCGTCGATTCGGGCCTTCTGGCCAAGGGCGGCGGGCATGCCATGGCGGCCGGCCTGACGGTGGAGCGCGGCAATCTCGGCCGGCTGCGGACCTTTTTCGACGAATGGTCGGCCGAGCAGGTGAGGGCGCTTGCCGCCAATCAGACGCTGAAGATCGACGGCGCGCTCGGCGCGTCCGGTGCGACCATTGCCCTGATCGACCAGCTGGAGACCGCAGGCCCCTATGGCTCCGGCCATGCGCAGCCGGTCTTTGCCGTGCCCTCCCATCGCCTGCGCGATGCCCGGCCTGTCGGCACGACCCATGTGAAGATCACGCTCGAGGCGGCCGACGGCACGCGCCTTGAGGGGATCGCCTTTCGCGCGGCGGAAACGGCGCTCGGCGACTTCCTGCTCAACGGCCGCGGCACGCAGATCCATGTCGCCGGCACGCTCAGCGCCGATCACTGGCAGGGAACGCGGCGTGTGCAGATGCGCGTGCTAGACGCAGCGAAAGCGTTCTGACGTTACGTAACGATGTCGGGATAACGTAAGGTGAAGTGGCACGCCCTAGGGGAGTCGAACCCCTCTTCCCAGAATGAAAATCTGGTGTCCTAACCGATAGACGAAGGGCGCCTGCGCTTCGTTGTGGCGCCCTTATAGTCAGGGCTCGGAAAACCCGCAAGCGGAATCTTGCTGTTTTTTCATTCCAATTTCGAAAAAATTCGACCTGTGGAAAACCTTCGGCAAAGCGCAACAGAAGGTGTCCGCGTACCGATCTGCGCGGCCTTCAGAAGGCATCTTGGGGAGAGAAACTGAAGAAGAAGTGGCACGCCCTAGGGGAGTCGAACCCCTCTTCCCAGAATGAAAATCTGGTGTCCTAACCGATAGACGAAGGGCGCCTGCGCTTCGTTGTGGCGCCCTTATAGTCAGGAGATTTTATTCCCGCAAGCGCCAATTTCTGTTTTTTGCAAAAAATGTGACAGCAGTGGCGAAGGTCGCGGAAACTGGTGGTTTGGGCAACGAATTCAGATGTTTGGTCCGCCACTTCAAGCGACGCAGACGCGGCTTGTGTCGCCTCGGCGCTGACGTTTGTGGGGAAGCGGCGGTTTCGAGGGCGAAGCGCGAAGGGCGCCGGAGAGACGCTGTTCAGCCCTTCTTCTTGCCAAAAATCTCGGCCAGCGACGGCAGCCACTTACGCTTCTTCGGTTCTTCGGGCGCCAGGGTTTCCGCCGCGACGTCCGGTGCCGCCGGCTGGGTGGACTGTTCCTCGACATAGGGTTCTGCCGGGTCGTAGACCGGCTGCTCCTCGCTCGAATAGACAGGCATTTCGTCGGCAGTGGCGGCCGGCAGGGCGGCTTCTTCCACGACCGGCGGTTCCGGTTCGCGCAATTCGGCGCTGAACAGGCTCTTGCTCATCGGGTTGACCTGACGAGTCGGAAGCTCGGACGGCACGACGAT
>DAIMJJ010000189.1:0-8252 GCA_036722275.1 Rhizobium sp. | reverse complement strand
GACTTAAAATCTCTCGGCCTCGGCTGTGCGGGTTCGATCCCCGCCGCCCGCACCAGGAGGTTCCTAGTTGCCGGCCACCGTGAATTTCTGCTCGAAGGCCGTGAAACGGTTACTGACATTGTCGTTCAGTGTGTATTTCAGCACGTAATCGCCGGGTTCGGCGCCGGTGATGTCGAGCGTCAGGTGGGTGAACATCTCCTGATTGCGCACCAGCCCGACAAAGGTGAATTCACCGAATTTCTTCTGGCTGGCCAGTACCTTGCCGCCCGATTCGGCGATCTCGAAGTCGACGCTGAAGCTCGATTTCATGAGGCCGTCGCCGGTCTCCTTCCAGGTGAGGCCGATCAGCTCGACATAGGTGATGAGCGGTTCGCCCGGCTTGAACACGGCGTCGGGCTTGGCGGCATAGGCGCCGTAGGCCTTCGGCTTTTCGCTGACGAACACCGCCTTGCCGACGCTGAATGGCAGTGTCATGGCAAAGACGCCAAAGCCGTCGCGCATGGTCTCGTAGGCACCGATCGCATCGCCGGCAGCTGCCTTTTCTTCGGCCGCGCGGGCGGCATCCTGAAGTGGGCCGGCGATCGCCGGCGCCGGTGCCGCACATGCTGCGATCAGCCATCCCGCCGCGATCGCCGCCACCCTTTGCCCCTGTCCGCCGCCGATCCTTACGCGCATGCCGATCCCCCTCTTCAATCCCTTATGCGCACAGTCTGAAACAATGCGCGGCGGCGTCAAGCGGTCTCGTCAAGCGATCGCGTCAGGTGCGCCAGAAAATCGGCATCAACAGGACAAGGACGGACAGGACTTCGAGACGGCCGAGCAGCATCATGAGCGACAGGAGATAGAGTTCGGGCTCGTTTAGGGTGGCGAAGTTGCCCGCCGGACCAATGAGCGCACTCACCCCCGGGCCGACATTGGAGAGCGCGGTGAGGACGGCCGAGGCGGATGTCGTGAAATCATAGCCCAGCGCCGCCATGGCCAGACTGCCCACCACCCACAGAAAGACATAGGCGCTGAAGAACAGGAAAACGGTCCTCTGGGTTTCCGCATCCACTGTCTGCTTGCCGTAGCGGACGGAATAGACCGCATTGGGATAGATCAGCTTCTTCAAACCCGTGGTGATGACGTTGAACAGGATGATGAAGCGGTAGGCCTTGATGCCGCCGGCGGTCGAGCCGGAACAGCCGCCCATGAAGGTGGCGAAGAAAGCCGCCATGACCACGAACGGGCCCCACAGCAGATAGTCCTGGCTGGCAAAGCCGGTGGTCGACAGAATCGAGGCGAAGTTGAAGAAGGAATGGGTGAGCGCGTCGAGCAGGGCGACCCCGTTCTTCAGGTGGTTGTAGATCGCGGTGGCAATCGCGAAGGCCGAGACATAGCCGAAGAAGACGACGATCTGCGGATCGCGCAGCGCGTCGAGCCGGCCGCGCACGGAAAAGACGATGAGGATCGAGAACGGCAGGCTGCAGAGCGTCATGAAGAAGGTCGAGATCCACAGGATCGCATCGCTGTTGAAATAGCCGAAGGACGCGTCATGGGTCGAGAAGCCCGCCGTCGCCACGGTCGAAAACGCGTGGTTGATCGCGTCGAAATGGCTCATGCCGGCAAAGTCATAGGCGATCGCGCAGACGATGGTGATGCCGACATAGATGGCGATGAAGGCGCGGGTGAAGGTGGCGAGCCGGGCAAACGGCTTGTCGTTGGTGTCCGACGATTCCATCTTGAAGAAGGACATGCCGCCGACGCGCAGGAAGGGCAGCACGAAGAGGCCGAGCGCCACGATGCCGATACCGCCGAGCCAGGCCAGCAGTGATCGCCACATCAACAGGCCGGGCGGCATGGTGTCCAGTCCGGAGATGACCGACGAGCCGGTCGTGGTGATGCCGGACGTGGCTTCGAACAGCGCCTGGGCGAAGTTGAGTTCGGGACCAGAGAACATGAAGGGCACGGCGCCGACCACGGCGAAGACCGCCCACAGCACGTTGACCAGCAGGAAGCCCAACCGCTTGCTGAAGGTGGGCGGTGCACCGCGCGTCGCCATGGCGGCCATCAGCGACAGGCCGCCGACCATGAAGGCGCAGGTGGCAAACACCCGCCAGTCGCTGTGCCCGTAATAGAGGTCGACCATGGCCGGGACGAGCATGGCCGTCGACAGGTAGAGACCGCAGAGCGCGGCGATGTAGACGACCGAACGGAGGAGGCTGGCGTTCAAGGAAATGTCCCGGTTTGTTGGCTGCGCAAAGAAGCTTTGTCTCCGCCGCGTCTCTATGCCATAGCGGGACGCCGATCAAAATTCAACGGATGGACGACGTGACGAAGACGGATGTGGAGGCCGCGGTCGAGGCCCTGCGGGCGCTTTTCCCCGCAACCCCGCTGCAGCTCAACGAACACCTGAGCGCGCGCTATGGCGCCCAGGTCTATTTGAAACGCGAGGACCTGACCCCGGTCCGTTCCTACAAGATCCGCGGCGCCTTCAACTTCCTGCGCAAGATCGTCGGCACGGATCAGGGGCCGAAGACCTTCGTCTGCGCCTCGGCCGGCAATCACGCCCAGGGCTTTGCCTTCGCCTGCCGTCACTTCGGCGTACCGGGCGTGGTCTTCATGCCGGTGACGACGCCGCAGCAGAAAATCGACAAGACCCGCACCTTTGGCGGCGAGTTCATCACCATCCGCCTGTTCGGCGACATTTTCGACCAGTGCTATCAGGCGGCGCGCGAGCATGTCGAGGCGATCGGCGGCCTCATGGTGCCGCCCTTCGACCACGAGGACATCATCGAAGGCCAGGCGACGGTCGCCGCCGAAATCGTCGAGCAGCTGCCGGAGGGTGTCGTGCCGGATCTCGTCGTCGTGCCGGTCGGCGGCGGCGGCCTGTCGGCGGGACTGACCGGCTACCTTTCCGACCGCCTGCCGCGCGACGCCTTTCTCTTTACCGAGCCGTCGGGTGCGCCGAGCCTGAAGAAGAGCCTGGAGGCGGGCGCCGTTGTGACGCTGCCGAAGGTGGACAATTTTGTGGACGGCGCGGCGGTGGCCCGCATCGGAGACCTGAATTTTGCGGCGCTGAAGGATTTTTCGTCCGAGCAGGTGATGCTGATCCCGGAGAATGCCGTCTGCGTGACGATCACCGAAATGCTGAACGTCGAGGGCGTGGTGCTGGAGCCGGCCGGTGCGCTGTCGATCGCCGCGCTTGACCGGCTGGGGCGCGAAACGCTGGAGGGCAAGACGGTCGTCGCCGTTGTCAGCGGCGGCAATTTCGATTTCGAGCGTCTGCCCGACGTCAAGGAGCGCGCCATGCGATACTCCGGGCTGAAGAAGTATTTCATCTTGCGTCTGCCACAGCGCCCCGGCGCGCTGCGCGACTTCCTCAACCTGCTGGGGCCGGACGACGACATCGCCCGCTTCGAATATCTGAAGAAATCGGCCCGCAATTTCGGCTCGATCCTGATCGGCATCGAGACGCGCGAGCGGCGCAATTTCGCCGATCTGCTTGCACGCTTCGAAGCGGCCGGGCTGGGATACGAGGACATCACCGAGAACGAGATCCTCGCCAACCTGATCATCTGATCGCGAAGTGCCCGCAGACCTTCGCCGGTCGGCGGGCGTTCCCGACGCCGTTCCGGATCGGTCAGGGGAGGGGCAAGACCTGAGCCGACCAGCGTGCCTGCGCCGGCCATCGGGCTTGCTGGCTTTGCCTGCGGGCGGGGATGAACGGGACGAAACCGCCGCCTTTGCGGTTCGGGGCTTTAGTCGCCGCGCCGACCGTGCTAGGGAGAGGGCATGTCGATCTTATCCAATCTCCTCTCCCTCTTTTCCGGCGGTTCCCGCACCGAAAAGGCCGCGGCCGGTCCGGCAGCCGAGCCACAGGTTCACCAGGACTGCCTGATCTTTGCCGCACCGATCCGCGAGGGCAGCCAGCTGCGCCTTGCCGGCCGGATCGAGAAACAGGTCAACGGTGAGACGCTGGAGCGCGTTTTCATCCGCGCCGACCTGTTCACCTCGGAACAGGACGCGCTGGAATGCACCTTCCGCAAGGCGCGCCAGATCATCGACCAGAACGGCCCGGCGCTATTCTCCGACGGCGCCAAGTCGCGCAACGTCTGACCCTTGGCGCGGCTCGCTTTTCGAGCCGGCGCCCTTGCCCGACATGCTGAAAACTCCGTTAAGGCGATCACTGATTATTAAGTGATTTTGGCTTCTATGGTGCGGTGCATATTTTCGGGATTTCGCAGTGATTTGTTTCAGTCGCCTTCGACCTGTGGGGTCCGGCTGCCTGCGGCCATTGACGGCCCTGGCTGCTGCGGCGGCGACGCTGGGCTTTCCCGGCCGCGTGTGGGCGCAAGACGCCGAAGCGCCGGCGACCTTTGCCAGCGCAGATCTCGCCTGGCTGATGACGGCGGCGGCTCTCGTTTTGATGATGCAGGCCGGTTTTCTTCTGCTCGAAGCCGGCATGGTGCGGTCGAAGAACTCGATCAACGTCGCCCAGAAGAACCTGCTCGACTTCGTCTTCGGGGTGATCGCCTTTGCCGCAGTCGGCTTCATGATCGCCTTCGGCGCGTCCGCCTGGCTGCCGCTCGGTTTTGACGGCGACTATTTCTTCCTTCGCGATCTCACCCCCTGGGAGGCCGGGTTCTTCGTCTTCCAGGTGATGTTCTGCGGGACGGCCGCGACGATCGTCTCCGGTGCCGTCGCCGAGCGCATGAAGCTCGTTGCGTATATCATCGGCTCGCTCATGCTCTCGACGCTGATCTATCCGATCTTCGTCCACTGGGCCTGGGGGGCGGCGCTGGGCCCGAATTCCGGCGCCTTCCTTGGCAATCTCGGCTTTGTGGATTTTGCCGGCTCGACCGTCGTGCATGCGACCGGCGGCTGGATCTCGCTCGCCGCCTGCATGGTGATCGGCCCCCGTCTCGGCCGCTATGACGCGATGGGCCGGCCGGTGCGCATTGCCGGCCACAGCCCGGTACTGTCGACGACGGGGGCGCTGCTGCTGTTCTTCGGCTGGATCGGGTTCAACGGCGGCTCCACCTTGCACGCCTCGGCCGATGTCGCGCCGATCATCCTCAATACGGTGCTGGCCGGCGGCATCGGCACCTGCGTCGGCTATGTGCTCGGCCATATCCAGGACGGCGTGGTGCTGCCGGAAAAATCGTTGTCGGGCATGCTCGGCGGCCTCGTCGCCGTGACGGCGGGCTGCCATATCCTCGAGCCGGGCGGCGCCATGCTGGTCGGCGCGATCGGCGGACTGGTGGCGATTGCCGCCAACGACATCCTGGAGCGTTGGCTGAAGATCGACGATGCGGTCGGCGCGATCGGCGTCCATGCCTTTGCCGGGGTGGCCGGCACGCTGCTTCTGGCGCTGCTTGCGCCGGTCGACCGGCTGCCGGCCGGCTCCCGCTTCGACCAACTCTACATCCAGGTCTTCGGCGCGGCGCTGAATTTCTACTGGTCCTTCGGCCTCGGTTATCTGTTCTTCGCCGCCCTCGACCGCGTCATGCATATCCGCGTGACGGCGGATGTCGAGGAGATCGGCCTGAATGTCTCCGAGCACGGCAGCCGGCTCGGCGTCGGCCATGTCGAGCAGGCACTGACCGATCTCGTCGGCGGCACGGCGGACCTGAGGCATCGCCTGCCGGTGCATGCCGGCGACGAGGCGGAGAAGCTGACCGCGCTGTTCAACCGGCTGATGGACAATATCGAGGCCGAGGAGCGCGCCCGCGAGGAGCTGCGGGCGCTGAAGCGCGATCACGAGGAGGCGGAGCGCGTCACCGCGCTGGCCAATGCCACCTTCGAGGCGATCGTCATCCACGACGGCGGCACGATCGTCGATGGCAACAAGCAGCTGGCGGAGCTGCTGGGGCTGCCGATGGAAGAGGTGATCGGCCGTTCGATCTTCGACTTCGTCACCGAGGAGGAGATCGGCCGGGTCGACGAGTTGGCGGACGGCGCCGCCGAGTTCAACCGCGAGATCACGCTGACCCGCGGCGACGGCGAACGCATCCCGATCGAAGCCCGCGGCCGTTCGATCGTCTATCGCGGCAAGACCATGCGCATCGGCTGTCTTGTCGACCTGCGCGAACGCAAGCTCGCCGAGAGCCATATCCGCTATCTCGCCCTGCACGACCCGCTGACCGGCCTGCCGAACCGCGCGCTGTTCAACGAGAAGCTGGCAGAGAGCGTGCTGACGGCGCCGATGGGCAATGGCTGCGCCGTCATCATGGTCGACCTCGACCATTTCAAGGACGTCAACGACGTGCACGGCCATCCCGCCGGCGACGCCGTGATCCGCGAGACGGCGCATCGGCTGCAGGCCATTCTCGGGCGCCATGACGTCGCCGCCCGGCTCGGCGGCGACGAGTTTGCGGTCATCCTCATGAACATCAATTTCCGCGCCCAGGTCGAGGACGCCTGTCGCCGGCTTGTGCAGGCCTTCCGCTCGCCCTTCGAGCTTCCCGGCGGCGACCGGGTGAAATGCGGGGTCAGCATCGGCGCGGCGTTGTGTCCGGAACACGCCGAGAGCGCCGAGGAACTCATCGGCCGCGCCGATATCGCGCTTTATCACGCCAAGAACTCCGGCCGGAACACCTTCAAGCTGTTCAAGGCCGGGATGAACGAGCTGATCGAGAAACGCCGGGCGCTCGAGATCGACATGGATGCCGCCCTGTCGCGCAACGAGTATGAATTGTTTCTGCAGCCGCGTGTGACCGCGCAGACCGCTCGCATCGATTCCTACGAGGCGCTGATCCGCTGGCGGCACCCGGAACGCGGCCTCGTCCCCCCCGGCGATTTCGTGCCGGTCGCCGAGGTCTCCGGCCGCATCATCGCGCTCGGGGAGTGGGTGATCACCGAAGCCTGCCGCATCCTGGCCGAAACACGCATTGAGCGACTGTCGATCAATGTCAGCCCGCTGCAGTTCCGCCACGGCGAGTTCCAGCGGCGGCTGGGCGACATCGTGCGCGCCTCCGGCGTCGATCCCGCCCGACTGGAACTGGAGATCACCGAGAACGTGCTGATCGACGACGACCGACGGGCGCTGCAGATCCTCACCGAACTGAAGGCCGAGGGGTTCTCCATCGCGCTTGACGATTTCGGCACCGGCTATTCGTCGCTGAGTTATCTCAGCCGCTATCCCTTCGATGCGATCAAGATCGACCGCAGCTTCGTCAGCAATCTGGCCGAGGACGAGAGTGCGGCAGCCATCGTCCATTCGATCATCGACCTTGGCACACGGCTCGGCATGCGCATCGTGGCGGAAGGGGTTGAGACGATCGAACAGGCGGTCTTCCTGGCTCGTTCCGGCTGTGACGAATTGCAGGGCTATCTGCTCGGCAAGCCGATGCCGCTTTCCGAGGTTGCGCAGGAAGTCACCGCTTCGGTTGCGGTGGTGTTGAACGGTTCTGCCGAGCTTGGGCCGCGCAAGCCGCCGGCGCGCGTGCCGGAAAGCCTGGCAGGTTGACATGGGCGAAGGCTGGAACCTCCTGCTGTTCGTCTGTGAAGCGGTTCTCTATTTTTCGCTGATGACGGTGCTTCTGCATTTCCGCCATCGGATCGGCCTCGGTGTCTTCCTGACGGCACTCGGCGTCATGCATTTCGTCGAGACCTATCTCGCGGCCGTCTTCTACGTCGCCCTGCCGTTCGGGGTCGTCTCGCCGGGATCGTCCGTCTTCTTTGCCGGCAAGCTGATGATGATCCTGATGCTCTATATTCAGGAGGATGCCTCGACGGTGCGACAGCCGATCTACGGCCTGTTCCTCGGCAATCTCTTCACGCTGGCGATCGCGCAGCTCCTGTTGCTGCATTCTACCGTCGCACCGGCGCCCGGACAGGTCGCCGACATGGGTTTCCTCAGCGACATGGGCATGCTGATGCTCTGGGGCACGACGCTGCTCTATCTCGACTCGCTCGGCATCATCCTGCTCTACGAGCGACTGGGGCGGATCTGCCCGCGCCGGACCACGCTGCGCTTTGCCATTAGCGGCGTGGCGGTACTGAGCTTCGACCAGATCGGCTTCTACGCCCTGCTCAACTCCCTCTACGACGCCCCGGCGGCGGTGTTCTGGGGCGGCTGGAAGGCGAAGATGGCGGCGGCGGCCCTCTATTCAGCGCTCTTTGCGTCTTACCAGGTGATCTTCCGCGGAAATGGCGCGCTGCATTCGCGCCGTCCGATCGCCGACGTCTTCAGCGACCTGACCTTTCGCGAACGTTACGAGGACCTGCTGGCGCGCACCGGCCGCGACGTGCTGACCGGCGTCTACGAC
>DAIMJJ010000188.1:0-8261 GCA_036722275.1 Rhizobium sp. | reverse complement strand
TGTTCTTGTGCGAGGGGCGCACGGCAAGCGCCCCGAGCAAATGGCCCTTGACGCTTCCGGCCATAATCGGGGTCATGCGCACCGAGGCGATCGTCTCGCCGTCGTCGGCGCAGATGAAGGACAGGTGCCGGTCATGCGGTCCCTGCTCGCGAATGCGCGCGGCCGCCCGCGTGTGCCGGCCGGGACCGAAGGCTTCTTCGTTGATGAGTTCGATGACCGCGTCGTGCGACGCATCCTCGGTGAGGTAGACAAGGTCGTGATTTTTCATGGATGACCGGACCGTAAGACTGACGGAGATATGGGTTCTCGACAACGCCGATGGGCGTTCGGGAAGCATCAGCGTCGTCGCAGGGTCCGTGGTGCGGTCATGAAAGCGCGGTCATCCGATTGGTTGGAAATCCCGGATAGCAGCAAAATTTCCGCCCGTCCAATGGAAAAACGCAGTGTTCACCCCTTCGACACTCCCAATCACCGCCGTGTGGCGTATCTATGGGGCAAGAGATCAACATTGAAGAGGAGAGCGCCGATGGGCATGCTCGTTGACGGCGTCTGGCACGACGTCTGGTATGACACGAAATCCACCGCCGGCCATTTCGAGCGCTCCAAGGCGCAGTTCCGCAATTGGGTAACCGCCGACGGCGCGGCCGGCCCGACCGGCAAGGGCGGCTTCAAGGCCGAGGCCGGACGCTATCACCTCTATGTCTCGCTCGCCTGTCCCTGGGCCCATCGCACGCTGATCTTCCGCAAGCTGAAGGGCCTGGAAGACCTGATCTCGCTGTCGGTCGTCGATCCGCTGATGCTGGAGAACGGCTGGGAGTTCAAGGACCGCGACGGCGCGACCGTCGACCACCTGTTCGGTTCGGACTTCCTCTACCAGATCTATCTGAAGGCCGACCCTCGCTATTCCGGCCGCGTCACCGTGCCGGTGCTGTGGGACAAGCAGACCGGGACGATCGTCTCGAACGAGTCGGCCGACATCATCCGCATGTTCAACAGCGCCTTCGACGGCCTGACCGGCTCCACCCTCGACCTGTCACCGATCGCGCTGCGCGAGGAAATCGACGCCCTCAACGCCCGCGTCTACGACCGGGTCAACAACGGCGTCTACAAGGCCGGCTTCGCCACGACCCAGGACGCCTATGAAAGCGCAGTCACTCCGCTCTTCGCCATGCTCGACGAACTGGAAGAGCGGCTCTCCGGCCAGCGTTACCTTTTCGGCAACATGCAGACCGAGGCCGACTGGCGGCTGTTCACGACGCTGGTGCGCTTCGATCCGGTCTATGTCGGCCACTTCAAGTGCAATATCCGCCGCATCATCGACTATCCGAACCTGTCGGCCTATGTCCGCGATCTCTACCAGACGCCGGGCGTGGCCGGGACGGTGAACATTCGCCACATCAAGGACCACTATTACCGCAGCCATAAGACCATCAACCCGACCGGTATCGTGCCCGTCGGCCCGGAGCTCGATCTCGAGCGTCCGCACGGGCGCGAGACGCTTGGCGAAACCGCCGGTCTCACCAGATATCGGCGGGCGTAATCCCGCCGCTGAGCTCCGACAGACGCCGAAGGGTGGCGGCCGTTACATCCTTCGGCAGGTCTTCAAGATCGAAGAAGCCCGATTCGCAGATTTCGCGGTCGGGCAGTCGCGGCGCCGTCTGCTCGACCTCGGCGCGATAGAGCAGGACATGGTCGCGCGGGCTGATCCGGCGGTTGAAATAGACGTGGAAGAGCCTGGGCGGCGCCGTCAGTGCCAGATTGCCCTCCTCGCGCAACTCCTTCGTCAGCGCCTCCAGCGCCGTCTCGTTGCGCTCCACGCCACCGCCCGGCATGTACCAGCCGGGCACATAGGTGTGGCGCACGAGAAAAATCTGGCCTTCGGCATTGAAACAGGCCGCCCGCACGCCCAGCGTCATGCCGCGCGACAGCGAGAAATAGCCGTGCAGCACCTTGAGAAGCAGCCGCCGGCTAAGGCTGGTGCGTTCGTCCGGGGCGGTCGGTCGGTTCATTCTTCTTGCTCCGGTCACGCAGCGTCTTTACAAGAAGCGCCATGTTCAAGCTCGCGCATATATCCGATGTCCATCTGGGACCGCTCCCGAACCTGACAATCCGCGAACTGGCCTCCAAGCGCATCACCGGATATGTGAACTGGCACCGGAACCGGCGCAAGCACCTTTTCGCCAATGCGCTCGACATGGTGATCGAGGATCTGCGCACCCACGAACCCGACCATCTGGCGATCACCGGCGACCTCGTCAACCTCGCCTCGGGCATCGAGATCCGGCTGGTGGCCGAATGGCTGCGCGAGGCCGGCGCCCCGCTCGACACTTCCGTGGTTCCCGGCAATCACGACGCCTATGTGCCAGGCGCTCACGACAAGGCGGTACAGGCCTGGTATGACTACATGCGCGGTGACGACGACCCGCTGATCTGGCGTGAGGGCTACAAGCTCTTCCCCTATATCCGTCGGCGCGGGCCAGTGGCGCTGATCGGCTGCTCCACCTCGATCGCCACCCCGCCCTTCTCCGCCACCGGCTATTTCAGCGCCCGCCAGGCGCGCGAGACGGTCGAACTGCTGAAGACCGCCGGCGAGGAAGGCCTGTTCCGCGTGGTGATGATCCATCATCCGCCGATCCGGGGAGCTGCCGCCTCACACAAGCGGATGATCGGCATCCGGCGGTTTGCGGCGGCGATCTCCATGGGGGGGGCCGAGCTTGTGCTGCACGGTCACACCCATCTCAACACGCTTTACTGGCTGGAGGGCCGCGAAAAGCGCGTGCCCGTCGTCGGCATCGCCTCGGCCTCGCAAGGGCCGGGCGCGGTGAAGCCGCCGGCCGGATACAATCTCTTCTCGATCGACGGCGGCCCCGGCGCCTGGCAGCTCAAATGGGATCGCTACGGCCTGTTCGACGCGGTCACAAGACTGCGTCACGAGCATCACCAGATCCTCTACGGCTGACGCTCAGCCTTCCGTCCGACAGCGCGCGCGATGATGGGCGACGATGGCCCTCAGATTGTCGGAAATGACGGCGATCACCCCCTGAGCCTCGTCGGCGCCGAAGCCCGGCCAGCCCATGCGCTTGACCACCACCGGCTTGCACATGCGGAAGAAAACCGACTGGCCAAACAGCGAAAAGACGGTGAGCGACAAATCCTCCGGCCGGCCGGGATAGCCGGTGGCGATGGCAAACAGCTGGCAGAAGCGCATGTGCATCGGCTTGGCCAGCCGCTCGTACAGCAACGGATCGACTTCGCCCGGCATCACCATTTCCCGCGTCATGAAATTGGTGAGAAGATCGGAATCGGGCCGCGTCGAGCCAATTCGGACCAGCGTGGCGATCATGCCGTCCAGCATGTCGAGCGCCTCGCCCGCGCTCAGACTGGCGGCGAGCGGCTGGTTGAGCGGTGAGCCAAGCGATTCCAGCACGATACCGATGACATGTTCGATGCAGGCCGTGCGCAGTCCCGACTTGCCGCCGAAATGATAGGCAATACTGCCGATATTGGCGGCTGCATGATCGGCAATCTGGCGGGTCGAGACCGCGTCATAGCCAAAATTGCCGAACAATTCGAGCGATGCCGAGATCAGCGACGCCCGTGTCGCCGCCGCCCCTGAAACCGGTCTCGCCATATGGATTCCCCCTCAATCTAATCAGTCGATTGATTAAGGGGGATGCGGCGACAATTCAACCGCCTCTGCGTCAGCCGCGAGCACCCGGCGAAGGTCCATGGCAGATCGTTAACCGCGGTAGCAAGGCAATGGCAGAATCTTGATCCAAGTCAATGCTGGCTTTCCTCGCGAGGCGCCTAGTATTGTTTAGGGATGCCTTTCGGACATCATCCGAAGCGGCCTCTGGAACCATTCTTTTCAAGAATTTGACGGCGAGAACCCGGAGAGGAGACACATGGCAGGCAAGGACAAAACCCCGGTCACCCAGAACGAACAGGCCGGCGCACTGCCGCCGGCAGTCGAGTTCGGCCTCGCCGATGAACGCAGCGAAGCCGCACAGGAAGCCGAGCTTTCGGCCGTCGAGGCCATTGCAGCGGAGGCTGCGGACGGCAGCGACGTCCAGGCCGGCATTGACGCGATCATCGCCGGAGCCTCGCCGGATGACGCCAATCGCCTGCGCAAGGGCCTCGGCCTGCCTAAGCCCCAGGGCCATCCCCGCATCAGCAGCGACGAGCTCGCCGAAGACTGGCGCGAGGGCGGCTATCCCTTCAAGTACAAGATGCTGCGCCGTGACTACGAACACGAGAAGTTCATCCTGCAGACCGAGCTGCTGAAGCTTCAGTCCTGGGTCAAGGAAGCCAACCAGCGCGTCATCATCCTCTTCGAAGGCCGCGACGCCGCCGGCAAGGGCGGCGCGATCAAGCGCTTCATGGAACACCTCAACCCGCGCGGCGCCCGCGTCGTGGCGCTTGAGAAACCGAGCGAGGTGGAACGCGGACAATGGTACTTCCAGCGCTATGTCGAGCATCTGCCGACCCGCGGCGAGATCGTGCTGTTTGACCGCAGCTGGTACAACCGCGCCGGCGTCGAACGCGTCATGGGCTTCTGCTCCGACGAGGAGTATCGCGAGTTCCTGCGCCAGGCACCCGAATTCGAGCGCAATCTGGTGCGCAGCGGCATCCATCTCATCAAGTTCTGGTTCTCGGTGAGCCAGGCCGAACAGCGCCGCCGGTTCAAGGAGCGCAAGGTTCATCCGCTCAAGCAGTGGAAGCTGTCGCCGGTCGACCTCGCTTCGCTCGACAAGTGGGATGACTATACCCGCGCCAAGGAAGCCATGTTCTTCCACACCGACACGGCGGATTCGCCCTGGCTGGTCATCAAGTCGGACGACAAGAAGCGCGCCCGCCTGAATGCCATGCGCTACGTGCTGCATTCGCTGCCCTATACCGGCAAGAATCCCGATCGGATCGGCCGCGTCGACACCCTTCTGGTCGGCCGCGCCAACACCATCCACGAGCGGGGCGAATTCACGATCGGCGCGTCCTGAGCGCGGCGCTGCGATTGATCGGCAACGACATGCTGGCGGCGTCCTCAGGGGCGCCGCCAGTTTTCGTTGGCAGTAACGTCAGGTCAGGAGAGGACGCGTCTCTCGGCCGTCATCTCGCGCAGGATCTCGGCGACCGCATCCGGGCACTCGTCGATCAGCATATGACCGGCATTGGCAATGCGGGTCCGCGCAATGTTTTTCGGCAGGCGATCGGCCTGCCATGAGGGGAGCACGCAATCCTCCCCGCCCCAGACCACGCGGATCGGCATGGGCAGGGCGGCCAGCGCATCGAGCGGCAGCTCGCCCTGCAGCCGTTCGCCGCTCGGTGCAACGATGGTTATCGCCTCGAAGACGCGCTCCAAAGCCTCCTGGGCGCCGTCCAGGTGACGGATCGCCAGCATGGCATCCACCAGATCGTCGTCGATCGTCGCATTGAAGCCGGACATGCCCTCAAGCGCCCAGATCAGGTCGAGATGGGTCTCAGCCCGCGCATAATGGGCGAGCAGCCGGTGATTGATGGCCGGACCAAAACCGCCCGGCGCCAGAAGTGTCGCGCTCAGCACGCGCTTCTGTTCGCGCAGCGCCAGCAGTGCGGCGGTGGCACCCCCGAGCGAGTGACCCGCGACATGAAAGGCGGTAACGCCGCGCAGATCGAGATCATTGCGGATCGCCTTGGCCATCTTGCCCGCGCCGCCGACGCCATCGGCCGTGAGCGAGCCCGCATGCCCCGGCATGTCGTAGGCGATCACCGGCAAGGCGGGGCCAAGCCCCGCCATCACCTTTTTCCAGACGAAGGCGCCGCAGCCGAAGCCGTGCAGCAGCACAAGCGGCGGTGCTCGCCTCAAGTCACCGATCACCACCGCATGCAGCGCCATCGCTCAGCCCTTCATTGCGCGTTCTTCGATGACGCGGTTCGCAGCCGAGACGATCGCCTCGAGCGAAGCGGCAACGATATTGGTGTTGATGCCGACGCCGAACAGCTTGCCGCCCGGATAGACGACCTCGACATAGGCGATCGCCGAAGCATTCGAGCCGTGCTGCAGCGAATGCTCGGAATAGTCGGCAACCGTCAGCTCGATGCCGAGATAGGTCGACAGCGCATTGATGAAGCCGTCGATCGGTCCGGTCCCCTGCCCTTCGATCCGCTTCGTCTCGCCGCCATCGGTGATCTCGGCTGCGACAATGCGCCGGCCCTTCTGCGCCGGGTCCGAATAGGTGTGGTGGTCGACATATTTCAGCCGTGCGGCGGGCTGCTCGACATAGCGCTCGATGAAACGCTCGTAGATCCGCTTCGACGGCAGCTCCACGCCTTCCTCATCGGTGATGCGCTGGATGTCCTCGCGGAACTCGACCTGCAGGTTGCGCGGCATGTTGATGCCGTAGTCTTCCTGCAGGATGTAGGCGATGCCGCCCTTGCCCGACTGCGAGTTGATGCGGATGATCGCCTCGTAGGTCCGGCCGACGTCCTGCGGATCGATCGGCAGATAAGGCACTTCCCATACCGGGGAATTGGCCTTGCGGATGGCCTTCATACCCTTGTTGATCGCATCCTGGTGCGAGCCCGAGAATGCCGTGTAGACCAGTTCACCGACGTAAGGATGGCGCTCGGGAATGGTCATCTCGTTGGAGTATTCGTAGACCGCCTTGATCCGCTCGATGTCGGAGCAATCCAGTTCGGGATCAACGCCTTGCGTGAACATGTTGAGGGCCAGCGTAACGATGTCGACATTGCCGGTGCGCTCGCCATTGCCAAACAGCGTGCCCTCGACGCGGTCCGCGCCGGCCATCAGGCCGAGCTCGGTCGCGGCAATGCCGGTGCCGCGGTCGTTGTGCGGATGCAGCGAGACGATGACGTTTTCGCGGTTGTCGATGTTGCGGCACATCCACTCGATCTGGTCGGCATAGATGTTCGGCGTCGACATCTCGACGGTGGATGGCAGGTTGAGGATCAGCTTGTTGTCCGGCGTCGGCTTGATGATGTCGATGACGGCGTTGGAGATCTCCAGGGCGACGTCCAGCTCGGTGCCGGTGAAGCTTTCCGGGGAATACTCAAAGCGGAACCCGCCGCCGGCCTTGGCCGCCATGTCGGTGATCATCTTGGCGGCATCGACGGCGATCTGCTTGATGCCGGCGACATCCTTGGCGAACACCACGCGGCGCTGCAATTCGGAGGTCGAGTTGTAGAAGTGGATGATCGGGCGGTTGGCACCCTCCAGCGCCTCGAAGGTGCGCGTGATCAACTCGGGCCGGCACTGGACGAGCACCTGCAGCGACACGTCGGCGGGCACATTGCCCTCTTCCACGCACCAGCGGGCAAAGTCGAAGTCGGTCTGCGAGGCAGAAGGGAAGCCGATCTCGATTTCCTTGAAGCCCATGTCGAGCAACAGCTGGAACATACGGGCCTTGCGGTCATGGCCCATCGGATTGACCAGCGACTGGTTGCCGTCGCGCAGGTCGACGGAACACCAGATCGGCGCCTTGGTGATCGTCTTCGACGGCCAGGTGCGGTCCGGAATGTTGATCTGCGGATAGGGTCGATACTTGGTCGCCGCCTCTGGCATACCCACCACGCCGGCACCGGATTTCATGCTCATGTCGTTCATCTCTTCCTCTTCCGCACTTGTCCGGCTCTTAGCGCAAAAAGCGCGATTTTGCGACGGCAAATGCTGGCCATTCCTTGGCCCAATAGTCTTACAAACAGGGGATTGGATTAAGGAGCTGAGCCACGCGGCTATACGGCCGCCGGGCGCTCCTCAAAGGACCCGGCAACCGCGGATAAGGCTAAGAAGAAGCGAGTTTGGCACCGACGCGACAGAACCGGCCGCAGAGCGGTCGGCATTCAGGGTCGCAGCAATGGTCGAGCCGAAATGGGTCATGATAGCAAACTGATAACGCGCTAGAGCCCATCGCGCAAGTGCGTTATTCGGCGGCGGATGCAGGCGTCAGCTTCAAACGTTCGTCGACCCAGCGCGAGATCAGCTCATCGACGGGAACGCCCAAGCGTTTTGCTTCTACCGAAATGGTATCCGCACTCTTCTCGCTTAATTTTACGAGAAAGAGATCCCGGCCAATGTCGCCCGTCTTGGCTTGCGGCCAGTCGAGATACTCGCTGACATCTTCGCCATCATCAAACTCTCGATCGAATTCTACAGCCGTGATCCTGGCCATAAATCAGCCTTTCCGCTTTGCGGGCGCGCCGGACAGAAATAATCCTGATGCGGTTCCCGCGGAGGGTAAACACACCGGTCCAGACAACGCCCTCAA
>DAIMJJ010000187.1:0-8344 GCA_036722275.1 Rhizobium sp. | reverse complement strand
ACGATTAGGTGATCATTGGCGAACTCACGTTGGCCCGTGACCGTGGTGCGCCCGTTGTCCTTCAGGCCAGTCACCGAGGCGCGAACGAAGTTAACGCGGTGCTTTCGGAAGAAGTTCGCGAGCGGGACCTTGAGCCCGGCGCCGCTGCGCAACCCGGCGGGAATCCAGATCACGCTGGGCAAGAAATGCAATTCGTCGCGCGGCGAGATCATGGTGATCGTCGCTTCAACGTTGCGACGGCGCAACCGGCGCGCGGCGGTGAGGGCGGCGAATCCCGAGCCCAGAATAGTGATATTGGTCATGGTGCGGTGACTCCGCCTGCGCTGGGGATGGATGGCATCGCAGCAATCGCATGCCGATGCCGCGCAGTCTGTGATGATGTCACCGCACCACAGCGCAGCCGTCTTCGAGGACCGATCGTCGGTGTGACACCAGCAGGAGGCTGCGGTCAGCTCGGGCGAGTGCGATAGTATGCAGCATGGCGGCCGCAGCGGTATCGTCGAGCCCCTCGGTGGGCTCGTCGAGCACCAGAATCCGTGCATCCTTGCGAACAAGGCCCCGAGCGACCGCCATCCTGCGCACTTCGCCACCGGCCAGCCGGGCTCCGCCTTGACCAACATAGGTCAGGAGCTGCTGCGGCATTCTAGCGACGCTTTGTCTGAGGCCGACCCGCTCCAATGCCTCCCATAGCTCGTCGTCGCTCGCTCGCGGGGAGAACAAGCGCAGATTGTCGGCGATCGTGGTGGCGAACAAGTGCGGCCGTTGCGGGACCACAGCGATGCGCGATCGCAGATCGGAGAGCGCCAGCCGCTGGATCGGCACGCCACCCAGGCGGATCTCTCCGCCATCGGGGTCGCGCACCCGGACCACGAGGTCGATCAGCGTCGACTTGCCGCTGCCGCTCGGTCCGTCGAGCCAGCGCTGCGTGCCTTGGGGGAGGTCGAAGTCGCATATCGCGAGAGCTGGTGTGGTTCGTCCCGGATAGGTCAGTGACACGGCCTGGACGACTACATCGTAGCCTTCGGGCAACGGTGCCGGATCGCTTGGCTCCTGCACCGCCGGCTTTCGATCCCATAAGTCGAATAGCCGACGCAGCGAGGCCTGGGTGGCATTGAGGCTCGCCGCCGCCATCGGGATCGGGGCGAAGGCTTCGAATGCCGACAGCACGAGAAGCAGCATCAAAGTGAGATCAGGGCCCGCGATCCGTCCGGCCGTGATTGCCACGGTCCCCATGCCGACCACCGCGACAACCGCCAGGTCGGAGGCGATGGCGATGCCGAGCTGGCCTAGCACGGTCCATCGGAATGCGGATCGCTCGGCTGCGATCTGCTGATCGTGCAGCGCGGCCAGCCGGTCGATACGGCGCTGATCGTCACCCGTGACGAGCAGCGCTGCGAGACCGTCAATGTGTTCGATCGTGCGGCGCCGCAACTCGCTGGCCGCATTGGCCTCCGCGCCCGCCGCCCCACGCGCGGCGTGGGCCATGGCGAATGGCAGGATCAAACCGAACAGCACGACGATGGTCGTGAGCACGGTGGCCAGCAAAACCTCTCCGCGCCAAGTGACCACCGCGGCCATGACTACCCCGGTGGCAGTCGCAACGGCCAGCGGGGCGACCAGGCGCAAGAACACGAGCTCGAGCCGATCGACGTCGAGCTTCAGCCGCGCTGCAACCTCGCCTGAGCGCAAGTCGTCGAGGCCTGCGGGGGCGATCGCTTCGAGCCGCGCGAACAGCGCGGTGCGGGTGTGCGCCAGCAACCGAAACGTCGCGTCATGGCTGATGACCCGTTCGACCCAGCGGCCGCCGGTCCGCACAATGGCGGCGGCGCGGATCAGCGAGGAGGGCGTGAAGTAGTTCATCGCGCCGCCGGCGAGGCCGGCAACCGCCATCGCCGTGATGAACCAGCCGGCGGTGGCCATCAGCGCGACGTTCGCCAAGCTCGTGACCAGCGACATCAGCATGGCCGCCGCCAGCCACGGCCACGCGCCATGCCACATGCCGAACAGCCGGGTGAATTCACGCATCCGACCGCTCCGCCTGTTGGCTCGGATCGTCGGCCAGCACCGGGTCGGCAGATCCGGCCTCGACGATCCGACCTTGATCCATCCTCACGATCCGATCGGCGGCGACGATCGTTTCGCGGCGGTGCGCGATGCTGAGCATGGTGCGGTCCCGGCGCAATTCCGCCAACCCCTTCATCACGACCGCCTGCGTCCCGGCATCGAGATGGGCCGTTGGTTCGTCGACCAGCACCAGCGGGCCGGGCGAAAACAGCGCGCGCGCCAGAACCAGGCGCTGGGCTTCGCCGCCGGAGAGGTTTTGGCCGCGCTCGGCAAGCAGGCTGTTGGCACCTTGCGGCAGGTGACCGACGAATTCAGAAGCGCCAGCGGCAATGAGCGCTTCGCGCAGGGTGGCGTCGAGCTCGCCATCAGGCGCCGCACGTCCCATAATGACGTTATCGGCGATCGTTCCCTCGAAGAAGTGTGGGGTCTGCGGCATCTGGACCAGCGCGCGCCGCCACGCCACCGGATCGATGTCGCTGAGCGGTCGGCCGTCGACGAGTATTTGGCCCGTCGTCGGCTCGATGAATCGAGCCAGCAGCGCCGCTACCGTGCTCTTGCCGGCTCCGGAAGCGCCGGTGAGCGCGACATGCTCGCCGGCGGCGATCTCCAGATTGAAATCGTCGAGCGCGACGCGGCCGTCTTCATGCACCACGCCGACGTTCTCGAACCGGATCGCCAGCGGCGTCGTGGGCGTCCACGGATTAACTGCGGTCGCAGGCCGCGGCGCATCGAGCAGTCCCGCGAGCGTGTCCAGCGCCGTCATCGCTTCGATCCGGGCATGCCGGCGCGTGCCGATGTCGCGCAGCGGCGCGAAGAACTCCGGCGCCAGCAGCAGGACAAAGAAGCCGGTGGCGAAGTCCATCTCGCCGCACAACAGCCGGAAGCCGACGGCGATGGCGACGCCGGCGATCGCGCCGGTGGCGACGAATTCGACCACAAGCGCCGACAGAAAGGCGATTCGCAGCACGGCCATGGTGTTGCGGCCATAGGCTTCGGCCGCGGCCTTGACCGAGGCGATGGCGGCGGTGGACGTCCCTGCAAGCTTCAGTTCGCCGAGACCGCGAATCTGGTCGAGGAGATGTCCGCCAAGGCGTGTGAGGCTCGCCCATTGCGCGCCGCTGGCCTGTTCGGCGCCCTTGCCGGCGAGGATCGAGAACCACACCAGCAACGGCAGCGCGACGACCAGGATCAAGGCCGCGAGCGGATCGCGCGGTGTCACCATCAGCAGCACCGCGATCGGCACCACGGCAGCGCGAACGATCGCCGGCTTCCAGGAGCGCCACAGCGGCGCGACGGCCTCGACCGCATCGGTGAGGGTGGCGGCGAGTTCGCCGGACGGTCGATCTAGAAGCCGTACCGGTCCGAGCTGAGAGACCTGATCGAGCACGCGCCGGAACAAATGGTGCCGCACCGCGGCCGCGGCCTCGAACGCCGATCGTTCTGTGATCCAGCCGGCCAGTGCGCGCATGACGGCCAGCCCAAACAGCACGGCGAGAGACGGCGCTATGGCGAAAAGCGTTGCTTGGCCGAAGACGGCGCGATCGACGGTGGAGGCGAGCACCTGCGCCGTTGCCACCGTGACAAGTCCACCGACGGCGGCGGCGACCACCAAGACATTTGCGTTGCGGCCGGCGACATCGCGCAGCGAGCGAAGAAGCGCCATCGACGCCGCAGGCTTCTCGGTCACGATCGGCGGCTCCCTCGAGCCCAAGGTTGGATCGGCGCGGCAATCCGCGCCGATCGCCAGGACGACGATCGGGCTCCCTCCGAAGAGGGCGCCCCATCGTCAGACAAGACGATCAGTGCCGGTTGGCGCCGCCGTTGCGGTCGAGCTGATCCTGAAACTCGTACCACATCACATTGATCACGCCGATCGCCGCGGCAGCAGTGACCCCGAGAATCCAGGCGAAGTACCACATACTAATCTCCGTTCAGTAGGCCGAATGGGCGCGGACGTTGATCTCTTCTGCAGTGACCCGTCCCCACATCCGGGCGTAGCACCAGATCGTGTAAACCAGGACCATCGGCAGGAAGATCGCCACGGCCCAGAACATCACTGTGAGGGTCAAATGGCTCGAGGCGGCATCCCAGATGGTGAGGCTCGATTTCGGATCGAGGTTCGACGGCATGATGAAGGGGAACATCGACAGGCCCGCCGTGCCGATGATGCCCACCATGCCGAACGCACTGGTGATGAATGCGGCGCCGGGCCGGCGGACTGCGGCGAGCAGCGCGGTGAGCAATGGCCCGAGCAGGCCGATGGCGGGCACCGCCGCGGCGACCGGCATCTTGGTGTAGATATCGAGCCAGGCGCCGGGCGCGCGCACCACGTCCTTGATCAGCGGGTTGGACATCGCGCCGTGGTGCGGTTCGGAAACGATGCGATAGCCGTCGATGCCGAGCCACAGCCACACCCCGGCGAGAGCGAACGCCGCTGTCACGATGGGAGCGAGCACTATCACGGCGCTCCGTGCCCGGGTCGCGACCGGACCGGAGGCGCGGAGTTGCAGCCAGGTGCCGCCGTGCACCGTCAGCATCAACAGGCTGATGACGCCGGCGAGCAGCGCGAAGGGGTTGAGCAACGGCAGCAGCGCCGTGAGCAGCGATCCCTGGTAGTGGGCACGCAGCAAGTCGTCGAGCCGGAACGGAACGCCTTGCAACAGGTTGCCGAATGCGACGCCGAAGATCAGCGCCGGAATGGTGCCGCCCGCAAACAGCCCCCAGTCCCACGCCTTGCGCCATGTCGGGTTCTCGATCTTCGAGCGATAGTCGAAGCCGACCGGGCGGAAGAACAGCGCGAACAATACCAGCAGCATCGCCATGTAGAAGCCGGAGAACGCCGCGGCGTACACCGCCGGCCATGCCGCGAAGATCGCGCCGCCAGCGGTGATGAACCACACCTGGTTGCCGTCCCAGTGCGGGCCGACGGTATTGATGGCGATGCGCCGTTCGATGTCCTTTTGCCCAACGAACGGCAGCAGCGTGCCGACGCCCATGTCCATGCCGTCGGTGATGGCAAAGCCCATCAGCAATAGACCGACAAAGATCCACCAGAGAAATTTCAGCGTTTCATAATCGAGCATGCGTTCCTCCTTCGGCTCACGCTGCGGGAACGGCGCTGGCGCCGCGCTCGAAATGGTAGCGTCCGGTGCCGAGCGAACTCGGGCCGAGGCGCGCGAACTTGAACATCAGGAACAGCTCGATCACCAGCAGCAGCGTGTAGAAGGCGAGAAAGCCGGTGAGCGAGAAGATCAGGTCGCCCGATGTCAGGCTGGAAGTGGCCAGGAAGGTCGGCAGGACCTCGCCGATGGCCCAAGGCTGGCGGCCGAACTCGGCGACGAACCAGCCGGTTTCCGACGCGATCCAGGGCGCTGGGATCAGCAACACCGCCAGGCGCAGGAACCAGCGGTTCTGCTCAAGTCGCTTCGACGCGTTGAGCCAGAACCCAGTGGCGAACATGAACAGCATCAGGAAGCCCATGCCGACCATGACGCGGAACGACCAGAACAGCGGCCACACCGTCGGGATGGTGGAGGCGGCGGCGGCCTTGATCTGGTCAGGTGACGCCGTGGCCGGGTCTTCGACGAATTGCTTCAACAGCAGGCCGAAGCCGAGATCCTTGGCGTGTGCGTCGAAGGTGGCGCGGGTCTCGGCCGATTTGTCGCCGGCACGAATCTTCTTCAGCTCCGCGTAGGCGATCTGTCCGGATTTGATCCGTGCTTCGTGCTCCTTCTCGAGATCGGCCAGCCCCTTGACCGGCTTGTCGAGCGATCGCGTGGCGATCAATCCGAGCGCCCCCGGGATTTTCACCGCAGCCTGGGTTTCGTGGCCGTTCTGACTGGGGAAGCCGAACAGAGTGAACGACGCCGGAGCGTGTTCGGTGGTCCATTCGCCCTCGATCGCGGCGAGCTTGACCTTCTGCACGTCACCCAGCGTATAGCCGCTCTCGTCGCCGAGCACGATGACCGAAAGACACGCCGCGAGGCCGAAGCCGACGGCGACCGCAAACGAACGCCGGGAGAAGGCGAGATCGCGGCCCTTCAGAATGTACCAGGCCGAGATGCCCATCACGAACACCGACGCGGTGACATAGCCCGCGGCGACGGTGTGGACGAACTTGACCTGGGCCACCGGGTTCAAGAACACTTCGGCGAAACTGGTCATCTCCATCCGCATCGTTTCAGGCGAGAACACCGCGCCGATCGGATTCTGCATCCAGCCGTTGGCGATCAAAATCCACAGCGCCGAGAGATTGGAGCCGACCGCGGTCAGGAAGGTCACCGCCAGGTGCTGGCGCTTGGTCAGCTTGTCCCAGCCGAGGAAGAACAGGCCGATGAAGGTCGATTCGAGGAAGAATGCCATCAAGCCTTCGATCGCCAGCGGGGCGCCGAACACGTCGCCGACATAGTGCGAATAGTACGACCAGTTGGTGCCGAACTCGAACTCCATGGTGAGGCCGGTGGTGACGCCGAGGGCGAAGTTGATGCCGAACAGCTTGCCCCAGAACTTGGTCATGTCCTTGTAGATCTCCTTTCCCGTCATCACGTAGACGGTCTCCATGATGACCAGGAGCCAGGAGAGTCCGAGCGTCAGCGGCACGAACAGGAAATGGTAGAGCGCTGTTGCGGCGAACTGCCAGCGCGACAGTTCAACAAACGTCGAGTCGATCATGATGGCCGACATCCTTTGCAGCGGAAAGGGGTGCCGAGGAGCCCAGCGGCCCGAATCCCTTGGAACAAAAGTCAATGGGTCGGGGGCTTGCGTCCAAGGCGAGAGAAGAGCGCCGTGATTTTGATGCAGACCAGTGCATGCGAGACGACTTCAGTGCGGACGAACCACTCGGCCGTCGGAGCGGACGTCGGGGCCTTTTGGTCCCGCGACTCCTGCGACGCACATGACATAGCACAACGATGGTTGAGGACGGTGACATCGTCACAGACCTAGATGCAAATCGAATCGAGATTACATCGCGCTACCGAGGTAAAGCCCACGTAGAAATACCTGCGATGAATGTCAGCGTGGCGCTGGAGAACACGAAAGGCGTACGTCAATGCAGCTGTAAACGTCCCACGACGTATTTCAGCCGTCGATCGTGTCGCCTGGCCCGCGCGTCTCCCGTTTGGGGGGCGCACGCTGTAGGGAGGTCGACATGGAATTCGATCGAAGCGTTCTCGCCTCGAGACGCGCGTTTCTCGGCTTGACCGCCGGCTTCCTCACCTCGGCGTCGATCAGTCCGGCGGCGTCCGCGCAGCCGCTGGTCAAGACCAAGGCGCGCATCGTCATCATCGGCGCAGGCGCGGCGGGTACCGCGATAGCCAACCGGTTGGCGCAGCGGCTCACCCAGGCGACCATCGTTGTCATCGACGGACGCAGAGAGCATGTCTACCAACCGGGCTTGTCGCTGGTTGCGGCCGGGCTCCGACCGGCCTCCTATGTCCTGTCGCGGACGTCCGACTGGCTGCTGCCCGGCGTTGCTTTGATCGAAGAACCAGTGCTCGCCATCGATCCGGTCGCCAAGACTGTCGCGACGGCCGGCCTGAGTACGATCCGCTATGATTATCTGATCGTGGCGCCCGGACTGGTGCTCGACCACCAGGCCATCGAGGGATTCACGCTCGATCTGGTCGGGAGCAATGGAATAGGGGCCCTGTATGCCGGTCCCGAATATGCCGCGCGGACTTGGGCGGCGGCATCGCGGTTCGCCGAAAAGGGCGGCATGGGGCTGTTTACCCGGCCTGCGACCGAAATGAAGTGCGCGGGAGCACCGCTCAAGCACACATTTCTGATCGACGACATCGCCAGCCGCGCGGTCGGCCAGGGGCGCTACAAGATCACCTATGCGGCTAGCGCCGACAATCTCTTCAGCGTGCCGATCGTGTCGGAAAAGGTGCGTATGCTGTTCGAGCAGCGTGGCATCCAGCCGGCCTACAGCCACGTCCTGAAGGCAATCGATCCGGGGCGGAAGATTGCGACCTTCGCCACGCCGCTCGGCAACCAGGATATCGCCTACGACTACCTCCACGTCATTCCGCCGCAGCGCGCGCCGGCGGTGATCCGGCAATCGGGACTGTCGTGGACGGACAAGTGGACCGACCAGGGGTGGGTCGAGGTCGATCAGCACACGCTCAGGCATCGGCGTTTTCTCGAGGTGTTTGCGCTCGGCGACGTGGCCGGCGTGCCGAAAGGCAAGACCGCGGCCTCGGTGAAATGGCAGGTGCCCGTGGTGGAGGACCACCTGATCGCGGCGATTCAGGGCAAAGAGGGAAGCGAGACCTTCAGC
>DAIMJJ010000186.1:0-8346 GCA_036722275.1 Rhizobium sp. | reverse complement strand
CGGCTACCAGTTCTGGGGCGGCGTGCCGCTGCCGCGCACGGCCAGCGCCCTCACCTCGTCGCCGATCTTCACCGCGTCCGGATGCGGCTCGCCAGCCTCGATGAAACCGGGGATCACGCCATAATCGTTCGGCGAGCGGTCAATCAGTGTGCCGAGCGCCGCCACCCCCTCGACCATCGACCAGGACGAGGCCGCAACCGCGCTCAAGCCATCGCCGCCCCCACCCACCTTGCAGAGTTCGGCCGTGAAAGCCCAGCCCAGCAAAGCCTCAATCGTCATCGTCTTCATGGTCAAAACCCTTTCCTGCCCAGTTTTCCCGTTTCCGTCCCTGCCTGTCCCTTTTGCGTCCCAATCTCTTGTTTCATGCAGATTGTTTTTATTCATCTTTTTCAGAAGTAAGGGACGATAGGGACGCTAGGGACGATAATTTCTCCTTACGCATACGCGCGAATTCGCTTCCTTCGTTTTTCTAGAACCTCATGACGGCATCCCTTTCGAAGAAGGCGCGCGTGCGCGCATGACATAAACCCGGAAATTTCCGTCCCTATCGTCCCTACCGTCGCAAACCATTGAAAATCCGCACCTTTTGATAGGGACGGTACGCGGAAATTCTGGCCCGCATCGTCCCTCGCTGCCCATTTCCGCCCCAACAAGGGGCGCTGCGACGGCCAGCGGCACGCCGACAGGGTCAAAGGGTCCGGGTTCCAAGGCCATCAGAACTCCTCCGGAAACGGTTCGTCGGAGGCGAAGCGACCGGCCGGCGGGCCTCCGCCCGGACCGCCGCGCACGTCGTTCAGGTACATGTCCTTCACGGTGATGCCGTAATAGACCGTGGTGCCGCTTTTGCCCTTGCGGAACTGGTGCATCAGCTTGTCCGGCCCCAGCCAGCTCTTGCGCGTCTGGTCGGGCAGCCGCTTCGAGAAGGTCGGCTGCTTGAACTCGGAAAGCCCCTCGCGTTTGGCGAAGTTGCTGTAGCCGATAAACAGATCTTCTGGGCTGGAGCGGTCGTGGTCGCTGCCCGTGACGATGCAGCCGTTGCGGATAAAGGCCCCGATCGGGTCGCTTTCCTCGCGATATTCGGCCGTGGCCGCCCGCACGCTGTCGGGCACCTGCAAGCCGCTCTCGAGGTATTCCAGCGCGCCCTTGACCATCCAGGCGAAGATCCCGGCCCGCTCGGCGAGGAGCTTGCGCTTCAGAGCGCGGTCCACCTTCTCTTCCGGGATCTGGATATCCCACGGCACCAGATGCACGCGGCGCCAGATGCCATCCGAATCGTCACGAATGATCGGCTTGTGGTTGCCCGACAGAATGATCTTGAACTGCGGAATCAGCTCGAAGAAGTCCTCGTGCAGCCGTCGCACCGCGATCGGCTCGCCGCCGGTTAGCGTCTTGATCAGGGCATCCTTCAGGTGCGTGCCCATTTCGGGCTCCGAGGCCGCGACCAGGCGCGCGCCGGGGAGCCGGGCCAGGTCCGGCGTTGCCTCGGCGCCCGCCCTCTTACTGTCGCCGGCAAAGCTGTCGATCGACATGGCGATCGCATAGTCGCCAAGGATCTCGATCATCAGGTCGACAAAGGTCGATTTGCCGTTCCGGCCCGCACCGTAGAAGAACAAAAGGCACTGCTCGTCGGTCAGCCCCAGAAGCACATAGCCCATGTAGCGGCGCAGGAAGGCGCGGATATCGACATTGGGCTGAACCTCCTGAAGGAAGCGCTGGAACATCGGCGCCGCGGCGTTCGGGTCGAACGTCACTTCCGCAAGCTTCGAGATAAGGTCGGATGGCCGATGACGGTCGAGGCGCACATGCCAGCTGCGCTTGCCCTCTGCCTCGGCCTCGAAGAACCGCAGCGTGCCCGACCGGCAGTTGACGGCATAGAGGTCGCGGTTGAGGTCGTTGACCTCGCACGAGACATAGGGCACCGCCTCGGTCAGCATGTTGTTGATTTTCGATGTGCCCGCCGAGCTCTTGGCGAAATTGTGCCGCGACGACATGCGGCCCGAGCGGTTGCCCTCGGCCTTGTCCATGGCTTCCACCATCTTCTGCAGCTCGGCATATTCGGCATATTGCTCCGCCGTCCAGGACGAGGTCGCGTCGAGCATCTTGCGCTTTTCGCGCTCGGCGTCCCGGCCGGTCTTGATCCGGGCCTTCAGCGCCTGGTGCTGCTGGTGCAGTTCGTCCGGCCAGTCGGATTTGGGGCTGCCCAGCCGCACGCGCGAGACTTCGGCATCCTGTGCGTCGGCGATCAGCGCATCCAGTTCTTCCAGCCGTGTCTGATCGGCCTGCTCACGAACGGAAGGCGGGCGGCCCATTTCCTTCAGCCGCTTCATCGCCTCGCGCCCGGCCTCGATCGCCGCGCGCTCGTCGTCGGAGCAGTCGAGCAGGATGGCCTCTTCGTTGATCCACTCGGCCACCTTGTGCGCCAGCTGGCGCACCACCGCGCCGGATGCATCTTCAAGCCAGCGACCGTCCTTGTAGCCGTGCCAGCCCACATGGGTCACATGGCGAAGCTCGTCGCCGTGGCGCGTCAGCAGCCGGCGGGCATTGCCGATGTCCGTCTCCGGCTCACGCGCGCATTCCTCGGTCAGCTCTTCCTGGCTGAGTTCAAGGGCCGGTTCTTGCGGCTCCGGCTCTGCGACGGTCAAAGGGTCCGGGTTCTGGACATAGGCCGCACGCTGCTGGCTCGCCTGGGCGAGGATGCGCGCAACGGCGTCCGGAATGCCCGGTTTCTTGGTGTCAGTCATGCCCTGCCCCGTCTTCCTGCGTCATTGCCTCCAGCATCGCGCCGGAAAAATCCTGGCCTTCCGGTGGCCACCAGGTGGTGACTGTGCGGCCCTCTCGCGCCAGTCGTGCCTCGGCGCGGGCCATGTCGGAGGCGGTCGCCACCGGCTCGCTGTCGCCATCGGCGATCAGCACCAGCTCGGCCACATGGTCCGGCGCCTGGACGGCTTCGTCGGGGCCTTGGGGCTGTCGGGGCACCGGCCCTTTCACCTTCACGCGCTTCCAGCGCCCGGCCGCGTCCTGTTTCTTCAGCGTCGGATGGTAGAAGGCAGAATCGGGATCGGCCGGCCCGGCCAGATTGCCGATATCGCCGGCCGCGAAATAGAAGCTGTCGTCGCGAAATCCCTCGGCGCCCGCGACCGCGACCACATTCTCGATCCCCTCGCCGCCCACCCAACGCATAGCCTCGGGTCCACCGCAGATCGGGATCAGCCCGCCCTTCTTGGCGCCGCGCATCTTCTTGGTCGGCAGCGGCTCGCCCTTCTCGTCGAGGCCGAGATCAGGCCGGCGCTTCGGGGCGCGGGAAAGATCGATCCAGGTCAGGTGGCAACCGACGATCCGCCCGGTCGGATCGACGAAGGGCGCGGCCATGGCCGGCCCGCTATGGATCGAGACCGGACGACCGAGCTCGTCCTGCCCGTGCCAATAGCTGCAGGCGGGGATGAAACGCAGATGCTCGAAGACAGCGCCGGGAACGTCAAACCCGGTGCGGCCCTTGAGATAGCCGGCGATCACGGTCGCCCCGCGCAAGGCAGAGGCGCCGTCCGTCCCGCAATCGACCGCATGCAGCCACAGGCCGCGGGCCTTGCCGATTTCCTTGTCGCGGTATTCATTGGCCGCCCTGTCATTCTCGGCGCGGCGCTGTTCTGTGCGGGCGCGCGCTTCGGCAATGCGCGTCTCCCGGGCCTCGCGTTCCTCGTCCGTTTCTCGCTCGCCTTCGGCCGGCACCGGCTCCAGCAGCACGGCCGAGCAGGCGAGCAGGAATTGCGCGCCGTTGCGCAGGTCGAGGCCGAGCCAATGGGCGGCAATCCCGATCCCGTCATGCCCGCCGGTCGCGCAGCCGCGGCAGTTCCAGACGCCCTTCTTGCGGTTGACCGAGAACCGGTCCTTGCCGCCTTGAGCCCGGCACGGCCCCTGATATTCCGTCTTGCCCTTCGGCGCATCGGGGATCCGCAGGCGGTCGCAGGCCTCGGCAAAGGACACGTCACGGGCCCGGGCGATGAATTCGTCGAGGATGGTGGTCATGCGCGCCTCACACAAGCAAGGGCTGGACGGACCCGTCGGCGAAGACGGAATCCATCGGCATATCGGCTGCCGGCTCGTCGCCATCCCATCCTTGCGGCCAGGTGCCCGCCGCGATCAGTTCGCGGATCCGAGCCTCTTCCTCCGAATTGAGAAGATCGATGATCGGCCGGCCGCGGCTGGTCGCCTCGGCATTAATTTCGGCCTGTATACCGAGAATTCGGTCCAGCCCTATGAGTCTTGCTTTGAGCGTGATCGGCCCCATGCGCTGCGGATTGGCAGCGACGCCGCCACCTTTCAGGCGCTCAAGTCCCGCCTTGCGGATCCTGTTCTTCGGTTCGCGCAGCTCACGATAGAGTGGCTTCAAACCCTTCAATGGCGCCAGGTACGACCATGCCGGCATGGCGACGATCGCGTCCAGCGCAAGGTCCTTGGAAGCCAGCGGGCAACCGGCGCAACCCGTCCTAGCGTTCCGTTCCTCGGCCTCATCTCCTCCATAAGCGTCGGCGATCGCCGCCGTCGCCCAACCACCATATTCAGGCATCGGTGCGTAGATGCGAAGCCAATCCCAAACATTACAGACCCGCCAGTGCAGCAATGGTGCAAGCGTGGCGATCCGGCCGCGAATACCCTTGGCGTTGGGCAGGACCTCCTGGTACCAGCCCTGCCCGCACTCCGCTCCATCCTTGCCACACGACATACTGATGCGCTGGTCGCGAATGGCGCTCTCACCCTGCCGAACGCCGGTGATCATGAGAATGCCGCCCGGCAGCTCTCCCAGCCGCGCCTCGAGCGCCGCCGCCATCGGGTCGATCTTGATCTGACGGGTGCACCAGCGCAGCGTGTTGTTGTTCGGCGGCGGGACGCCGCGGCCGAGGATGTAGACGAGGAATCGCTTGTCGAGCGGAGCCTGCACCACTTCGCACCGAATGCCTCGCTCAGCCAATTGCCCCATGATCCGCTGCGCAGCAATCGCAAGCGGGGGCAATTCCTGCCGCGTATCGGCGTAAAAGACGGTGAGGCTCTTCGGCGGCGTCAGTCGGCCCACGTCGATCAAATGCACGATCAGCGTCAACGTGGCGCTGCTGTCCTTGCCACCCGACCAGGCAATGCCCCAATGCTCATGCGCCGGGCCATACGCCTGCATGGACTGAAGGGTAAGCTCCAAAGCCTCGTCATAGACGAGCCGCTTCGAGCCCTCGAAGAGAGTGGGCTGCATCATCCCGCCATCTCCCCTCTCAGTTCCCGCAGATCCGCATCGCCCGCGAGACGCAGCCGCCCGGTGCGCAGATAGGCAAAGAGCGCCGTCTCCAGCGCCAGCGTCTCGGCCGAGCGCCCCCAGCTGGCGCGGTCGCCGGCGATCACGGGCGTGCCGTGGCTCCAGCCGCGCAGGCGATGCGCCTGGGTGACGGTGCGCAGCAGCCCGCAGCAGGCCAGCGGCTCGATGCCGTGGTCGAGCGCTGCGCGGTGCGCCTCGACGATGGTCGGGGCGACCACCAGCAGGATCTTTGGCGTTTTCTCACGCATCGGCGGCACCCCCGGAATTGGGGCAACCTTCGTCGAGCAGCGCGCGCACTGCCTTCTCCGTCAGCGCCCAGGTGATCCGGCCCCGGCTGTCCGTGGCGACACGCTGGATCAGCCCCAGCGTGAGCAGCCGGCCGCAGGTGGCCTTCGCCGCCTTGTCGGATGTCTCCAGCTCCGCGCCGAGCGCCTGATAACCGAGGCAGAACTGCCCGCCATGCCGGGCGAGCGCTTCGAGCACGCGCCGACCGCGCTGCGAAATCTCGCCCTTCTTCAGGCTTCCGCCGTCGGTTCCGCGCCCGACCGACAGGGCCGGCTGGCCTTCGCCCGGGGCCGCCCGCTCGCCGCCGAGGCGATAGTCGCTCCGCAGCAGGCGCAGCCGGGCCAGAACGTCGATCGGCTGGCCGAGGATCCGGGTGAGCGCCGCCTTGCCATAACCCCGCTCGACCATCAGCCGCACCAGCTCGGCGCGCTGGTGGTCGGCCAGCGCCTCGAACCGCGCCGGGTTCATGTCGAAAGGCTTGTCGCCAAAGATCTGGATCGCGGTCATGACCACCTCGAGGCGCGTTTCTGGGGAAATGAGGGTGCGTGTCTCTCCACGCCGTCACGTCCACCCTCAGACGTTGCAGGCTGGGAACCGCGTCCAGCCTCGCCTACTCGCATCTCCCGTCGAGGGCCGGCTCCCTGATGGCCGGGTGTCCCCTCCGTTTGTTCGCCGGATGCTTTCGCTTCGGGATCGAATGACGCCGGCACGGCCTCGCCGCGCTCGGCGCAATATTCGGCAATCAGCGCCGCCTCGCGCGAGACTGCCCGGTTCAGCCAGTCGGCGATCCGGTCCGCATGGCGGCCATAGTCGAGATCGAAGTGCCGGCGCACCCGCTCTTCGCGCCACAGCGCCTCGACCAGCGACCCATCCGAAAACCAGAGGCTCAGAACCGGCGCGCCGGTCGGCAGCGTGGCGATCCGCTCCGGCGAAGAGACGACCGACAGCCAGTCCGGAACGGTCTTGAGCGACCGCCCCAGCAGCCCGCGTACGGCCTTTTCCGGATGGTCGGTGACGAGGAAGAGCATCGGGCCGGTCATTCGGGGGCCTCCGCTTCGAACTTCTCCAGCTCGTTGCCGAAACAGGACCAGCCGGCCCGGCGGCGGCGCGCAAAGATGTCCGCGCGGGGCCCTTCGGGCACCAGCTTTTCCAGCATCTGGTAGAATTCTTCGGGCTTGCGGCTATGCTCGCGGGCGAGCCCGTCGACAGCGGCATCCTCGATCGTTTCGATCAGGTTGGCGGCCGAGGACCCGGCCACCCTGGCGCCGCGAAGCGTGGCCACGATGAAGGGCTCGCACACCGAACGCAGCACATAGCCCGTGCCCCAGCGCAGCTTCTCGTTCCGTGTCCTCTTGACCCAGACGCCGCCGGTGACCGGCTCAACGCCCCACTTGCGAATAATGCCGAGCTGCTGGTCGATCAGCGGCCAGGTGCACCAGGCGACGAGGACACCGCTCGGCGCCAGAAGATCCCCCACCCGCAGCGCGCCGATATCGGCCATCGACATGGTGCCGTATTGGGCCTCGGGGCTCTTACCGAGCCCCTTCTCCGAATAGGCCTTCCAGGGCCACGGCGCGTCGATCACTGCGAGATTGAAACTGAACAGCGGCAGCCCGAAATCGATCATCGGCGCGCCCTCGCCTTCGGCCAGGCCTCGCTCAGCGTGCGGGTCATGATGCCCCGGCGCGGACGCCAGTCGCGGGCGCCTTCGATCGAGATCTGGGCCACCAGGTCCTCGGTGTCGCCGCAGCCGACGACAACGAAGCCCGCCGCGTCGAAGTCGATCAGCACGGGCTTGGCAGCGGGCAGGAATTCGGGCTCGATGGCCGACTGCGCGGTCATGCTCCACCCCCGATCTTTCCCTCGATCACGGCAATCGCCTTCTTGAGTTCGGAAAGCTCGCGGCCGATCCGGCGGCGTTCGCCGGCGTCGGCGTGGCCGTCTTCCAGCGCGTCATGGGCAACGCGCACCACGTCGGCAAATTCGATATGCAGCGCCGAGAGATCGCGGTGCGAAAGCTCCTGGCCGTCCGGCTCCTGCTCGATCCGCACCAGCCGATAACCCTGCATGCGCGCGAGCTGCTCGGCGATGATCGGCGCGCCGGCCTCCAGATCGGCCTCGAGCGCGATGTCGAGCGGCATGAAGCTGTCGGCATGCTCGTCCGAGGGCGCGGCATATTTCGACAGCTGCCCCTGGCGCACCCGCGTCGTGTGCTGAAAGCTCTCCGGACCGCCCGCCATGTCGAGCGCCCGCCGCGTCGCCGCCTTGAGCGCCTTGCCCTGCTTGTCGGAAATTGAGCGCACGAAAACCTCCCCGGAAATCAAGGAATGGAAAGTCCAGAATCATTCGGTGATCGCGCCTTGGCCCGCGCGTAGGGTCAGCCCATCAGATCACGGGGGACCGCAACATGAGCAGAACGGACAGGACATCATTCGGCAGCCTCTTGGATCGGGCCAAACACGTCCGGCCGCAATTCGTGACGAGAGACGCCCGTCACACGCTCAACATCAAGAACGCGCCCAACAGGGACCTTCTCCCATTGCGAAACCGCTTGTGACGTCACGCCGCCAATCGCTTTCGCGAGGGCAGTCGGTCCACCGGCAATGTCTTTCGCTCTGGCGCATGCTTCGTTCATACGCCGATTGAAAGCATATCTTTCTTTTTCATGCAAGCATCTCTTTCGATGAAAGGCTGACTTTCATGCTTCATATTGCGCCCATGACGACGACCAGAAAAATCGACAAAGCCCGCGGAGAGCGCAT
>DAIMJJ010000185.1:0-8417 GCA_036722275.1 Rhizobium sp. | reverse complement strand
AGGCCGCCTGGGAAGCCCGCGACGGGATCAACACCGCAACCCAGGGCCAGGTCCGCGAAGCGGTGGAGGAGACCCTGAGCCGCCTCGACGCCGGAACCCTGCGCGTCGCCAGCCGCGGCGAGGACGGGGTGTGGACCACGCACCAGTGGGCCAAGCAGGCGATCCTGCTGTCCTTCCGCCTCAACGCCAACCAGTTGATGGACGCCCCCACCCCCGGCCCCTACTGGGACAAGGTTCCGACCAAGTTCACCGGCTGGGACGCCGCCCGCTTCGAGGCCGCCGGCTTCCGCGCCGTGCCCGGCGTCGTCGCGCGCCACGGGGCCTTCATCGCCCGCAACACCGTGCTGATGCCCTCGTTCGTCAATGTCGGCGCCTATGTCGGCGAAGGCACCATGGTCGACACCTGGGCGACCGTCGGCTCCTGCGCCCAGATCGGCGCACATGTGCATCTGTCGGGTGGCGTCGGCATTGGCGGTGTGCTGGAACCGATGCAGGCCGGCCCGACCATCATCGAGGACAACTGCTTCATCGGCGCACGTTCGGAAGTCGTCGAAGGCTGCATCATCCGCGAGGGCTCCGTGCTCGGCATGGGCGTCTTCATCGGCAAGTCGACGAAGATCGTCGACCGCGCCACCGGCGAGATCTCCTATGGCGAAGTGCCGCCCTATTCCGTCGTCGTCGCCGGCTCACTGCCGTCCGACAAGACCATGCCGAACGGCCAGCCCGCTCCGAACCTCTATTGCGCGGTGATCGTCAAGCGCGTCGATGCCCAGACCCGCTCGAAGACGGGCATCAACGAACTGCTGCGGGACTGACCCATGCAAAGCCCGGCCCGGCGGCCGACTATGGGTTGGCTGCTCTTCAGCCCGTTCGGTCGTGCCGGGCGGCAGGTCTTCATTCTCGGCTGGCTCTTTTGGATGTGCCTCAACGGCGCCTCGATCGCCTCACTTGTCATGTACCAGGAGGACGAAGAGTTGTTTCGCGTGCTCAGCCTCATGTTCTTTGCCGGCGTGACGCTGTCGATCGTATCGACCGTCATGCTGAGCATCAAACGGCTGCATGACATGGGACTGACCGGGTTTCTGGCCGTCCTTCTGTTCATTCCCGCCGTCTCGTTCGTGATCCTCTTCGTTCTCTGCCTGTGGCCGTCTGCCAACGGTGTGAACGCCTACGGGCCGGCACCCGACTGGCCCGACCGCTGAGACGCGCTTGGGCCGTGACAGCTGTCGCCCGATCGGCTAAACCTTCCTCATCCTCCAGACGGTCATGGCGGGTTTGCTGCCGGACCGCGACAGCGCCCCAGAGATCATGAACATCACCAATCCCGCCGAAGTCCTCCAGGCCCTCATCCGCTGCCCCTCCGTCACTCCCGCCGAAGGCGGCGCGCTGACCACGCTCCAGACCATGCTCGAGCCGCTCGGATTTGCGGTTCACCGCATGACGGCGAGCGAGCCCGGTACGCCGGACATCGAGAACCTCTATGCGCGGCTCGGCAATGAAGGCCCGCACCTGATGTTCGCCGGCCATACCGACGTCGTCCCGGTCGGCAAGGAGGCCGACTGGAGCCATCCGCCCTTTGCCGGCGCGATTGCCGACGGCATGCTCTATGGTCGCGGCGCCGTCGACATGAAGGGCGGCATCGCCTGTTTCGTGACGGCACTGGCCAGACTGATCGAGCAGAAGGGCGCCCCAAAGGGATCGGTCTCGCTGCTGATTACCGGCGACGAGGAAGGTCCAGCCGTCAACGGTACCGTCAAGCTTCTGGAATGGGCAAAGCAGAAGGGCGAAAGCTGGGATGCCTGCCTGGTCGGCGAGCCGACCAATCCGGACCAGCTCGGCGACATGATCAAGATCGGCCGTCGCGGCTCGATTTCCGCGACCGTGACCGTGCGTGGCGTCCAGGGACACGCGGCCTATCCGCATCTCGCGGACAATCCGGTGCGCGGTGCGGTGCGTCTCGCCGATGCGCTCATGCATCCGCCCTTCGACCACGGCACGGACAATTTCCAGCCGTCCAACCTCGAAGTCACCTCGGTCGATGTCGGCAATCCGGCAACCAACGTGATTCCGGCCGCGGCAAGCTTCAAGTTCAACATCCGCTTCAACGATCTCTGGTCGGCCGAGAGCGTGCAGGCCGAGATCCTGCGCCGGCTGGACGCGGCCGCAGCGGAAAACCATCTGCGCCCGGGCCGCGATCCGGTGGCTTACGACATCGTCTGGTCGGAGCGGCCGAGCCACGTCTTCCTGACCCGTAACAATGCCCTGATCGAATCCCTTTCGCGCGCCATCGAGACGGCGACCGGCGCGACACCGCAGCTGTCGACTACAGGCGGAACGTCGGATGCGCGCTTCATCAAGGATTACTGCCCTGTCGTGGAGTTCGGCCTGGTCGGCCAGACCATGCACATGGTTGATGAACGGGTGGCCGTCGAGGATCTGGAGACGCTGACCCGCATCTACATGACCTTCATCGAACAGTGGTTCGCCAATGCCCACGCTTAAGGAGGTCGAGTTCTACCTGACCGGCCTCTGGTTGCTGTTCAAACAGGATCCCCGGGGCCTTTCCTATCTCGACTTCTCCGACCGCGGCACCATGCGCTCCTTCTGGGCCGTGGTCTTCGTCCTGCCAATGACGGTCCTCAGCTTCATCTGGTGGCGCGGTCTTTATCTCGAGACCCTGCCGGAGGGCATGGATGTCGGTGCGCTGTTCTTCTTCCGCCTGGGGCTGGTGGAGGTTGCCAACTGGATCGTGCCGCTGGTGCTTGTTGGCCTCCTGACATGGCTTGCCGGCGTCGGCTCGAAATTCCAGTCGATCATCGTCGTCTCGAACTGGCTGGCCGTGCCGGTATCCTATGGATACGGTCTCATCCTGCTCATGATGATGCTGGTTCCGAGCCTCACGGCCGTCGCCGTGCTTCTCTCCTACGGGCTGGCGCTCACACTGATCATCACCCTGTTCAGGGTCCTGCGCATGCTGCTGGGCGACCATCGGCTGACGATCGCCACCGTGACCATGGTGCTGATCGTTCCGGCGATGATCCTGTCGGAAATGCTGGAACGATATCTCGACGTCTATCCGGTCTGACGGATCAGATCGAGCGCTGGTTGACCCGCTTCGAGAGTTCCGCCGCCGTTTCGACGCGCTCAGAGTAACGCTCCACCAGATAGTCGGAACGCTCGCGCAAGAGCAGGGTGAACTTCACCAGTTCCTCCATGACGTCGACGACGCGCTCGTAATAGGCGGACGGCTTCATTCGTCCCGCCTCGTCGAATTCCCCGAAGGCCTTCGGCACCGACGACTGGTTGGGGATGGTGAACATCCGCATCCAGCGACCGAGCACGCGCATCTGGTTCACCGTGTTGAAGCTCTGCGAGCCGCCACAGACTTGCATAAGGGCGAGCGTGCGACCCTGGGTCGGGCGGATGGCCCCCATCGACAGCGGCAGCCAGTCGATCTGGGTCTTCATGGCCCCCGACATTGCGCCGTGGCGTTCGGGCGAGCACCAGACCTGGCCTTCCGACCACAGCGACAGGTCGCGCAGTTCCTGCACCTTGGGATGGGAAGCCTCGGTGGCATCGGCAAGCGGCAGGCCATGGGGATCGAAAACCCGCACCTCCGCACCATAGCGTCTAAGGATCCGGGCAGCTTCCTCGGTCAGCAGGCGCGAATAAGAGCGCTCGCGCAGGGATCCGTAGAGCATGAGAATGCGCGGCGGATGGGTCTTGCGTTCCGGCGTGAACAGACGGGTTTCGTCGATCGGGCGAAACTGGTCCTCATCGATGTTCGGGGTATCGGTGTCCAGGCTGTTCATTCGCCGGTGTTTCCCGCCTTCACCACCTCGCCATCCTCCTTCGTGAAGGAGGTGACGGGATTGGCCAGGATCTCCAGGACGACCTCGGACGGGCGGCAGAGGCGGACGCCCTTTTCGGTCTCGACGATCGGCCGATTGATCAGGATCGGATGGGCCATCATCGCATCGACCAGCTGCGCGTCGCTCAGCCCTTCATTGTCGAGCCCCAGTTCCTCGTAAGGGGTGCCCTTCTTGCGCAACAGTGCGCGGGGAGTGATGCCCATCTTGCCGATGAGTTCCAGCAGCCGCTCCCGGCTCGGCGGCGTCTTGAGATACTCGATCACCACCGGCTCCTCGCCCGACTGGCGGATCATGGCAAGCGTGTTGCGGGACGTGCCGCAGGCGGGGTTGTGATAGATGGTGACGGGCATTGGCCACTCCACATTTCGAGATTTCTTGAAATGTGGATATGTTATTTCGACGGCGCTGACAAGCCTGCTGTGGACACGGGCACCACAGTCGCGCTCAACGCTCCTCGTCGCCGGGATAGTCCACGCGCAGGAAGAACAGTCCCTCGGGCGGGGCAACCGGGCCACAGGCTGCGCGGTCGCGCGCTTCGAGAGCGGCCTGGACGTCGTCCGCCGTCATCCTCCCCTCGCCGGCCAGCTTCAGCGTCCCGGCGAAGGAGCGGATCTGGTTGTGCAGGAAGCTCTGGGCGCTGGCGCGGATCTCGATCAGGTCGCCGCTGCGGCTGACATCCAGCCGGTCCAGCGTCCGGACAGGGCTCGTGGCCTGGCAATGGGCCGAGCGGAAGGTGGTAAAGTCGTGATGGCCGACCAGCCGCTGCGCCGCCGCGTGCATGGCCTCGTGGTCGAGCGGCTTTGCCACCCACCAGGCCCGCTGCGCCTCGAGCGCCAGCCGGGCCGGCCGCGTGATGATCCGGTAGAGGTAATGCCGGCGAAGGGCCGAAAAACGGGCGTCGAACGCATCATCGACCGTACGGACGTCGAGAACGGCGACGCTCTCGCCGGCGAGCGCCAGATGGGCATTCAGCGCGTTGCGCAGCTTGTAGGGAACCCAGTCGCGCGTAAGATCGACATGGATGACCTGCCCCATGGCATGGACGCCGGAATCAGTGCGGCCGGCACCCCGGATCGAGACCGTCTCACCAGTCAGCGACAGCACTGCCGCCTCAAGCGCCCCCTGAACCGAAGGACCGTTCTCCTGGCGCTGCCAGCCGACATAGGGGGAACCGTCATATTCGACGGTCATTCGGAACCGCGGCATCAGGGCAGGACCGTTCCGAGTGACACAGGCGTGCCGCGCAGGAAGTCGTCGGCGTCGAGCGGCTTTCCGCCCGCCTTCTGCAGGCGTGTCAGGCGAACCGCGCCATGGCCACAGGCAATGGTCAAAGCCTGATCGAGAACAGTGCCTGCTGGCCCCTCGCCTTCAGCCAGTACCGAGCCGAGGACCTTGACCCGCTCGAGGCGACCATTCAATTCCAGCTCAAACCAGGCGCCGGGGAAAGGCGCCAGACCGCGAATGTGATTGTGCACCTCGGCCGCATCCTTGGAGAAATCGATCCGGGTCTCGCCCTTGTCGATCTTGGCGGCATAGGTCACACCATCATCCGCTTGCGGGACCGTCGTCAGTGTTCCGGCTTCGAGCGCCGCCATGGCCTCGACCATGGCCTGCGCTCCGACCTCGCGCAAACGATCGTGCAGTTCACCGGCCGTCACGTCTTCGTCGATCGCCACCTTCCGGGTCAGGGCGACGGGGCCGGTGTCGAGCCCCTTGTCCATTTTCATGACCATCATGCCGGTCTCGGCATCGCCGGCCATAATGGCACGCTGGATCGGCGCGGCGCCACGCCATCTTGGCAGCAGCGAGGCATGGCCGTTATAGGCGCCGAGCCTCGTGCCGTTCAGGATCGCTTCCGGCAGGAGCAGACCGTAGGCGACAACGACGGCCACGTCAGCTTCGAAGGCGCAGAAGCGCTCGCGATCGCCTGCCTCGCGGAAATTCACGGGATGCAGAACCGGAAGACCCAGCTTATCAGCGGCGAGATGGACGGGGGACTTCTGCAGATCCAGACCGCGACGGCCACCCGGGCGCGGGGGCTGGGTATAGACGGCGACGATCTCGTGACCGGCAGCATGAAGCGCATCGAGCGTCGCGACGGAGAAATCGGGCGTGCCCATGAAAATGATGCGCAATGCCATGACGGTTCAATCCCTTCCGTAATCGACGCAGCAATCCGAGGGCCGGACAGGGCCTAGGATCAGAGCACCTTGGACTTTGCCGCCTTGGTGAATTTCTTGATCACCATTTCGCGCTTCAGCCGGGAAATATGGTCGATGAAGAGAACACCGTTGAGATGATCGATCTCGTGCTGAAGACAGGTCGCGAGCAGACCGTCGGCCTCGATCACCTGCTCCTTGCCGTCGCGGTCGATCGACTTGACCGTCACCTGGGCGGGGCGTTCGACCTCGGCATAGTAGTCCGGGATCGACAGGCAGCCCTCTTCGTAAACCGAGCGCGCATCGGACGACTTGATGATCTCCGGATTGATGATCACCAGCGGCTGCTTCTCTTCACCCTCCTTGGAGACGTCGATCACCAGCAGGCGGCGCGCAATGCCGACCTGGATCGCGGCAAGGCCGATCCCGGGCGCGTCATACATGGTTTCGAGCATGTCGTCGGCCAGCTTCTGCAAGTCGGCGTCGACGCGCTCAATCGGGGTGGAAACCTGGCGCAGCAGGGGGTCCGGAAGGATGATGAGAGGCTTGATCGTCATGCCGCTCCCTTAAACCATCTTTTGAAGCGATGGAATCGAAAAACGCGGACAGAGCCCGCGTTTTGGCTTGATCACGAAGGCCTTGGCCGTCAGGCGGCCTGCCGGCGGGACGTGCCGCGGCGGTCGTTCGGCATGCTGTGTTCGGGGTCGGAGCGGGTGCTGAGCTGCGCCAGCAATTGGACCAGGCCCACGACCTCGCTGCGCAGGCGCTGGGTCTCGGCCGACGTCTGCTCGACCATGGCCGAGTTCTGACGCGTGAGCATGCCCATGCTCTGCGTCGCCTGGTTCACTTCCGTCAGGCCGCTGGCCTGATCCTTCGCCGCGGTCGCGATCTCGGAGACGATGGCGTGGATCGTATCGATATGGCTGATCATGTCCGACAGTGCCGTGCCTGTGTTGGAGACAAGTCCCACACCCTCGTTGACCTGATTGCTGCTCTGGGAGATCAGACGCTTGATTTCCTTGGCCGCGTCGGCACTGCGCTGGGCAAGCTGGCGCACCTCCTGGGCCACGACGGCAAAACCCTTGCCCGCATCGCCCGCGCGCGCCGCCTCAACACCGGCATTGAGGGCCAGAAGATTGGTCTGGAAGGCGATTTCGTCGATGACGCCGATGATCTTGGAGATTTCGGTCGAGGACTTCTCGATCTCCGCCATGGCCGAGATCGCCTGCGCGACAACCTCGCCGGAACTGCGGGCCTGCTGCTGGGTGTCGTGGACGGCCATCGAGGCCCGTTCCGCATTGCTCGCCGTCTGGCCGACGCTCACTGACAACTGCTGCAGGGCAGACGAGCTCTGCTGCACGCCCGCGGCCTGCTTGGCCGTGCTGTGGGCGATGTCGTCGGACGCCTTGGCGATCGTTTCGGCCCCGCTCAGGATCTCTTCCGACGCACGGCGGATCGACGCGAAGGACTCGCTGAGCCGCACGACGGTGTCGTTGTAGTCGCTCGCCATCTGCTTGAAATTCTCGGGCAGGTCGTCGGTCATCCGGTTTTCGAAGTCGCCGCGGGCGAGTGCTTCCAGACCGTGTCGCAGATGCTCCATTGCCATCTGCTGATCGGCCTCGAACTGCCGGCGCTCATCCTCAAGCTGCTTGCGGCGGGCTTCGAGCGAGTCGAGATAGACAGAAATCGAATAGTCCATGTCGAGCATGGAGGCCTTGATCAGCGCGCCGAGCTTATCGGACAGGGCCTGGGCATGGTGTTTGCCGAAGGGGAAGGGCCAATGCCTGACAAGCACGCCGGCCACAAGCTCGGTCATCAGCATGGAGTAACCGCCAATGTACCAGCGCGGTTCCAGCCCGATGCGCGCATGCGCCTTGCCGATCGCGGTGACGCCCTTGACATAGGTCGGATCAAAGGCGCCCTTGGAGACCTTTTCCCAATGGGTGATCTGCGCCTGCTTGGCGGCAGCCATGTGGTCCCGGCCGGAGAAGAAGTGAGCGATCTGCGGCGTGGATGCGACCTTGGCGTAGAACTTGTCCAGAACGCCGCCGAGAATCTCGCCGAGGGTGGGACGCAGCGAATCCAATGTCTTGGATGTTTTTTGGTCGATTTCCAGGAATGCCAGACGTTCCTTCAGACTCTTGTCCGCTTCGTCACTCATCTCTTCGCCATGCCTTCTTGCGGGCGAACACGCCGCCCCTAAATTCTAACAATACCCCACAACAGTTGGTGAAATTCCTAAACGGAGCATGAATGCGGCGTACAAGAAGTCACTTTCTTGGCTCCGGCCCTCCAGATGCGCGCCGATCGCCGCTCAACCGGCTCGCCGGACGCCCGGCGCAGTGTCCTGCAGCCGACGATGGTGTTGCGTCGTGTTGGGCTCCTG
>DAIMJJ010000184.1:0-8456 GCA_036722275.1 Rhizobium sp. | reverse complement strand
TCCACCAGCGCCACCAGCCGTCGGCACGTCAAGCCGCCGGTGTCGACCTGGTCCAAAAGGTCGCGGGCTACATGGTGAAGCACATGATCAGCGGCCTGCCGCGGAACTACGAGCTGGTGCACGAGGCCCTTGCCGGCCATCACCCCGCCCTCGCCCGTGGTCTTGCCGCACTTGGCCAGCGCCCCTCCCAGCACGATCTCGACCATCTCGGCCTGAAATATCGCCTGCTCAGCCATTGCGGCATTGCCGAGGAGAAGCTGCAGACCGACGCAGCCGGCCTGCTGGAGCAGCTCGGCGAGCACGTCTCGCTCGGCATCCTGCACAAGCAGACCTTCACCCGGGCGCTTGAGACCATTCTGAAATCCATCCGCGAGGATGAAGGCCGCGGTATCGGCGACCTGATTGCCGAACTCGATTTCCTCGAAGGCGCGACCAATGACCTTCTGCATGCCGAGACCGAACTGGGCCTCAAGCTCAAGGCCGGGATGCAGCAGATCGCAGCGGCGAAGAATGCCGTGGAAATGGCAAAGGCGGCAACGGAAAAAGACCGGCTGACCGGGCTGCCGAACCGGCTTGCCTTCATCAAGCGGCTGGAAGACCTCTACAGCGCCGACGTGCCGCCGACCGGTTCCGCCCTGCTGCTCGTCGACATCGACGATTTCCGCTCGATCAACCAGCGCTATGGCGAAGAGGCCGGCAACCGACTGCTGCAGCGTCTGGCCGCGATCTTCCGCAAGACGATCAAGAAGAATGATGTCGTGGCCCGTATCGACGGTGACGACTTCGCCTTCCTGTTCAGCGACGTGGCCGCCGAGGATGCGCATGCGATTGCCGAACGCCTGCATGCGGCGGTCGAAAACAATCTGGTGTTTGCGTCCGAACACGGCAACACCCATGGCGGGCTTGGTCTGTCGATCGGCTTCGCGCTGACCCACGACGCAGACGAGCCGACGCAGCTGCTCGCCCATGCCGAGGCGGCGCTTCAACACGCCCGCGCCAATCCGCGCGCGCCGATCTCGGGCTATGTCTCGGAACGCAGCAAGACGGTCGGCCGCCACGTCGCCTGACCGCCGTGACGGGCCGGCGCCCGTCCGGCTCTGTTGCGCGGATGCCACCGCGACCTTCGCAACCGGTTTCCGGCCCGAAGCACCCCGGCCCTCAGCTTGCCTTTGCGCCGTACATCGGCGAAAAGCCAAGCCATGATTACCATCAATGACATCTCCGCTCGCATTGCCGGGCGCCTGCTGATCGACCATGCCAGCGTCTCGCTTCCGAGCGGCACGAAGGCGGGACTTGTCGGCCGCAACGGCGCCGGCAAGTCGACCCTGTTTCGCATCATCACCGGCGACCTCGCTTCCGAAAGCGGATCGGTCACGATCCCGAAGAACGCCCGCATCGGCCAGGTGGCGCAGGAAGCGCCGGGCACCGAGGAATCGCTGATCTCGATCGTCCTGTCGGCCGACAAGGAGCGCGCGGCGCTTCTCGCCGAGGCCGAGACGGCGACCGATGCCCACCGCATCGCAGAGATCCAGACACGGCTTGCCGATATCGGTTCGCATTCGGCGGAGGCACGCGCCGCGACCATTCTGGCCGGCCTCGGTTTCGACCACGAGGCCCAGCAGCGGCCGGCCTCGTCGTTTTCCGGCGGCTGGCGCATGCGCGTGGCACTTGCCGCCGTGCTGTTTTCCGAGCCGGACCTGCTCTTGCTCGACGAACCGACCAACTATCTCGACCTGGAAGGCACGCTCTGGCTCGAGGACTATGTCCGACGTTATCCGCACACCGTCATCATCATCAGCCACGACCGCGACCTGCTCAACACCGCGGTCAACGCGATCATCCACCTCGACCAGAAGAAGCTCACCTTCTATCGCGGCGGCTATGACCAGTTCGAGCGGCAGAAGGCGGAAGCCGACGAACTGCAGATGAAGGCCAAGGCCAAGAACGAGGCCGCGCGCAAGCATCTGCAGAGCTTCATCGATCGTTTCAAGGCCAAGGCTTCCAAGGCCAAGCAGGCGCAGAGCCGCGTCAAGGCGCTGGAACGTCTCGGCACGGTCGCGGCCGTGATCGAGGACCACGTTCAGCCCATCAGCTTTCCTCAGCCGGAAAAGCAGCCGGCCTCGCCGATCGTGGCGATCTCCGGCGGCGCCGTCGGCTACGAGCCGGGCAAGCCGATCCTGAAGAACATCAATCTGCGCATCGATGCCGATGACCGCATCGCCCTTCTCGGCTCCAACGGCAACGGCAAGTCGACCTTCGCCAAGCTGATCGCCGGGCGTCTTGCGCTGCAGGCGGGCGAAATGAAGCTCGCGCCGAACCTCTCCGTCGGCTTCTTCGCCCAGCACCAGCTTGACGACCTGATCCCCGAGCAGACGCCGGTCGATCACGTGCGCCGGCTGATGCCGACCGAGCCGGAGGCGAAAGTGCGCGCCCGCGTGGCCCAGATGGGGCTGGCGACGGAGAAGATGGCGACCGCCGCCAAGGATCTCTCCGGCGGCGAGAAGGCCCGCCTGCTGATGGGCCTTTCCGCCTTCCACGCGCCCAACCTTCTGATCCTCGACGAGCCGACCAACCATCTCGACATCGACAGCCGCCGGGCGCTGATCGCCGCGCTCAACGACTATGACGGCGCGGTCATCCTGATCAGCCATGATCGCCACCTGATCGAGGCGACCGTCGACCGGCTGTGGCTGGTCAACAACGGCACGGTCAGCACCTTCGAAGGCGATATGGAGGAGTACCGCAGCCTCATCGTCTCCTCCGGCAAGAAGAAGGACGACAAGGACAAGACCGACGCCGCACAGGAGCAGGTCAACAAGGCCGAGCAGCGCAAGGCCGCCGCGGACAAGCGCGCAAGCCTTGCACCGCTCAAGAAGAAGATAAATGAAATCGAGGCCTTGACCAAGAAACTGGAGAGCCTGATTCAGGGACTTGATCAGGAACTTGCAGATCCGGCGCTCTACGAGAAGAGCCCGGCGAAGGCCGCCGAGAAGGCCCGCCAGCGCGGCGAGGCCGCGGCCAAGCTGTCGGCTGCCGAAGAGCAATGGCTCGAACTTTCAGCGGAGTACGAAGAGGCGATGGCGGGGTAATACCCCGCCCCGCCCGCGGGCGTTGCGTCAACCGTCGCGCCGCATGATGGCGGCCACGGCAAAGAGGCCGCAGGCGACGGCTGCGAAGATCGCGAGCCCGTGTGTGCCGGCCTGCATGGAGATGCCGGCCAGAAGCGGCCCGACCAGCGCGCCCGCGCCCCAGGTCAGCCCCATCAGCGCATAGATGCCGACAAGGTCGCCTCCGGAGAAGCGGCTACCGACAACGGTGAGCGTCAGCGTGTAGATGCCGACGAAGACGCCGCCCCAGACGAAGAGCAGAGCATAGGTGGCGATCTCCGATTGCAGGGCAAAGGGCCAGAGCGCTGCGCCAAGCGTGGCCAGAACGGCACAGCCGATGATCAGCTTGCCGCGGTCGACCATGTCGCCGAGCCAGCCGATCGGCAGCTGCAGGATGATCGCGCCGAACATCATGACAAACATCAGCCGGGCGGCATCTTCCGCCTGCCAGCCGAGCCCGATGGCGTAGAGCGCGAGGAAGGAGAGGCCCGCGGTCTCGACCGCCGCATTGAGCGTGATCGCGCCGATGGCGACCGGCGCGAGTCTCAGGAACCGCAGCGGATTGCCGGAACTCGGCTTTTCAAAAGGCGGCGCGCGCACCGCCGGTGCGATGACGAGCGTCACCGCACCAAGCGAGATCGCGGCGCCGATCAGGAAGGGCAGCGTCCCTTCAGCCCCCACCAGCGACAGGATCAGGGGGCCGAGCGCCAGACCGAGCGCGAGTGCGGCGGTATAGGCGGCCATGGCGCGGGCCCGGGTGTTTTCGGTGCTGAGCGCATTGATCCAGGTTTCCGACACCACGAACAGCGCTTCTGCGGCCATGCCGAGCAGAAGGCGCAAGGGGAACCATAGCCAGATGTTGGGGATCAGGCCAAAGACGACCAGCACGCAGGCCGAGGCCGCCAGCGACAAAAGGATCAGGCGACGCGGACCGAGCCTGGCCACCAACCGCGGCAGCAGAAGCGCGGTAATCAGAACGCCGATGGCGTGCATGGCGGCATTCATGCCGATCAGCGTTTCGCTCGCACCCTCCCGCGCCATGTTCATGGCGATCAGCGGAGCGCTCAGCGAGTAGGTAAGCCCGAACATGGCCGCGGTCGCGATGACGGCGGCCCGCGACAGGATGTCGGACGACGGCGATGCCGGTTCGGAAACCGGCGTCATCGGGCGATCTCCCGGCCGAACACACCGACGGCGCGCAGCCTGAGCTCTTCGAGCATGCGCACGGGCCAGGGCGCATAGGCCGGCTCGACCAGACGCTGCAGGGCGCGGGCATAGTCGAGCACCAGACCGGGGGTCCAGCACAGATGGGCGGCGCGCGATCGGATATAAGCCGCCTCCCAGAGCGACGGCGTCATCAGAAGGCGGCACAGCCTCAGCCAGGGCGAGCGACATTCGAGGCTGGCCTCGAGGCCGGCCTCGAGCGCGCCGGCAACGGCGATAGAGCAATTGCGGTTGGTGACGTTATAGGTCGCGTGCTCGCGATAACCGCGGATGAAGCCCTCCAGGTGGGCCGGATCGAAGCGAGTGAAGACGATCTCCTCGTCGGCCGGCGTCCAGATCTGGCATTCGTGATCGTAGGACGGCTGAAACAGGCCAGTCACGTCATTGTCGGTGCCCGCATAGAGCACCTCCGTCACTTCACACTCGGCCGGATCGATCTCCTTTGCCGGCCAGTGGCTGAGATAGAAGTCCGAACCCATTTCGATCGCCGCATGGCCGATCGACAGCTCGCCTTGCTTGTCGAGGGCCGCCAGATAACGGTCGATGATCGGACGGCGCGGCCGCACCTCCGCCGCCCCCGCCGGCGTCCAGACCAGGACGCGCATCGTGCGATGGCGGTTGGTGCGGACCGGATCGTCCGGCAGATGGCGGACATTGTCGTTCCAGCCGCGCACGCAGAACATCGGATGGGCATAGAGCGGCTCATCGACATTGTGGCGTCGCAGCGTGAAGGCGAACCGCACCATGGTGATGCCCGACAGCACCAGGAGCAGGCTGATGCAGAGCGGAATGTTGAGCCGTGAGTCCAGCGGCCAGTCGCTGAGAATCAGCACGGCAAGGAGAACTTCGAAGCTGCAGGCGATCAGGGCGTGGCCCCAGCGACGGAAGCGAACGAGCGCCACGGTCGCCAGCCGCGACACGCCATCGATGACAAGACCGGCGGCAAAGAGCCAGTCGAGGACGGGCTCGCTGTGCATCGACGGATCGAGAATCATGGCACCGAGCACGAGCATGATCGCGGCCTTCACCGCCTCGGCATTGCGCCCGACATTGGAGGTCCGAAACGCCATGGAGAAAAGCCCGGCCATCCCCTGGAACAGGAAGAGGAGACCAAACAGCTGGGTCGTCAGCGTCGTCAGACCGTCAGAAACATCGGCAATGACGGCAAAACCGACGAGGATGGCCAGCAGCCCCGCGACAGCCGGCTCCCACCAGTCCTCGCGGAACGCCCTGCCTCCGATCAACAACAAAGCCAATTTAATCATTTTGCAAAAAGCCGCAAACTATAGACACGCCGCGCATGCAATGGCGTTATCGTTCCAAATAATAACGCGCGGTTATCTTGCACACCGCAAACTTGGATAGGCCCAAAGTTAGTCTTGTCCCACGGGAGAAACCGCCCACCGCCCAGGACCGGGTCACCGCCGGAAATTGCGTAATATCAAGGAACTGAAAGCCGGCGACGACGGCGACGGGATTAACGCTCGTGTAACCGCATGCCGCTAATATAACCGGTACTCTTCTACTTGCGCCCTTCGGCGCCACCATCGGTTATGCGTATGAAATCTCAGTTGCGAAACTTCCTTGCCAATCGCGGAGGAAACATCGCCATTACCTTCGCGCTGTTGCTCGTCCCGGTCATCACTGCCGTCGGACTGAGCCTTGACTATGTCCGCGCGTACAATATCCGGACCAAGATGCAGGCGGACCTCGACACGGCGCTGCTCGCAGTCGCTAAGGACTTCGGCACGCTGAGCGACGCGGCCATTGAGGAGAAGATCCAGGATTGGTTTGCGGCGCAGACGGACCTGACCGGCAAGGGCTACGATCTCAGCGATGTGCAGATCAATACCAACAGCCAGGAAGTCACGGCCAAGGCCAAGGTGACCGTTCCGACGACGCTGCTGAAGGTGGCCGACATCGACAGCGTCGATGTGAGTGTCAGCTCCTCGGTCGCGGGACCGGGTTCGTCCTACATGAACGTCTATATCGTACTCGACAAGTCGGCTTCTATGCTGCTGGCGGCGACGGCAGCCGGACAGAACAAGATGCTCAGTTCCCAGGCCGGCTGTGCCTTTGCCTGTCATACCTCGGAAGGGGCAACGTTTAAGTACAAGAACAAGAGCTATACGACCGTCTACGGGCTGGCCAAGGCGATGGGTGTGCAACTGCGCACCGATGTGGCCCTGAACGCGGTGGCCGAGGTGCTCGACATGATCGACACCTATGACTCCACACATAAACGAATCAAGGTCGCATTCTATACAATCGGCGAGACGGCAACCGAGGTACTGGCTCCGACCACCTCGACGACGAACGCCCGCAAGGTGCTGAGCGACGACAAGAGCGGCATGACCAGCGCGACGTCAGAGGACGCGACCTATTTCGATTATTCGATGACGGCGCTGAAGAAGCTCATCGGCACATCCGGAGATGGCACGACCGCGGGCTCACCGCTGAAGCTCGTGCTGATGCTGACGGACGGCGTGCAATCGGAACGCAACTGGGTGCTGCAATCGAATTCCGGCATCCGCTTCCCCTCGTCCGCCGGCACACTTCAGAAGGACGTAACACCGCTCAATCCGGCCTGGTGCAAAGAGATCAAGGATCTCAAGGCGAGCTTCGGCGTGCTTTACACTGAATATCTGCCGATGACCTGGGACTGGGGCTACAATGCCACCGTCGGCCAAACCATGTCGTCCAGCAACTACAAGAGCGTGTGGGGTGGCACGTTCAGCACCGCCGACAACAACACGACGCGCCTGAATTATATCCCGACCGCGCTTGAGGCCTGCGCCTCAGGCAAGAGCCTCTACCTCCAGGCCAATTCCTCCGCCGAGATCGAGGCCGGCTTGTCCAGCCTGTTCCAGCAATATGTCGCCAAGGTGCGGCTGACGAATTGAGGAGAAAGCCATGCAATTGACTGGGCGTCTGATCCGGGACAGGGAGGGAGCAGCGGCCGTCGAGTTCGGACTGCTGGCCATCCCGTTCTTGACACTGATCTTCGCCATTCTCGAAGTAACGTTCATGTTCTTCATCGACAGTTCGCTGGATGCGGCGCTGCAAATGACCGCGCGCCAGGTGCGCACGGGCAAGGCGTCCACCGAGAACTGGTCGCTTGCGACCTTCAAGTCAAAGGTCTGCGAGAAGATGACGCTCGCCTTCGACTGCGAGAACAAGTTGCTCGTGAGGACCACCGCTATGGCCGACTTTTCCTCGGTCAGCTACGTTTCGGCTGTCAAGGGCGGCAAGATGTCCGTCGACGAAAGCTTCGCCACCGGCGAGTCCGGGGATTACATGCTGATCCAGGCCTTCCTGCCGTTCAACAGCGTGCTGGCCTTTGCCGGCGTTGACGCCCACACGATGGACGATGGTTCCTACGCTCTGGCAGCGGCGGCTCTGTTCAGAAACGAGCCTTTTGAATGAGCTTGCCCAACATGCCCATCCGTCACAACCTCAATGCCGCGGCGAAGGCCGGCCGATTTGCCCGACGTTTTCTTGCAGATCGAAGCGGTCTGTCCGGGGTGGAGTTCGCCATTCTGCTGCCGGTCATCGTCATGATGTTCGCCGCGACGCTCGACCTCGGCGAAGCCTTGATGGTCAACCGACGCGTCAATCAGATCGCAACGTCGACGAGCGACATCATCACCCAGGAGTCGGGGTGGTCCAACCAGCAGCTGAAGACGCTGCTTGACGGATCAACCAGCATACTCGAACCCTTCACGTCTGACACCGTCACCGTTCTGGTTTCGGTGCTAGACGTCGACAGCAAGGGGCAGGCGACCGTCAACTGGTCCTACGGATACAACACCGAGGCGCTTGCCGCGGGCGCCCAGTCTCCGGTCGATATACCTTCGACGATTAAGCAATCCGGCGTTCAGCTGGTGGTAACCGTGGTGAACTTCGAAATGACCACCTCATTCACCTCGCTCCTGTCGAAGGTAACGGGCCTGGACAGCTATCATATGAGCAGCAATGCCTTTGCCCGCCCCCGGGTCGGCGACACGGTCGTGTACAAATAGGCGGCCTATTGGCACCAGAAGGCCGTCTCAGGCTCCGCCGACGCCTACGCCTTCTTCTCCCAGCGCCCCTCATGGGTCTGCTGCCAGTAGGTGAGCTTGTGGC
>DAIMJJ010000183.1:0-8473 GCA_036722275.1 Rhizobium sp. | reverse complement strand
CGGCAGCGGCACCGCCCATGTCGCCCTTCATCTCTTCCATGCCGGCGGCCGGCTTAATCGAAATGCCGCCGGTGTCGAACACCACGCCCTTGCCGACGAAGGCGATCGGCTTGTCCTTCGCCTTGCCGCCCTTCCACTGCATGACGACCAGACGCGGCGGGCGGACGGACCCCTGGGCCACGCCGAGCAGCGCGCCCATGCCCAGCTTCTTCATCTCCTTCTCGCCGAGGATCTCGACATCGACCCCCAGCGCTTCAAGCTTCTTGGCGGTTGCGGCAAATTCCTCCGGACCGAGCACATTGGCCGGCTCGTTGACGAGGTTGCGCGCCAGGATCACGCCCTCGGCGACCGCTTCGGCATCGGCGAAGGCCTTCTTGGCGGCGGAAGCATCGGCGGTGACGATCGTCACCTTGGCATCCTTGTCGGTCGCGCCGGCATCGTCCTCGCCGTTGCCCTCGTTCTTTTTCTTGGTCTTGTAGGTATCGAACTTGTAGCTGCGCAGGACCATGCCAAGGGCGAAATCGGCAGCCGCTTTGGGCAGGACCTCGAGACCGGGGACATCGATGAAGACGGTGACCTTGTCGGCGCCTTTAAGCAGGCCGGCGGCCTTGCCGCCCGCCTTCAGCCAATCATGCGGCGTCAGCGCCTCCGCCTTGCCGAGACCGATGACGACGATGCGGTCGGCCTGCGAACCATGCGGCGCCACGATGTCGAGAGTCGTCAGCGATTTGCCGCTGAACTTGCCCACCTTGGCAGCGCGGGCATATACGCCTGCCGGATCGGCTTCCTCGACGCCTGCCGGCAGTTCGGCTTCCGCGGTTTTCAACAGGACGGCCACGCCCGACGTCACACGATGGGACTTGGAAAAACTGACGTCGATCTTGCTGGTCATGGGAACTCCAGGAACAATGAAAAGGGAAGATGTGGAGCGCGATCTTCTCCTTTTCGGCCGCGAAGGCAAGGAAAACCGCAGAATGGTCCAAGACAATCCCCGACGGAGGGCCGCGATGAAGGGGCCCGATGGAAGGCCCCGATGGAAGGAACGTGATCGCTCTCCCTCTTGTCAGGCCGAGGCGTCTGCGGATAGGTTCCGCGCGCTTCGCGCCTCAGGCGCAGAGACGGCCTGAACTCAGGAAACACGCTTGCCGAAACTCGATCACCACGCTCTTTTCGATGCGGTTCGCCGCGACGTGGACGCCTATCGCGCCTGCGTGCTGGCGCTCGCGCTTCTGACGCTTTGCGTCCTGCTGCTGACAATCTTCCACTTCGTCCCCTCGCTCGACATTGCCGCAAGCGCCGCCTTCTTCGAACTGCGGCCCTGCCCCGAGGGCGCGGCCTCGCAGGCGGTCTGCGGCGACTTCCCCTACCGGCTGGACAACCTCTATCTCTTCCTGCGCAAGGTGCTGTTCTACGCGCCGTCGGTTGCGGCCGTCATCGTCGTGATCGCCCTCATCAAGGCCTTGCAGCACCACGGCGCCACCTATGAGCCGCTCAAGGTGCGCCGCTACGCGCTTTCACTTCTGGCCTTCTTTCTCGGGCCTTACGTCCTGGTCAACCTGCTGCTGAAGTCCTATTCCGGGCGGCCGCGGCCGCACCAGACCGACCTTTTCGGCGGTGATCTGCCGTTCATGCCCGCCGGGTCCTTTTCCGGCGGGTGCGAGAACAACTGCTCCTTCATATCCGGCGAGGCCGCCGGCGCCGGGTGGCTGATCTGCCTCATCCCGCTGCTTCCGCCGCGGCTGCGGCTGGCCTTTGCGCCCGGCATCATCGCGGTTTCGCTGGTTACGCCAGCCTTCCGTCTGGCCTTCGGCGGACATTATCTCTCCGACGTCACGCTGGGCTGGCTCTCCTCGCCGGTGGTCTTTGCCGCCGTCGTGGCCGTGTTCGAAATAGCGCGTGTGCGGAAAAACGCGGCATGACGACAACGAAAAGCACGGCCGAACTGTCGCCAAAAGGCCGCAAGCATCGTAGACAGTGCCAATCCTCAAACGCGGGCGCGAACAGGCTGGCGCGCCTTCAGGGAATGGCATGAAGCTTCTCGAACTCTACATCCTGCGGCGTGTCGGCCAGATGTTCCTCACCGCGCTCCTGCCGGTGCTGGCGATCATCTGGACCACGCAGGTGTTGGCGCGAATCAACCTGGTGACCGACAGCGGTCAGTCGGTCGGCTCGTTCATGAAGCTCGCAACGCTGATCCTGCCGACCATCATCCCGGCGGTCCTGCCCTTCGCCCTGGTCATCGGGATTACACAGACGCTGACGGCGATGAACAATGATTCCGAACTGGCGGTCATCGACGCGGCGGGCGCGCCGCGCCGCACGATCACGCGGCCGCTCCTGATCGCAGCCGCCGTGCTCAGCGTGTTTTCCTTCCTGATGGCCAATTTCGTCGAACCGAAGCTGCGCGTCAGTACCCGCGAGATGATCGCCGCGGCCTATGCCGACCTGCTCTCGACCGTCATCGAAGAGAAGAACTTCCGTCGTATCGAGGACGGTCTCTATGTGCAGATTTCCGAGCGACTTTCGGGCCGGGTGCTGCGCGGCCTGTTCGTCGCCGATTCGCGCGACCCGGCCTTCTCGCTCATCTATTACGCGCGCGAGGGCGCCGTCGACGAAAGCGGTACGGCACTGGTGATGAAGGACGGCGAAGTGCAGAGAAAGACGCCAAACGGCGAGGTCTCGATCGTGCGCTTCGATTCCTACTCCTTCGATCTCTCCGACCTGTCTCAGACGCGCGGCCAGGCCCGCCTGCACGCGATCGACCGCGACCTCTCCTTCCTGCTCAATCCCGATCCGACCGACCCGGACGTTCAGAAGAACGGCGGCGAATATCGCAGCGAACTGCATCGCCGCATGAGCACCTGGGCGATGCCGCTGGTCTTTGCGCTGATTTCGCTGGTGATCTGCGGCAATGCCCGTTCGCATCGCGAAGCGAGACTGCATCCGATGGCGTCGTCGCTCACCATCGCGCTCGGGCTCTACTGGCTGTCCAACTACACCGTGAAACTTGCCGAAGGCGACGCCGTCTACGTGCCGCTGGTCTATGCGGTCCCGCTCGTCGGGGGCGGTGTTGCAGCCTTCCTGCTGTTCACGGGGCGGCAGCTGCGCTTTCCGCGTGTGGTACGGCGGATTGCCGCGCAGCTGTGGAATACGATCTCAAGTTACTTCCCGCGGCGGGAATCCTCCGGCAAGGGTTCCGCATCATGATGATCACGCTCGGCCGATACTTCTTCCGGCGCTACCTGACGACGATGCTCTGGTTCCTCGCCGGCGTGATCGCCATCGGCTACCTCATCGACTTCAGCGAAACATCGGGCCGGCTGGCGGGACGCGGCGTTTTCTCGGTCTGGGGGCTGCTGTGGCTGACTGCGCTGCGTCTTCCTCTTATCCTGCAGCAAACGATCCCGTTCATCACGCTGTTCGTCGGCATGACGACGCTCATTGCGCTCAACCGCAAATCCGAACTCGTGGTGGCGCGGGCGGCCGGGATCTCGGTCTGGCAGTTCATGCTGCCCTTCATCGTCGGCGCCTTTGTCGTCGGACTTGCCACCTCCTTTGTCATCAATCCCCTCGCGGCCTGGGGGCAAAGGCAGGCCCTGCAAATCGAGGCGAGTTCACGCGAGAGCAGCGGGCGTCCATCGTCCAATGCCGTGCCGTGGCTGCGTCAGATCAGCGGCAAAGCCGATGTGATCATCGGCGCCGAGACCGTGCTGGAGAACGGCACGTTCCTGGTCGACGCCGTGCTGATCCATTTCGACAGCGACGGCCGCATTATCCTCAGGCAGGATGCGCACTCGGCAAAATTGCAGGATGGTTACTGGATCCTTACCGACGTGACGGAAACCCGTCCGGGCGAGATCCCCACAAGGCTCGCGACGGCCAAAGTCAGTACCAATCTGAAACAGGAATTCGTCCAGGAGCGTCTGGCACAACCGGAGACCGTTGCTTTTTATGAGCTTTCTCGGAAAATTGCAGTGGCCAAATCCTTCGGCGTGTCGACCAAAGCACTCGAAACGCAGTACCACTCCCTTCTTTCGCTACCTTTCCTTTTGGTCGCAATGACGCTGATTGCTGCAACCGTTTCATTAAAATTCAGTAGGTTCAACCAGTCCCGCTCGGTGATTCTGGGTGGAATCCTGTCCGGCTTCGTGCTTTATGTGGTGACCGTGCTTGTCAAAGCATTCGGAAGCAGCGGTGTCGTACCGCCGTTCGTCGCGGCCTGGGTTCCAGTCGTCGTTGCGACGGCTCTGGGAGCGACGATCCTGCTTCATCAGGAGGATGGTTAGTGGCGGTAAGTGACCGCGAGAATATCAGAAGGCTAGCCCTAGCCCTGCTGACGGGAGTCGCCGTGTGCGCATTGGTGTCGCCGGCCGCCGTAGCGCGGGCCCAGGACGCCCAGCCGGCAGCTTCGCTGACGACGGATATTCCCGAAGACGCAAAGCTCCTGCTGGCAGCGAATGAACTGCTCTACGACCGTGACGCCGAGCGCGTCACGGCGGTCGGTGGCGTGCAGATCAACTACGGCGGCTACCAGATGGTCGCCCGCAAGGTGGTCTACGACCAGAAGTCTGGCCGCATGACGGCGGCCGGCAATATCGAGATGATCGAGCCGGGCGGCAACCGCATCTATGCCGACTCGCTCGATGTGACCGACAATTTCGCCGACGGATTCGTCAAGGCGCTCAGGATCGAAACCACCGACAACACCCGGCTGGCAGCTGAGAGCGGCGAGCGGGTGAACGGCACGGACATGATCCTGAACAAGGGTGTCTACACCGCCTGCCTACCCTGCGCCGAGCATCCCGAGCGCCCGCCGCTTTGGCAGGTCAAGGCCGAACGGGTCATCCAGAACGGCCAGAAACATACGGTTCGTCTCGAAAAGGCACGTTTCGAACTCTTCGGGCGCACGATTGCCGTGCTGCCGGCGATCGAAGTCCCGGACCACACGGTCAAGCGCAAGTCCGGCTTCCTTTTCCCCGAGATGCGCACCTCGGAGAACCTCGGCTTCGGCCTGACGGTTCCCTATTATTTCGCCCTTTCCAACCAGCGCGACGCAACCGTCAAGGCCACCGGCTTTACGAGCCAAGGCGTGCTGCTGGAGGCGGAGATCCGCCAGCGGTTCGAAAGCGGTACGGCGACCTTCCGCGCTGCCGGCATCAACCAGATGCACTCCGATGCATTCGACGCGGGGACCAGCGACGCCAACCGCGATCAGCGCGGCATGGTGGCGTCCGAGGGTAAATTCGACATCAATCCTCGCTGGACTTTCGGCTGGGACGTGATGGTCCAGAGCGACAACAATTTTGCCCGTACCTACAGCCTTGAAGGGCTCGACGACACGACGCATACCAATCAGGTTTATCTGACGGGGCTCGGCAAGCGTAACTCCTTCGACATGCGCGGCTATTACTTCGACGTCCAGGACGCCGATACCGAAAACACCGCGGAGAAGAAGCAGCCGACGGTGCTGCCGTCGATCGACTATGCCTACTACGCACCCGAGCCGATTGCCGGCGGCCAGCTTTCGGGTAATCTGAACTTCACCGCCCTGTCGCGCTTCAAGTCCGATGAAGTCGACGTCGATACCGATGGCGACGGTGTGGATGACCTCACGCGTTTCCGCGGCTTGGAAGGGACGTCGAGTCGCCTCTCCGGCGAATTGGAGTGGAAGCGGACGATAAGCGTTCCGGGCGGCCTGCAGTTGACGCCGCTTCTGGCGGCCCGCGGCGACGCCTTCGGTCTCGATGTGAACACCCCGACCGGCTACACCGGTGACCTCAGCAACGAGACCACGGCAACGCGGCATATGCTGACGGCGGGCCTTGAGGCACGCTATCCGCTGCTCGTGACCACCAACAACAGCAGCCACATCATCGAGCCGATCGCGCAGATCTATGCGCGCAACGACGAACAGCTGGCAGGACGTCTCCCGAACGAAGACGCCCAGAGCTTCGTCTTCGACGCGACCAACCTGTTCGAGCGCGACAAGTTCTCCGGTTACGACCGGATGGAGGGCGGCACGCGTGCCAATGTCGGCGTGCGCTATACCGGCTCCTTCGACAACGGTTTCGGCGTGCGCGGCATCTTTGGCCAGTCCTACCACATCGCCGGCCTCAATTCCTTTGCCACCGACGATCTGGTCAAGGCAGGCGCGGATTCGGGTCTGGAGACCGATGTGTCCGACTTCGTCGGCATGGCCGGCATCGACATGCCGAACGGCATGTCGGTCGCGACCAATGTCCGCCTCGACGAGCGGACGTTGGCGCTGCGACGCACCGATGCCAACGTCTCCTTCTCGAACGAGACGCTGCAGACGAGCCTCACTTATTCGCAGATCGCGGCACAGCCGGAATATGGTTTCACCGAGCGCAATGACGAGATCCAGTCGGCAAGCTCGATCAAGGTCAGCGAATACTGGTCGCTGTTCGGGTCGGTGACGTGGGACCTCGACGAGGCCGTGATCAATCGCAAGGGCGTTGGTATTTCTTATGCCGACGAGTGCACAGTGTTCTCGCTTGTCTACACCGACAAGTGGGACCCCGAAGAGGAATCGGCAAGCGACTGGTCGATCGGTGCGCGCCTGACCTTCCGCACGCTCGGCGACGTGAAAATCGGCGACACGGACCTGACGGGCTTCAATTGAGGCCCGTTTGCCGCCAAACACCCAGGCTTTGCCGTCTCTCGTCATTGTTTCGCCGCACGGATTGTGCAATCGGTGCGGCAGATTATACTTTCACGAACTGTGCTTAAGCGGTGCGGCTCAGGCCTGACTGCTGGAAAGGGAAATGATGGCCATTGCAATGAAGGGAAAGCGGATGCTTGTCGCCTGCGCGGTCGCTTTGGCGATCATTGCGGGTGATGCATCGGTGGTGAATGTGGCGCAGGCAGCGAGCCAGGTCGTCGCCGTCGTCAACAAGACCGCCATCACCAATGGCGACGTTTCTCGCCGTGTGGCCTTTCTCCGTCTCCAGCGTCGCAAGGGCAACCTGAACGAGATTGCCAAGCAGGAGCTGGTGGAAGAAACCCTGAAGCGTCAGGAAATCGCCCGCGTCGGCATGTCGGTCAGCACGTCCGACGTCGATGCCGCCTTTGCCCGCTTCGCCGCCAGCAACAAGATGACGCCGCAGCAGCTGACCGGCATTCTCGGCCAGGCCGGCGTCGGCGCTGAACATTTCAAGGCCTATATCGCCGTTTCCATGAGCTGGCCGCGGCTGGTGAACGCCCGTTACGGCACGAAGGGCCGCCTGTCGAACCAGGAACTGGTCACACGGCTTCTGGAGAACAAGCAGAAGCCGGTCACCACCGAGTACTTCTTGAAGCAGGTCATCTTCGTCGTGCCGGCCTCCAAGAAGGGCATTGTCGGCAAGCGCAAGGCCGAGGCGGAAGCCTCGCGTGCAAAATTCCCCGGCTGCGACGGCGCCATGGCGTTCGCCAAGAACTATATGGACGTCTCGATCCGCAACCTCGGTCGCGTCATGGCGCCCGAACTGCCGGCCGACTGGAAGCCGCTGATCGAAAAGGCCAAGGGCGGCACGACCGGAACCCGCGTGACGGAACGCGGCGTGGAGTACCTGGCGATCTGCAATCAGCGTGAGGTGTCCGACGACGTCGCCGCCGAAGTGGTGTTCCGGGCCGAAGATCTCGGCAAGGAAAAGCAGGACGAGAATCCGAACGCCAAGAAATATCTCGACGATCTGCGCAGCAAGGCCCAGATCCTCTACAACTGAGCCGAGAACCGAATGTCCCCTGCCGATCTCCTTCCTCTTGCGCTGAGCCAGGGCGACCCGGCAGGCATTGGTCCCGATATTGCCCTTACGGCCTGGGCCAAGCGTGACGCGTGGCAGCTGCCGCCGTTCCTCTTCATTGGCGATCCGGCTATGCTGGCGGTCAGAGCCCGCCAGCTCGAGCTTGACGTTCCGCTTAAGGAGACCGACGCAGCCGGCGCAGCAAGCGCATTCGACACGGCGATGCCGGTTCTGCCCGTTCGGATCGGCGTCGATGTCGTCGCCGGCGAGCCGCACATCGCCAATGCCAAGGGCACGATCGCGGCGATCGAAACCGCCGTGCAACTCTGCTTCGACGGCAAGGTCCGGGCCATGGTGACCAATCCGATTGCGAAGTCCGTGCTTTACGAAGCGGGATTTGGTTTTCCCGGCCACACGGAGTTTCTGGCCGAGCTGGCCCATCGCCACACCGGCGAGACCTATCGGCCAGTGATGATGCTCGCGGGGCCGAAGGTGCGCGCCGTCCCGGTGACGATCCATATTCCGTTGAAAGACGTGCCCGCGGCGATCACCGAAGCCGCGATTATCGAGACCTGCCGGATCGTCGCGACCGACCTCAAGCAGCGTTTCGGAATCGGCCATCCGCGCCTGGCGGTCGCCGGCCTCAACCCGCATGCCGGCGAAGGCGGTGCGATCGGACGTCGCGATCTCCTCGGGCTCGGTGCGGCGACCCTCGCCGCCGGAACCCT
>DAIMJJ010000182.1:7251-8599 GCA_036722275.1 Rhizobium sp. | reverse complement strand
GACCGATCGACGAATAGGCCATCAGTCGCTTGATGTTGCGCTGGCCGATCGCGGCAAACGAGCCGAGCAACATGGAGGCGATCGCGATGAAGACGACGATCTGCTGCCATTCGGCAAAGACCGGCAGGAAGGCGTCGATTACGATGCGTACCACGATCGCCATGGCACCGATCTTCGGAGCGGCGGCGAGGAAGGCGGTGACCGGGGTCGGCGCGCCTTCATAGACATCCGGCGTCCACATGTGGAACGGAACGGCAGAGATCTTGAACGCCAGGCCGGCCATGATGAAGACGAGGCCGAAGATCAGGCCGAGGCCCGGCTTGCCCGCCTGCAGAACGGCGGCGATCTCGTCGAAGCCGGTATTGCCGGTGAAGCCGTAGACCAGCGACATGCCGTAGAGCAGCATGCCCGAGGACAGCGCACCGAGCACGAAATACTTCAGGCCGGCTTCCGTCGAACGCAGGCTGTCACGGTTGATGGCAGCGACGACATAGAGCGCCAGCGACTGCAGTTCCAGCGACAGATAGAGCGAGATCAGGTCGTTAGCGGAGATCATCAGCATGATGCCAAGCGTCGCCAGCACTAGGAGGACCGGGAACTCGAACTTGTCGAGGTGATCGCGGCGGGCATGGCCGACGGCCATGATCATCGCGGTGATCGAGCCGACGAGTGCCAGCACCTTCATGAAGCGGGCAAAGCCGTCCGCGAGATAGGCACCGCCGAAAGCCGTGCCTTCGGCCGGAACCAGGATCATCCACAGGCCCGACGCGATCAGCAGAGCGACGGCGAGGCCCATGACGGTCGTCGCCGACTTCTCGCCGGAGAAGACGCCGATCATCAGCAATACCATGGCGCCGACCGCGAGGATCAGTTCCGGCGTGACCAGATGCAGACTAGCGAGGAGTGTTTCAGGGGTCATGTCCAAGAGATCCTGTCGTCAGTTCGCGATGAGCGCAACGGATTGCGCTGCCTGCAGTGCGGCTTGGTAATTGTTCACCAGAAGGTCGACCGATGCGGCCGTGGCGTCGAAGATCGGGGCCGGATAGACGCCGAAGAAGATCGTCAGCGCAATCAGCGGATAGAGAATGAACTTCTCGCGCAGCGACAGATCGAGCAGGCCCTTCAGGCTTTCCTTCTCAAGGGCACCGAACACGACGCGGCGATAGAGCCACAGCGCGTAAGCGGCCGAGAGAATGACGCCGGTGGCGGCAAAGAGCGCAACCCAGGTGTTGGCGCGGAAGACGCCGATCAGGGTCAGGAACTCGCCGATGAAGCCCGAGGTGCCCGGCAGGCCGACATTGGCCATGGTGAAGACCATGAAGGCGACGGCATATTTCGGCATGTTGTT
>DAIMJJ010000182.1:0-7151 GCA_036722275.1 Rhizobium sp. | reverse complement strand
GCCAGCGGGAACATCGGCACGGAGAAGCGCAGCATGCCGTAGCCGCCGAGCTTCAGGAGGATGCCGGCGAGGATCATCGAACCGGCCGTCGGCGCCTGAACGTGCGCATCCGGAAGCCAGGTGTGGACCGGCCACATCGGCATCTTGACCGCAAACGAGGCGAAGAAGGCAAGCCACAGCCAGGTCTGCATTTCGGCCGGGAACTTGTGGTTCAGGAGCTGCGTGATGTCGGTGGTACCGGCATTCCAGTACATGGCCATGATGGCCAGCATCATCAGCACGGAGCCCAGCAGCGTGTAGAGGAAGAACTTGTAGGATGCGTAGACGCGGTCCTTGCCACCCCAGACGCCGATGATGATGAACATCGGGATCAGGCCGGCCTCGAAGAACACGTAGAACAGAACGATGTCGAGCGAGACGAAGACGCCGATCATGAGCGTTTCGAGGATCAGGAACGCGATCATGTATTCCTTGATGCGCTTCTCGACCGAGACCCAGCTCGCCAGGATGCAGAACGGCATCAGGAGCGTGGTCAGGACGACGAAGAGCATCGAGATGCCGTCGACGCCGACATGATAGGCAATACCGGTCGAGAGCCACTCATGCTTCTCGACCATCTGGAAGCCGGCATTCGAATTGTCGAAGCCGATCCAGACGAAGAGCGAGACGACGAAGGTGAAGACCGTCGTCAGCAGCGAGACGTTCAGGATGTTGCGGCGGCCGAGGCTGGTATCCTGGCGGGTCAGCAGCAGCAGCGCCACGCCGACCAGAGGCAGAAAGGTGACCGTCGAGAGAATGGGCCAATCGGTCATCAGAAGGAACTCCCGAGCATCATCCAGGTAACAAGGGCCGCGATACCAAGCAGCATCGCGAAGGCATAGTGATAGAGGTAACCAGACTGAAGGCGGACAACGCGCTGGGTCACATCGGCAACGCCGGCGGCAACGCCGTTCGGGCCGTAGGTGTCGATGACGCCGATGTCACCCTTCTTCCAGAAGAAGCGGCCAAGCGCCTTGGCGGAACGCACGAACAACAGGTCGTACAGCTCGTCGAAGTACCACTTGTTGAGCAGGAACTGGTAGAGCACGCGGTGCTGCTCTGCGAGGACCTTCGGGGTGGACGGCGACTTGATGTACATGAACCAGGCGGTGACGAAGCCGGTCAGCATGGCCACGAACGGGCTCCACTTGACCCACAGCGGAACGTGGTGGAACTCTTCGAGGATCTCGTTCTCGGGGCCGGTGAACAGCGCACCCTTCCAGAACTCGTTGTAGTGGTGGCCGAAGAAATAGCCTTCGAAAACCAGGCCGGCAAAGACTGCACCGACGGTCAGAACGGCCAGCGGGAACAGCATGACCATCGGCGATTCATGCACATGGTGCATGACGTCGGCGGACGCGCGCGGCTTGCCGAAGAAGGTCATGAAGGCCAGGCGCCACGAGTAGAAGCTGGTGAACAGCGCGGCGATGACGAGGAGCGTGAAGGCGAAGCCAGCGACTGCCGAATGCGAGGCAAACGCGCTCTCGATGATCACGTCCTTCGAGAAGAAGCCGGCAAAGCCGATCATCGTGCCCGGGATGCCGACGCCGGTCAGCGCCAGCGTGCCGATGGTCATCGCCCAGAAGGTGTAGGGGATGTGCTTGCGCAGGCCGCCCATGTAACGCATGTCCTGCTCACCGTCGACGGCGTGGATGACCGAGCCGGCACCAAGGAACAGCAGCGCCTTGAAGAAGGCGTGCGTGAACAGGTGGAACACGGCCGCGCCATAGGCGCCGACGCCGAGCGCCACGAACATGTAGCCGAGCTGCGAACAGGTCGAATAGGCGATGACGCGCTTGATGTCGTTCTGCACGAGACCGACGGTTGCGGCAAAGAAGGCCGTGATCGCACCAATCAGCGTGACGAAGGTCAGCGCATCCGGCGACAGTTCGAACAGCGGCGACATGCGGGCGACGAGAAAGACGCCGGCGGTGACCATGGTTGCGGCATGGATGAGGGCAGAAACCGGGGTCGGGCCTTCCATGGCGTCCGGCAGCCAGGTGTGCAGCAGAAACTGTGCCGACTTACCCATAGCGCCCATGAACAGCAGGAGGCAGACGGCCGTGATCGCATGGCCCTTGTCGAGGCTCATGCCGAACAGGTTCAGAACGGCCTCAGAGCTTTCGGCACCTTCGGCCGGCAGATAGGTCTGCGCAGCGGCAAAGATGGTGTCGAAGTTGATCGAGCCGAACAGGACGAAGACGCCGGAAATGCCGAGGATGAAGCCGAAGTCGCCGACGCGGTTGACGATGAAGGCCTTCATGGCGGCCGCACAGGCCGACGGCTTCTTGAACCAGAAACCGATCAGCAGGTACGAGGCCAGACCGACGCCTTCCCAGCCGAAGAACATCTGCAGCAGGTTGTCGGAGGTCACCAGCATCAGCATGGCGAAGGTGAACAGCGACAGGTAGGAGAAGAAGCGCGGCCGATGCGGGTCGTGGTGCATGTAGCCGATCGAGTAGATGTGCACGAGGGTGGACACGGTGTTGACGACCACCAGCATAACCGCGGTCAGCGTGTCGATCCTGAGCGACCACTCGACGTCGATGCCGCCGGACTGGATCCAGCGCAGGACGGACACCTTGATGACCTCATGCCCCTCGCCGTGGCCGAGGCCGACATTGATGAAGACGATCCAGGACAGGACGGCAACGATCACCATCAGGCCGGTGGTGACGTATTCCGAGGCCTTGGCGCCAATCTGGCGGCCGAAGAGCCCGGCAATCAGCGCACCGATCAGGGGAAGAAAGACGATAGCCTTGTAGATGAGCATAGCCGTATCAGCCCTTCATCATATTGACGTCTTCGACCGCGATCGAGCCGCGATTACGATAGAAGACCACGAGGATTGCGAGGCCGATCGCCGCTTCCGCAGCCGCCACCGTCAGGATGAACAGGGCAAAGACCTGGCCGACGATGTCGTTCAGGAAGACCGAGAAGGCCACCATGTTGATGTTGACCGCAAGCAGGATGAGCTCGATCGACATCAGGATGACGATGACGTTCTTGCGGTTGAGGAAAATACCGAAGACGCCGAGCGTGAAAAGCAGCGCGCTGACTGTCAGGTAGTGGGAAAGACCGATTTCCATAATTCTTGCTCCTTGACCTCTCAGCTGCCTCAGATGCCCTGGCCCGGCTTGACCTTGACCACCTTGACGGCGGTTTCCGGCGTGCGGGCAACCTGGCGGGAGACGTCCTGCCGCTTGATGTTCTCACGATGGCGAAGGGTCAGCACGATTGCGCCGATCATCGCCACCAGAAGCACCAGGCCGGCGATCTGGAAGAAATAGACATAGTTTGTGTAGAGCACGTCGCCGAGGGCGGCGGTGTTCGTGCGCTCGGTGAGCGCCGGGATCGGCATCGTGATCGCCTTGGCAGCTTCCGGCGAAAGCGCGCTGCCGCCGATGACGATCAGCAGTTCCGCGGCCACGATCACGCCGATCAGCGCGCCGATCGGGGCATATTTCAGCACGCCCGAGCGCAGTTCGGCAAAATCGATGTCGAGCATCATCACCACGAAGAGGAACAGCACCGCCACCGCGCCGACATAGACGACGAGGAGGATCATCCCCAGGAACTCGGCGCCGATCAGCAGGAACAGAGCCGACGCGTTCACGAAGGTGAGGATCAGGAACAGGACCGAATGGACCGGGTTCCGTGCTGATATGACCATGAACGCCGACGCTACCGCGACAAAGGCGAAGAGATAGAAAAAGAGAGCCTGAAGACCCATGTTGGTGCCTTTTCATCTTCCCCCGGGCGTGGGCCCCTGCCCTGCCGCCCGATGACGCTCAACCGGCATCCCCACCGATCAAGCGCCCCGTTTCAATTTTCTGCCGCGGCGGGGGCCGGTCCCTCGCCAAGGCCTCGTCATACCGCCGATCAGCGGTACGGCGCATCCATCGCGATGTTGCGCGCGATTTCGCGTTCCCAGCGGTCGCCGTTGTCGAGCAGCCGGGCCTTGTCGAAATACAGCTCTTCGCGGGTCTCGGTGGCGAATTCGAAGTTCGGGCCTTCGACGATCGCATCGACCGGGCAGGCTTCCTGGCAGAAGCCGCAATAGATGCACTTCACCATATCGATGTCGTAGCGCACGGTACGGCGGGTGCCGTCATTGCGGCGCGGGCCGGCCTCGATGGTGATGGCCTGAGCCGGACAGATCGCTTCGCAGAGCTTGCAGGCGATGCAGCGCTCTTCGCCGTTCGGATAGCGGCGCAGCGCATGCTCGCCGCGGAAACGCGGAGAGACCGGGCCCTTCTCGAACGGATAGTTGATCGTCGACTTGGGCGCGAAGAAGTAGCGCATCGACAGGAAGAAGGCGCCGACGAACTCTTTCAGGAACAGGGAACTGACAGCCTGGGAAAGACCAGCCATCTCAACCTCCAAATCTGCCGAATGAACGGATGGCCATGATTATGCCCACCCCATGATCTTCAGCACGAATGCAACGATGATGACCATGGCGAGCGACATGGGAAGGAAGACCTTCCAGCCCAGACGCATCAGCTGGTCGTAGCGGTAGCGCGGCACGAAGGCCTTCACCATGGCGAACATGAAGAACACCAGCGATGCCTTCAGGACGAACCAGATGATACCCGGCACCCAGTTCAGGAACCAGACGTCGACCGGGGGCAGCCAGCCGCCCAGGAACAGGATGGTGGTCATGGCGCACATCAGGCAGATCGCCGCATATTCGCCAAGCATGAACATCATGTAGGGGGTCGAGCCGTATTCGACCATGAAACCGGCAACCAGTTCCGATTCCGCTTCCGGAAGGTCGAAGGGCGGACGGTTGGTTTCAGCCAATGCCGAGATGAAGAAGATCACGAACATCGGGAAGAGTGCCAGCCAGTGCCAGTCGAGGAACGAGTTCGGCATGCCGAGCATGGTGCCCAGCCCATCCTTCTGCGCGTAGACGATATCGGTGAGGTTCAGCGAACCGACACACAGGAGAACGGTGACGATGACCAGGCCGATCGAGACTTCATAGGACACCATCTGTGCAGCCGAACGCAGCGCACCGAGGAAAGGGTACTTCGAGTTCGAAGCCCAGCCGCCCATGATGATGCCGTACACCTCGAGCGAGGAGATGGCGAAGATGTAGAGGATGCCGACATTGATGTTGGCAACGACCCAGCCGTCGGCCAGCGGAACGACGGCCCAGGTGGCGAGCGCCAGCGTCACGGCGACCAGCGGAGCGAGCAGGAACACGCCCTTGTTGGCGCCGGCTGGAATGGTCGGCTCCTTGAAGACGAACTTCAAGAGGTCGGCGAAGGACTGGAACAGACCCCAGGGACCGACGACGTTCGGACCGCGACGCATCTGAACGGCCGCCCAGATCTTGCGGTCAGCCAACAGGATGTAGGCAATGAACAGCAGCAGGGCGACCAGAAGCAGAAGCGACTGGCCGATCATGATGGCCGCCGGCCAGACATAAGTGGAAACGAAGTTGTCCATGATCCCCTGCCCTTACTCTGCCGCAGCCTTGAAATTGTTGCGGGCCAACGCCGAGCACTCCGCCATGACAGCCGAAGCGCGCGCGATCGGGTTCGTCAAATAGAAGTCTTTCACCGGCGAGGCAAACGCGGATTTGGTCATCTTCCCGGCTTTTTTCGCAAGTGCGGCAATTTCTGCGCCATTGCCGACTGCGATCTCGTCGAGCGCGGCGAAATGCGGGTAGTCGGCATAGAGCCGGGCGCGCAGCGCGCCGAGCGAATCAAACGGCAGCTTCTTGCCGAGCACGTCGGAGAGCGCCCGCAGGATCGCCCAGTCTTCGCGGGCATCGCCCGGTGCGAAGCCCGCACGGTTGCCCATCTGGACCCGGCCTTCGGTGTTGGCCCAGGTGCCCGACTTTTCGGTATAGGCAGCGCCCGGCAGGATGACATCGGCATGGTGGGCGCCGTTGTCGCCATGGCTGCCGATGTAGACGGTGAACTTGGCCTGCTTCTTGGTGAAGTCCAGTTCGTCGGCACCGAGCAGGAAGAGCACGTCCATCGACGAGAGCATGTCGGCGGCAGCAGCGGCCCCCTCACCCGGCACGAAGCCGAGATCCAGACCACCGACGCGCGATGCGGCCGTGTGGAGAACGGCAAAGCCGTTCCAGTCATCGGTGACGGCGCCGACGGCCATGGCAAGCGCTGCCGCGTTCGCCAGAACGGCGGCCCCTTCGGCGCCGGAGAGCGCGCCCTGACCGATAATGATCAGCGGGTTCTTCGCAGCCTTCAGCTTGTCGGCAAAGCTCGACTTGCCGGCGACCAGGTCGGCCAGCGTATCGGTGCCGGCACCCAGGTGCTCGTACGGATAACGCATCTCGCCGCCTTCGCCGATCACACCGATCGGCAGGCCGCTGCGGCGCCAGGCCTTGCGGATGCGGGCGTTGAGAACGGCTGCCTCATAGCGCGGGTTGGCGCCGACGATGAGGATTGCGTCTGCCGATTCAATGCCTTCGATCGTGGCGTTGAAGAGGTAGCTTGCGCGACCGAGCGACGGATCGAGTGCCGCCCCATCCTGGCGACAGTCGGTATTGGTCGACCCCAGCGCGTTGATCAGCGCTTTCAGCGCGTACATTTCTTCGACCGAGGCGAGATCGCCGGCGATCGCACCGATCTTCGAACCGGACGTGGCCGATACGGCCGACTTAATCGCGGCAAAGGCATCGCCCCAGGTCGCGGCCTGCAGGCGGCCGTCACGACGGACATATGGACGGTCGAGACGCTGCGTCTTCAGGCCATCCCAGATGAAGCGGCTCTTGTCGGAGATCCACTCCTCGTTCACCTGCTCGTTGACGCGCGGCATGATGCGCATGACTTCGCGACCACGCGTGTCGACGCGGATCGCCGAACCCAGCGCATCCATCACGTCGATCGATTCGGTCTTGCTCAGTTCCCACGGGCGGGCGGTGAAGGCGAAGGGCTTGGAGGTCAGTGCACCGACCGGGCAGAGGTCGACGACATTGCCCTGAAGCTCCGAGGTCATGGCCTGCTCGAGATAGGTGGTGATTTCGGCATCTTCGCCGCGGCCGATCAGGCCGAGTTCGGCAATGCCGGCCACTTCCGTGGTGAAGCGGACGCAACGCGTGCACTGGATGCAGCGGGTCATAACCGTCTTGACCA
>DAIMJJ010000181.1:0-8617 GCA_036722275.1 Rhizobium sp. | reverse complement strand
GCGGCTACAAGTTCTCGACCTATGCGACCTGGTGGATCCGGCAGGCGATCACCCGTTCGATCGCCGACCAGGCCCGCACGATCCGCATTCCGGTGCACATGATCGAGACGATCAACAAGATCGTCCGTACCTCGCGCCAGATGCTGCACGAGATCGGCCGCGAGCCGACGCCGGAAGAACTGGCCGAAAAGCTCGCCATGCCGCTCGAAAAGGTCCGCAAGGTCCTGAAGATCGCCAAGGAACCGATCTCGCTCGAAACCCCGGTGGGCGACGAAGAAGATTCGCATCTCGGCGATTTCATCGAGGACAAGAACGCGCTCCTGCCGATCGACGCCGCCATCCAGGCGAACCTGCGCGAAACGACGACCCGCGTTCTCGCATCGCTCACGCCGCGTGAAGAGCGCGTGTTGCGCATGCGCTTCGGCATCGGCATGAACACCGACCACACGCTCGAAGAAGTCGGCCAGCAGTTCTCGGTCACCCGCGAACGTATCCGCCAGATCGAGGCCAAGGCGCTGCGCAAGCTGAAGCACCCGAGCCGCAGCCGGAAGCTCCGCTCGTTCTTGGATAGCTGAGATGGCGCTGGTTCGTCGCTTCGAAAGGAAGTTAATGGAGCGGAATTCCCTGCATAAGGAGATTTCCGCAACATATTCGGTCTTTGGCATCGACGATAAGCTCATTGTGCAGATAGACACCTATGGTTCTCACGATCGGGAGATTCCCGGCAAGAAGAGCCAGACTCTGCAGCTGGACAGAGAAGGCGGCGAACGTCTGTATGAAATCCTGAAGCGAGAGTTTGGCTTTCGCTAAGTTTTCGTGGCTGTGCCATGGAAGAACCCGGCCGGAGCGATCCTGCCGGGTTTTCTTTTGCTCGCTTGTCTCTCGCTTTTCGCGTTTGTCCCTTGATGCTGCCGCGATTTGGGACCACATCACGCGGGACGGAACGAGGGGACTTCTGGCCGGCATGGCAAAGACGACGACACGGCGCTGGGGATGGCTGGGGAGTGGACTGATCGTGTCTGTCCTTCTGCATCTTGCCGCCTTCGGCATCCTGTTCGTCGAGATGCCGGAGAGCATGCCGGCGCCGGAGCCGGAGGAGACCGTCGCGGTCGAGATCGTGCCGCCGCCGGAAGAAACGCCGCCCGAGCCGCAGCCGAAGGAGGCGCCCGCAAAGCCCGAGGAGCCGCAGGCTCCTGCGCCCCCGCCACCCCCGCCAGGCCCGCCGCCGGCCGCGCCTCCGCCGCCGGAGAATGTGCCGACACCCGCCGAGCGACCGGCCGAGCAGCCGCCCGTCGAGGCAGCGGGAGAGGCGCCTTCACAGGCGCCGGCGCTGCCCATGCTGCGTCCGGTCGTGCAGTTTGGTGACAAGGATGCCGGCCCGCGCGAGGAGACAAGCGGCGATAGCGTGGAAGAGGCGGCAAAGCCGGAGGAGACGCCGCCCGAGCAAAGCGAGCCGCCGTCCGACCAGCCGGAACAGGCCGCAGCCGATCAGGACAGGGCAGCAGAGGCGGACAAGCCGGAGGGCACGCCGCTGCCGGACGATGTGACCCTGCCCGAAGTCGACACCGGAGAGGCCGGCGCGGAACCGGGCAGCGCGGCTCCGGCGGACAAGCCGGCAGAGACCACTATCGCCTTGACGCAGGAACCTCCGACCGAGAAGCCGGCCTCCGCCGTTCGGAGCGAGGCGCCGGACAGCGCCGTCCAGCCGGCCGCGCCGAAGGCTCCTCCTCTCGAGGAGGTCAAGGAGCTCTATTCCACGAGCCTGACGGGCGATGCGGCGGCGATGACGGCCATGAGCGACATCCCGCGCCCCGACCGGGCCGACCAGCTTTGCGTGACCGAACTTCGCGAACAGTTGCGGCGCGGCCAGCCTGCCTATCGCCCCGAGTTGCTACCGTCCTTCCGGCTGCAGGAGGGCAATGTGCTGACCGTCAACAAGGCGGCGTTTCGCGCCGCCGGCCAGTGGTTCGACCTGCGCTTCCGCTGCGAGATCGATGCGGATGCCACCCGCGTGCTTTCGTTTGGCTACGAGGTCGGCAGAGCGATCCCGAAGAGCGAGTGGAAGCGTTACGGCTTTCCAGACTTCTAGCCGCGCGTCACGGTCAGCCGAGAATGTTGCGCACCACCCGCATGAAGATGCGGGCACCGATGGCGATCAGGTCGTCGGGAAAGTCATAGTCCGGATTGTGCAGGGCAGGGTGCCGTTCGCCGGAGCCGAGGAACAGCATAGCGGCCGGCGCGAAGGCGCGGAAACGGCCGAAGTCCTCGGACGCCCGCATGGGCAGCGTCCCGGTATCGTGCGGGATGGCTTCCTCGTCGAGCGCCCGGGCGAGGTGGGCGACGGCCTCCGGCGCGTTCTCGCAATGCAGGAAGATGTCGTCGTAGTCGATGTCGAGCGTCAGGCCGTGTGTCCGGGCTGACTCGTTGGCGAGGGCTTCCGCCTCCGCCTGCAGTTCCGCCATTGTATCGTCGACCAGCGTGCGCAGCGTCACCCAGATCTCGCCATCGCCTGGGGCGATCCCGAAGGCCCGTTCGCCGAGGGACGCATGGGTGACGGTCGCCAGCCGGAAGCCGCGATCCGGCGGGGCGCTCTGCGAAAGCCCGGTCAGGGCCGGCATCAGCGCCACCATGGCCGCCATCGGCGAGAGACCGGTGTCCGGCTGCGAGGCGTGCGCCGTCTTGCCGGTGAGCCGGATGCGCATGCCGCGCGAGGCGCAGTTGACCGGTCCGGCGGTCAGCGCGACATGCCCGAGAGGCAGGCCGGGCAGATTGTGCAGCGAGAATGCGAAATCGGGGCGGATCTCGGCAAAGCGGGGATCGGCGATCACGGCGGCAGCGCCTGCCCCGGTCTCCTCGGCGGGCTGGAATAACAGGATGACGCGGCCGCGCTTCGGCCCTTCGCGTGAGAGGCCAAGAGCGAGCGCGAGCAGGATGGTGGTGTGGCCGTCATGGCCGCAGAGATGACCCTTGCCGGGCACGGTCGAGGCATAGGCAAGCTCTGTCTTCTCCTCGATCGGCAGCGCGTCGAGTTCGGAGCGGAAGAGAAGCGTTGGTCCCGGTTCATCCGCCTCGAAGACCGCCGCCACTCCGTGACCGCCAAGGCCGGAGAGGATCTTGGCCGGGCGCAAGGGGGCAAGGTAGGCACACACTCGCCGCGCCGTCTCCGCCTCTTCGCCGGAGATCTCCGGGTGGCGATGGAGTTCTTGGCGAAAATCCACGAGTTCGACGACGTCGCGATTGGTGAGAAACATCAGACACATCCGCTTGGAGATTTCGATAGCGCCGTCACCCTATACCGGTTAAGAGCGCTCGCCCATATCCGATCCGGAGCCTCTCAGCCGGTCCACACGAGATTGAGCGCGATCGAGCCCATGATGACGGCAATGGCGGCGTCGAGCACCCGCCAGGCGGCCGGCCGGGCAAAGAGCGGCCGCAGATAGCGGGCACCGAAGCCAAGCGAGAAGAAGAACAGAAAGGAGGCGGTGGTTGCCCCCGCCCCGAAGGCGAGGCCTTCGCCGGGATACTGCGTGGAAATCGAGCCCAGCAGGACCACGGTGTCGAGATAGACATGCGGGTTGAGCCAGGTGAGCGCCAGGCAGGTGAATAGCGCAGCGCTCAGGCTCTCTTCGGCTTCGCCCCGCGTTTCCAGGGCGGCATTGCCGGTCCAGGCGGCGCGCAGGCTGCGCAGGCCATAGTAGGTCAGAAAGGCCGCGCCGCCATAGCGCATGAGCGGCGTCAGCCAGGGCAGTGTGGCGATCGCCTGGCCGAGACCGCCGACGCCGGCGGCAATCAGCGCGGCGTCGGAGGCAGCACAGGTCAGGCAGATGGCAAAGACATGGCTGCCGCGCAGCCCCTGGCGCAGGACGAAGGCGTTCTGCGCGCCGATCGCGACGATGAGGCTGAGGCCCAGAAAGAAACCGGCAGTGGCGGCAATGAACATGAGCGGGCTCCGACAGCGGGCAGGGACGTTCGCTTGACTAGCGAGGGCGCGGTAATTAGCAAAGCTAATAGTTCTGCATCTGCATTAGGATTTCTTATCGTGCTCGACTATGCGCTGCTCGACGCCCTGGCCGCAGTGGTTCGTACCGGCAGTTTCGAACGTGCGGCCCGACGGATCGGGGTGACGCCCTCGGCCATTTCCCAGCGCGTCAAACTGCTCGAGGAGCGGATCGGAACGGTTCTGGTGGTGCGCGGCCAGCCTTGTCGGGGAACGGAAGCGGGTTTGCGGCTGGCGCGACATGCCGAGGAAGTCGCGCTTCTCGAGCGGACGCTCGGCAAGGATATGGGCCGCCCGGTCTCCGGCGGGCTCCTGCCGACCATCCGTATCGCTGTCAATGCCGACAGCCTTGCCACCTGGTTCGTCCCGGTGATGGCGGCCGTACCGGACTGTTTGTTCGACCTGGTGCTGGACGATCAGGAGCACAGCGCCGACTGGCTGCGCCGCGGCGAGGTGCGCGCCGCCGTCAGCGGTTCCGACGCGCCGGTGCAGGGCTGCGATTGCCGGCCGCTCGGGGCGCTCCGCTATGTCGCGACGGCGAGCCCGGACTTCATGGCGCGGTGGTTCCCGCAGGGCGTGACGGCCGAAAGCCTCGCCCGCGCACCCGCTCTGACCTTCAACACCAAGGACATGCTCCAGACGCGCTGGATCGAAAGCCATGTCGGCCCGGGGATCGTGCCGCCGACCCATTGGCTGCCTTCGTCGCAGGGATTCGTCGATGCGACGCTTGTTGGTGTCGGTTGGGGGCTCAATCCCGAGGCGCTGGTGTCAGAGGCGATTGCCGCCGGCCGCCTCGTGCCGCTCTTGGCCGATGCCACCTATGACGTGCCGCTTTTCTGGCACTGGAGCCGGTCGGTCGCAACAGCGCTGAAGCCCCTCAATGCTGCCGTGACCGAGGTGGCGCGCCGCATGTTGCAATCGCTTTCCGATACGGCGCCATAAGATTCGCCCATTGCCGTCCGCTTGTGGCCGCCCTAAGTGCGAAGGCAGACTTTCAAAGGAGGATCACCATGCCCATTCGGGAGCAGATGGCGAAAGCCGTCGAGGCGCTGAACCAGCGCGATTTCTCAGCCCTCGAACGGCTCTTCGATGCGGATGCCGTTCTCGACATGCCGGATGGGCAGCGGGTGATCGGTTTTGACTCCCTGCGAGATACGCTGTCGGCCTATCTGCTGCGCCACGACGTTCGTTTCGCCAACGGCGTGGCCATGGCCGACGACGCGGGCTTACGCGGCGCCTACGACGGAACGATCAGCGGCATCGAGGGGCAAGAGACGAGCGGCCACGCGGGCCAGCGCTTCACGCTGCCCTGTGTGCTGGTCTTCGAGAGCGAAGACGACCGGCTCGTTCGCCTCAGCCTCTATCTCTCGACCGCGCCCTGAGGCCAGCCTGGCGGCAAAGCCGGTGCGGGTGCTTATTCTTCCGCGAGATAATCCTCAAGGACCCGCACGATCAGGCCATGGTCGTCCTCGGAGGCCAGACCGGAGACTGTGATCGCCGCCACCACGCCGGTGCCGGCGACGCGGACGGGAAAGCTGCCGCCGTGGCTGGCATAGTCGATCGGGTCGAGCCCGAGTTCGACTGAGACCTCGCGACCTTTCAGACGATAATTCTCGCCGACCCTCATCGAAGACTTGTGGAACCGGAGGGCGACATTGCTCTTGCGCCGCGCCCATTCGTCATTGTCCGGCGACGAGCCGGGAAGTGCGGCGTGATAGAGCACCCGGTCGGCCGTGCGGATATTGATCACCACCGGCAGATCATCAGCCCGTGCCGCCTGGGTCAGACGCGAGCCGATCTCGATCGCGGTGATCTCGTCGAAGGCTTTGAAGAGCAGTGTGTCTTCCTGTTTGGCCAGGGTATCGAGCAGCGCCCGGTCATGCGTCATCATCTCTTCCTCTCCTCAAGGGGTCGGCGGAAGACTAGCGGTTTAAGCGGCAGGGGCAAGAACCCGGCCGCCGCCATACACCGCTTCCGAAAGATCCGGCCCGGCGCTCGGCTTAGTTGATCGCGCGGGCGGCGGCAGCCGCGGCGGAGGATGACAAAGCCGCGATCGGTTGCGGGCGGGCGAGCAGGAAGCCCTGGCAGACCTGATAGCCCAGAGCCTTGACGCAGGCGAGCTGCGTCTCCGTCTCGATGCCCTCTGCGACGGTGGTCAGGTTGAGGGCCGAGGCAAGGGCCGCAATCGCCTGCAGGATAGCGGCGCAATCCTTGTTGGTCTCGGCTTCCCGGACGAAGGAGCGGTCGATCTTGATCGTGTCGAAGGGGAAGTTGTGCAGGTAGCTCAGCGACGAATAACCGGTGCCGAAATCGTCGAGCGCGACGCTGACGCCCATGGCCTTGAGCCCTTCGAGCGTTTCCAGCGTGCCGGCATCCTTCTCCATCAGCAGGGATTCGGTCACTTCGATCTCCAGCCGGTGGCTGGGCAGGCCCGAGGCGGCCAGCGCTTCGCGTACCAGTGGGACGATGTTGTCGCGCCGGAACTGGACGGGCGAGAGGTTGACGGCCAGCTTCAGCCCTGGCGCTGCGGTCGCAAAATCGCGGCAGGCCCGGTGGAAAGCCCAACGGCCGATCGACACCATGAGGCCGGTCGTCTCGGCGATCGGAATGAAATCCGAAGGGCTGACATAGCCGTGCACCGGATGGTTCCATCGCAATAGCGCCTCGGCCCCGACGGGCCGGCCGCTCGCGATGTCGAACTGCAGCTGATAGTGGATCTCGAACTCGTTTCTGGCAAGCGCGCCGCGCAGGTCGCGCTCCAGCCCGCGCTTGACCAGCGTCTGGCCGTCCATGTCGGGTTCGAAGAAGTGGTAGCCGTTGCGTCCCTCGATCTTGGTGCGATAGGTCGCGAGATCTGCATGGTTGAGCAGCGTGTCGCAGTCCTCGCCGTCGCGCGGGAAACAGGCAATGCCGAGGCTGGCGCTCGTCGAGACCAGATGGCCTTCAACTTCGAAGGTTTCGGCTATCGCCGCAAGCACGGTCTCGGCGAACAGCGCAAGCGATTCCTCGCTCTGAGCGCCGCGACGGACGATGGCGAACTCGTCGCCAGCCAGACGGGCGACGATATCCTTGACGCCGGCGATATGCCGTAGCCGTTCGGCAACCTGGCGCAGGAGCTCGTCGCCGACCCGGTGGCCGAGGGTTTCGTTCACGACCTTGAAGCGGTCGATGTCGATGCAGAAGACGGCGAGGCCATCCTTCGGATCACTCTCGTGCTGGAGCAGGTCTTCGATCCGCTGATGCAGGCTGCGGCGGTTGGAGAGCCCCGTCAGTTCGTCATGGTGGGCGAGAAAGGCGATCTGCCGATCGGCGATCCGCTGTTCCGTCACGTCCCGCAGGATCATGCCGAGGCCCGAAAGGTTAAGGCGATCGTCACGCCAGGCGATCGCGGACGCCTCGAGCGTGATGTCATGCTTCAGCTTGTGCTTGGCATTGAGTTCGACGCGGCGATATTTCAAGCCGATCTCGCCGCGCTGGGCCGGCTGATCGTCCTCGTCGAAGACCAGCGGCACGAAGGTTTCGATCGGCCTGCCGAGCACTTCTTCGGCCGTATAGCCGAACACCTTTTCCGCCGATTGGTTCCAGGCGGTGATGTTGCGGTCTTCGTCGGTGATCACCACGCCGTCGGCGGTGGCCGCCATCAGTTTCGAGGCGATAACTTCGAGGCGCGACAGGCGTCTCTGCTCCAGCTTGTCGGTCACCAGTCGGGCGAGATCCTGCAGAAGCCGCAGCTGCCGCTCATCCAGCGGATCGCGCCGCCGGGTGTCGATGACACAGAGCGTGCCGATGCCGAAGCCGCCGGCCGATTTCAACGGCGCGCCGGATGAGCGCTACATGCTCCGCCGGTCGACCGTCTACTCCCGCCCCGATCCGGCGAGCTTCGATTGGGCCACGCTTCCCCGGGCCGCGTATGTCAGGCTCCACCGGCAGACCGCCGGATTCAGCCAGGTCAGCTACCAGGAAACAGACCGCTATCCCGATCTGAGGTATATCAGCTACCAGATTACAGGTTGGGTGGCAGATGACGCTCTGACCGACAGGCAGCGCCGGTACTTCTACCTGCTGGCGTGCGACGAAGAGACGCCGGAAAGGTGGACTGCGTCCACCGACAACCACATCTTTACCCTCTTTTGGGCGCCCTTGACCGCATTGCCGGAGATTGTGGCGCCGCAGCAGGCATGGCTGGAGTACCTGCCGCGATGAGCACTGACCGGCAGGCGGCTGTAGCGCGGAAGGGCGAGGTCCAGGCGGCGCTGGGCCGATTGCAGCGGGAACTGGCCCATGCTGAGGCGCAGGCCGCCGCGCTGACCGGCCTGCGCGCGAAGCTCGCTGCTCGCAGAGTTAGCCGGTTGCAGGCAGAGGCGGATGCGCTCATGGCCGAGGAAGCGCGGCTGCGCCTGCTGATTGATCGCAGCAAGTGAAGGGCTGCAAAGGAGCCGTCGTATGGCAGTGCGTAACCCCGAAACCGAATGGCTGCGCGTGCAGATCTACCGGCGCATGGCGCCCCAGCAACGGGTCGCCATCGCGCTGGAGATGTCTGCGGCCGAGATAGAGATGGTGCGGGCCTCCATTCGTTACCGCCAGCCGGATATCGACGATGATGACTTGGAATTCGAGGTG
>DAIMJJ010000180.1:0-8741 GCA_036722275.1 Rhizobium sp. | reverse complement strand
AAAAGATACCCTGCGCGGCAAGGCCGATGGCGACCACCGCGATGGCCGTATAGCCGAGCCAGTCGGCGCGGGCAAAGAGGTCGCGGATCAGTCCGTCGAGCCAGAGGCCGAAGGCGAGCGACAGGATCAGTCCGAAGGCGCCGGCGGCAATCTTGCCGAGCGAAAGCGCCCTGCGCCTGGGGCGCGCGATCGCGATCGGCTCCAGCGTATCCGGTGCGCTGCCGAGGAAGGGGTCCGCCTCGTCCGGCGTGATCTCCACGCCCGCGTCGAAGCTCTGGGGTTTTCGCGGCGCGGTGGTCCTTGCGGCGATCGGCTCGTCCGGTTCCACGGAAAAGGAAGCAGGACGGCGGGGCACGTGCGGCGGCGAGGTTGGCCTTTTCATGCGAGGCGATCTCCAAACAGGAACTGCATGGCCCGGTCGAGCCGGATATGCGGGATCGACAGGGTGATGTCGCCGCCGGTCTCTTCGATGAGCGGCGGGCGGAACCGCACGATATCGAGATCGGGCAGGTCGAGCTCGTCCTTGCCGGCATCGAGCGACCGGAAGAAGGCTTCGGCATTCTCCGGCAGGTCGCCGGGGAAGACCGCCGTCTTGCGGTTTCCGTCGAAACGTTCCGAGCCGACCTTTTCGCCGGCCATCGGCGTGCCGACGATGACCGGCAGCTCGTGACCGTCGCGCTTGACAGTTGCCTCGCGGGTGGCGCGCACCGATGCGATCGCCATCACGTCGATGCCGGCCCCGGACATGCCGATCGTCTGCACGGCGCGATCGACCAGCCGTCGCGTGATCGCCTGAAGCCGGTCATGGCTCTCGTGGTGCAGGTGATCGGCCTTGGTGGCGCAGACCAGCACCCGGTCGATGCGGCGGCGGATGAGCGAGGACAGCATGCTGTTCGTGCCGGCGCGGAAGCAGGCCAGCACGTCGGCGAGCGCCCGTTCCAGGTCCTGAACGGCCTCCGGTCCCCGATTGATCGCCTGCAGCGCATCCACCAGCACGATCTGCCGGTCGAGCCGCGCAAAATGCTCGCGGAAGAACGGCTTGACCACCACCGTCTTGTAGGCCTCGAAACGGCGCTCCATCATCGCCCGCAGCGAGCCCTTGGGGGCGCGGGTCTGCGGCAGGCCGACAAGCGGCGCAAAGGTCAGAGCCGGTGAACCGTCGAGGTCGCCGGGCATCAGGAAGCGGCCGGGTGGCAGCGTCGATAGCGAGCGCTCGTCGGCCTTGCAGGCGCGCAGATAGGCGGTGAAGGTGGTGGCCAGCTGCCGGGCGACCATTTCGTCGGCGGGCGCGTCCATGTCGATGGCCGCGCAGAGATCCAGCCAGTCGCGGGCGAGCTCGGCGCGGATCCCGGTTTGTGCCAGGGCTGCGGTCGTCTCGCTGAACTGGCGATAATCCTGTCCGAGCAGCGGCAGGTCGAGCAGCCATTCGCCGGGATAATCGACGATGTCGATCGACAGCCGTCCGGGCGAGAACATGCGGTTCCAGCCGCTGGCGCTCTTATATTCGATGGTCAGGCGCAGCTCCGAGATTGCCCGTGTCGATTCCGGCCACACCCGGTCGCGCACCAGGGCGCGGATATGATCCTCGTACTGGAATCGCGGCACGGCGTCGCCCGGCTGTTCCTCGAGACGCGTCGCGCTCACCCGGCCCGACCGGATCGGTTCGAACAGCGGCAGGCGCCCGCCATGCAGGAGATTGTGCACCAGCGAAGAGATGAACACGGTCTTGCCCGCGCGCGACAGGCCGGTGACCCCGAGCCGGATGGTCGGGTTGACGAGATTGGCGGCGCGGTCGGCAAGATTGTCGAAGGCGATTGCGGCTTCGTCGGTGAAGCTGGTCAAGGATGGCGGCAATTCATTCGTCCCTGCATGATCTCACGTTCCGCATATAGGAAGCATGTTGCACATATGGGAAGCGCGGGGCATCGGAAAAAGACGGCGGGCGGCTCGAACCTTCGGCGCATCGCCAGGCGCCGCGCCTTTGTCCTATCCGACGACGAAGTCGGTCAGGATCCAGTCGCCGTCGCCGTCGCTGTTGCGGTCGAGAACGGCGAGCCCGGCCGTCGGATAGCCTTCGGGTATGGTGCGGTTGACCGCCTCCATGCCCACCAGCGTGGCAAACAGTTCCTCGATCGCCGGATTGTGCCCGACCAGCATGACGGAGTTGCGAAGCTCCAGTTGATCCAGCTGATCGACATAGGTGTCGGCGGGTGCATTGTAGAGCGCGTCGAGATAGCGGAACTCGATCGTGTCATCCATCTGCCGGCGCATGGCTTCGGCGGTCTGGCGGCAGCGGACCGCCGAGGACGACAGCACGAGTGCCGGGCGATAACCGCGCTCGGCGGCGGTCGCGGCCACCTGGTCGGCCTCACCAAGGCCGGTCTCATCGAGGCTGCGGTCGAAATCGCGTTCACCCGGCCGTGCCCAGCCGGACTTCGCGTGCCGCAGGAGGTAGATGCGCTGGGGAGGCGAGGCGAGGAGGGACATCTGAGGAAATTCCGCGACTGGGCTTTCTGTCCCTGAACTAGCTTTTGTCGGGGATGTCCGTCAACAGCCGTTCAAACCGATTAGACCACAGTCGGGGTCCCGGCTTTTGCTGCGCTGCAACCAGAACGATAGCAGTCAGAGCAATTAACGGTTAAAAATTATGCCCTTAGCCTAAAAATGTGACAGATTTAAAAATGCCTTAATACTCATCCGTCAGGCTTGAACGCTGGGTAGCGAAAGGATATACACCCCGCCATTGAGATGTTCTTCAGGAGAATCGCGTTGAGTGAGAAGATCAATCTTAGCAATTATGTTCTCTCGGAAGACGATGAGTTCATGAACGCGAGCCAGCGGGCATATTTTCGCGCAAAGCTCATCGCATGGAAGAACGACATCCTCCGGGAAGCTCGTGAAACCCTGGGGCACCTCGCCGAAGAGAGTGCCAATCATCCGGACCTCGCCGATCGGGCATCTTCTGAGACAGACCGCGCCATCGAGCTTCGTGCCCGCGATCGTCAGCGCAAGTTGATTTCCAAGATCGACGCGGCGCTGCAGCGGATCGATGACGGCACCTACGGCTATTGCGAGGAGACCGGCGAGCCGATCGGCCTGAAGCGCCTGGACGCCCGCCCGATCGCGACGCTGTCGCTCGAGGCGCAGGAGCGGCACGAGCGCCGCGAAAAGGTCTACCGCGACGAATAAGGCCGGCCGGACGGCATTTGCCAACGGAATACGGGACCAACCTGGGACCTAACGCAAAATGCCGGCTTGCGCCGGCATTTTGCGTTTGTGCCTGACGCCTCAATTGCGGTCGGCGGACATTTCTCCGAAGATGCGGGCGATCTCGTTTTGCAGGTCCGGTTCCTCGGGGGCAGGCGTGGCTGGGCGGGCCGTGTCGGCGCGCACCGGGGTTGCGATCGGCGGAACGACGGGCCGGTCCGGGCGCGTGTCCGGCAGGATGCTGGCGAAGGGGGTCGTCACCTTCGGCTGCGGATCGTTGGCGGCGGCCAGATGCAGTGCCATTTCCTGTTCCAGCACCTTTTCGAATTCGCTCTGCTCGGTTGAGCGGCGCTGGAATTCGGGCGCGGCAGGCTCAAACCGCGGTTCGTCGCGCTGTGACGCAGCGGGCGTCAGGACGCGCTGACGCGCGGCCTCCAGAATATCGGCGGCATCACCCTCTGGATTGGCCGGGCGCTGCTGGGCGGCAGGCCGTGCCGCCGGCTCGACTGCCGGGGTGCCGAAGGGAGCAGATGTTGCCGCAAAGGCGGCCGGCGCAGCCGGGATATCTGAGGCGCGCGTTTCCCGAACCGGTGCCGGCACGACCGGTGCAGTCGTTGTCGCCGGTTCGGCTGCCGCTGTCGGCACCTGAACGGCCGGTGCGGCCGGACGGGCCGGCGCTGCGACCGGCGGGGTCGGGGTGGCGGCAGACGCGGCCGGGGCCGCTTGCTGCGGCTTTTCGGCGAACACTTCCACCTTCGGGCTTTCGGATCTCACGGCCGGTGCTGCTTCGCGCACTGCTGCGGCTGCCTCAGCCTTGGGAGCGATCGGTGCCGCCGGTTCGATGCGCGGTGCCTCGACTTTGCGCAGATCCGCAGCCGGAGCGGGCGGCGTGGCTGCCGGTGCCGCCGGAGAGGTCGGGATCGTTGGCGCGGCCTGTGTCTGTGCTGCTGCCGGCGCGGACGACGGGGCAGGGATCACGGGTGCTGCCGTTTTGACTGGTGCCGTTGCCGGAGCTGGCTGCGGCATGGCGGCCTGGGCAGGGGCCGGGGCCGGGGCGGGTGAGACGGTCGCATGCGGGCGGTGCACGGCCGGCGGCGCCTCTGGTCGACCGGCGAGCAGACTGTCGACTGACAGGGCCGCTGCGGCAGGCGGCGTTTCCGTCCGCTCCAGCGCGCGCGGTGCTGCGGCCGTTTGTGGCAGTCGCTGATCGGCAAGGTCGGCGGTCACCTGCATGGCGCTGTCGCTCACGGCGGTTGCGGCGAGATAGCCGCGCTCGTCGCCGATGCCGCTTTCGATGACGATGTCGGTCGGGCCGCCGATCATCACCAGATGTTCGACATTGTCGCGGCGCACGAGGACCAGGCGACGACGGGCGTCGACGGCGGCGGCATCCAGCACCTGCAGCCGCGGCTGGCGGTTGCGGCCGCCGCGGACGAAGGGCGAAGGCGCGCGATTGCGCAGCAGCCAAAGCACGATGAACAGGCACAGAAGCGCAAGGCTGACGCCGAGTGCAGCGACCAGAAAACGGTTCCCATAGGCGGTCACCAGTTCGTCAAACATGTCGGGCTCTCCTTTTTCCGCTTTCTGGCAGAAGATGGTCTCTTTCGCAATCCGGGCAAGGACGGGCTTGGCGGGCGCTTGGCGCTTCGCGTAAAAGATGCAAGCCTAGTGGAAAATGCGGCATTCCTATGGGGATTGCTGTGTATGGGCGCGCGCAATATGCCCGCGCGGAGCTTTTTGCTGCTGCTGCAACTTGCTAAACAGGTGCAACAGGCCCGATTCCTTTCATCAACGCAGCCGGCGACGCGGCATCCGGGTTCGAGCACGAGGCATATATGACAAGACAGCCCATGGGCGCAGACGACGAGGCTCCGCTGGTGGATCGGGCAACGCGTTCGGGTACGGCTCTGCGTGTCATCCTGCTCGCCGCCGTCCTGCTCGTGGCCGCCGTCGCCTTCGTGCTGTTCAAGAGCCAGCTCGACAACGAATTCGTGCTCGGCATTCTCGGCATTCTGGCGATGATGGGCATATTCTTCATCGTCGCCGCCGTGATCGGCTTCGTCGAGGTCATGCCGCAGTCCCATTCCGACACGCTGGCGCGAAATTTCCTCGCAAGCCAGCCGGAAGGCATCCTGATCACCGACGAGGACGGTCGCGTCGTTTATGCCAATGCCGCATACGGGCGTATGACCGGGGCCAAGAAGGCAACCGAGGTGCAGACGCTGGAGGCGCTGCTGTCGCGCTACCGCGAATCGAGCGAAGCGCTCTACCGCCTGACCAATGGCCTGCGCGAGGGGCGGGAGGGCTATGAGGAATTCCGCTTGCTGAAGCCGCTTGGGACCCACACCAGCAGCGGCTCGGGCGCCCATTGGTATCGTCTCAAGGCCCGCCTGTTGTCGGGGGAGCGCAGCTCCGGCAAGAAGCTGCATGTCTGGCAGATCAGCGATATCACCTCCGAGCGCGACGACCAGGAGCGCTTCTTCAAGGAACTGCAGCACGCCATCGACTATCTCGACCATGCGCCGGCCGGCTTTTTCTCCGCTGGGCGCAAGGGCGAGATCTACTACATCAATGCGACGCTCGCCGAATGGCTCGGCGTCGACCTCACGCAGTTCAGCCCCGGTTCGATGACGATCGCCGACCTGGTGGCCGGCGAAGGCATGGCGCTGATTGATTCCGTGCAGGCGGAGCCCGGCCAGTCGAAGACCGAAACGCTCGATCTCGACCTGCGCCGCGTCAACGGCCAGAGCCTGCCGGTGCGCCTCGTGCATCGCGTGCGCTCGGCGCGGGACGGGGCACCGGGCGAGAGCCGCTCGATCGTGCTCGCCCGCCAGGAGGGTGGCAGCGACCAGTCGGCCTCGATCGCCTCGATGCGCTTTACCCGCTTCTTCAACAACACGCCGATGGCGATCGCCTCGGTGGACGGCGAGGGACGGATCCTGCGCACCAACGCGCCCTTCCTCAAGCTGTTCTCCGACATTGTCAGCCGCGACGACGTTGATCGCGGCGGCAAGCTCGAAGTGGTGATTCACGAGAGCGAGCGCGAGCGGTTCCACGAAGCGCTGGCCGCTGCCAAGGACCGTCAGGTCGACATCGCGCCGATCGACAGCCGCCACCCGGTCAATGATGCACGACACTTCCGTTTCTACGTCAACGCGGTAATCGACCAGAGCGACGAGGCGCCGGAAGAGGCGGCGATAGTCTATGCGGTCGACGTGACCGACCAGAAGGCGCTCGAGACGCAGATGGCGCAGACGCAAAAGATGAACGCGGTCGGCACGCTCGCCGGTGGTATCGCGCACGACTTCAACAATGTGCTGACCGCCATCCTGCTGTCGTCCGACCATCTGCTCTTGCAGGCGCGCCCTTCGGATTCGAGCTTTGCCGACCTGATGGAGATCAAGCGCAACGCCAACCGCGCGGCGGTGCTCGTGCGCCAGCTGCTCGCCTTCTCGCGCAAGCAGACCATGCGCCCGACGGTTCTGAACCTCACCGACGTGATCGGCGATCTGCGCATGCTCGTCGATCGGCTGATTTCAGGCAGCAATGTCAAGCTCAAGGTCGAGTATGGCCGCGACCTCTGGGCGGTGAAGACCGATCTGTCGCAGTTCGAACAGGTGCTGATCAATCTCTGCGTCAATGCCCGCGATGCCATGCCCGACGGCGGCACGATCACGGTGACGACGCGCAACATCGCGCCGGAGGAAGCGGCTGCCTTCCATTATCGCGGCCTGCCGGAGGAAGAGCTGGTGCTGGTCGAGGTGTCGGACACCGGGACCGGCATTGCGCCGGAAATCATGGACAAGATCTTCGAGCCCTTCTTCACCACCAAGGAAGTGGGCAAGGGGACTGGTCTCGGGCTCGCCATGGTCTATGGCATCGTCAAGCAGTCGGGCGGCTACATCTATCCGGAATCCGAGGTCGGCCGCGGCACGACCTTCCGCATCTTCCTGCCGCGCCATGTCCCGGAAGCCATTCAGACGGCGCCGGTGCATGCCGGAAGCGGTGACGAGGGCTACGGGGCCGACAGGCCGCAGACAGCCGCGGTCAGCGGTGCCAAGGACGAGCCGGCGGATCTGACCGGCAAGTCGGCGGTGGTGCTGCTCGTCGAGGACGAGGAGGCGGTGCGGCGCGGCGGCAAGCGCATGCTGGAAACCCGCGGTTATACCGTGCATGAGGCGGGCTCCGGCCTTGAGGCGCTCGATATCCTGGAAGAACTGGGCGGCGCCGTCGACATCGTCGTGTCCGACGTGGTCATGCCGGAGATGGATGGGCCGACCCTGCTCACCGAGCTGCGTAAGAAATATCCGGACATGAAGTTCATCTTCGTCTCCGGCTATGCCGAGGACGCCTTTGCGCGCAACCTGCCGGCCGACGCGAAGTTCGGCTTCCTGCCCAAACCCTTCTCGCTGAAGCAGCTCGCGGTCACCGTGCGCGAAATGCTCGACGGAGCAAATTGACTTTTGTCAGGAAGGCGGGCCTACTGGCGATCGGAGCACGCGACGCTGCGCGTCTGCAGGGGGACGGCCGGCGGGGTGAGCCGGCCGTAGGGTTTTGGGGAAACATGCGGCACATTGACGGGGTCCGATGAGCGAAAGCGTGGTGTCAGAGGGCGGCGGCCGGGATCTTCTGGTCCACATGCAGGCAGCGGAAAGCCTGAGCGACATGCGCGCGGTCATCGAGCTCCTGCTGCGCCGTTTCCGCTTCGAGTTTTTCAAGCTTTTCGATTCGCGGATCGTCTGGACCGCGACGCTGCGCAGCCAGCTGCTGCTCAGCAACGTGCCGGCCGCCTTCGTCGCCAGTTTTGATGCCGTGGGCGGGCTTCCGGCCGCTCCCGTTCGCATCCTCATGTCGTCCGAGCGGCAGACGTTTCAGTGGCATGTCGACGATCTGGCGCAAAGAGCGCAAGCATCGCCGCAGGTCGCGGAACTGATGGTCCTGCTGCGCAGCCATGGGATGAGCCGCGGCGCCTATGCCGCGCTGCCGACGATCGACGGCCGCAAGCATATTTTCGGCGCTTATGGCGAGCGTGACGCGCTTTCGACCGCCGAGCTGGATGATTTCAGCTTTCTCGCCATCCACCTGCTCGATCGGCTGGAAACGCTGGAGAAACGCCGCCTGGGGCATCGCACCGGCATATCCGGGCTTGAGGTGGAGTGTCTGGAAATGGCCGCGGCCGGACTCGACACGATGGCCATGGCCCAGCGGCTGTCGCTGTCGACGCGAACCGTCAATTATCTGATCGCGTCGCTCTGCCGCAAACTCGGCACGGACCGCCTGGAGCATGCGCTCGGGGAGGCGGTCCGGCTCGGCTATCTTTCCTGACGGGGCCTCTCGTCAGGCGTTCATCGCCACGGCGACCTCGGTGGCGAGGCGGGCATTGTTTTCGACCAGCGCGATATTGGTCTTCAGGCTGCGGCCCTCGGTCATGTGGAAGATCGTGTCGAGTAGGAAAGGGGTCACCTGCTTGCCGGTGACTTCTTCGCGTTCGGCGCTCGCCAGCGCCCGGCCGATATAGATCTCCATCTCCTCGC
>DAIMJJ010000179.1:3840-8786 GCA_036722275.1 Rhizobium sp. | reverse complement strand
CGGATTGCGGCAAACCGCCAGCGGATGCGCCGCTGACGGAAGGACAGGCCCTTGGACCGGATCATATACAAGATTGTGCCGCGGGAATTATGGCAGCAAGCCCGCCTCGACGGCGTATTTCGTGGCGCTGCGATCGATCTTTCCGATGGCTACATCCATTTCTCGACGGCCAGTCAGGCGCTCGAAACGGCGCGCCGGCATTTCGCCGGCGTCGAGGGTCTCCTGCTCGTCGCCGTCGATGCCTTGGCGCTCGGCCAGGCGCTTCACTTCGAACCGTCGCGCGGCGGCGATCTTTTCCCGCATCTTTATGCCGACCTGCCGCTGGATGCCGTGCTTTGGGAGAAGCCCCTCCCGCTCGGCGACAATGGCGAGCATGTGTTTCCGGAGATGACCCCATGATCGATGCCTTCAAGACCATTGCCCGTCGCGGCCTGTTCCTGTTCGATGCCGAGACCGCCCATGGGATGTCGATCACGGCGCTGAAGTCCGGACTTGTGCCGACATGCTCGCTCAAGCCCGACCCGCGCCTTTCGGTCCGCGTTGCGGGCCTCGACTTTCCCAACCCGCTGGGCATGGCGGCCGGATACGACAAGAACGCCGAGGTTCCGGACGCCCTCCTTCGTCTCGGTTTCGGCTTTGCGGAAGTTGGCACGCTGACGCCGAAGCCGCAGGCCGGCAATCCCAAGCCGCGCATTTTCCGCCTTGAGAAGGATCTGGCGGTGATCAACCGTCTCGGCTTCAACAATGAAGGCCATGCCGCAGCCCTTGCCCGGCTTCTGGCGCGTCGCCCCGCCGGCATTGTCGGGGTCAACATCGGTGCCAACAAGGACAGCGTCGACCGGATCGCCGATTATGTCGAGGGCATCCGGCGGTTCGCTGGTGTGGCCTCCTATTTCACAGCCAACATCTCCTCGCCCAACACGCCCGGTCTTCGCGACCTGCAGGCGCGCGAAAGCCTGGCGTCGCTTCTGTCGGCGGTGCTTGCCGCCCGCGACGAGGTGGCCGAGGCGACGGGCGTGCGTCGTCCGGTCTTCCTGAAGATCGCGCCGGACCTGACCGAGGAAGGTATGGATGACATCGCCGCCGAAGCGCTGGCGCATGATCTCGACGGCCTGATTGTGTCGAATACGACGCTCTCGCGCGAAGGCTTGTCCGATCCGCGGCTGGCGGGCGAAGCGGGCGGTCTTTCGGGCAAGCCACTGTTTGACAAATCGACGGCCGTGCTGGCGCGCATGCGCAGCCGCGTCGGAGCCGCCATGCCGATCATTGGCGTCGGTGGGGTGTCCTCCGCCGAGACGGCGATGGAGAAGATCCGTGCCGGCGCGGATCTGGTCCAGCTCTATTCCTGCATGGTCTATGAGGGGCCTGCTTTGCCGGGTCAGATCGTACGCGGCCTGTCGCAGATCCTCGACCGGGAAAAGGTCGCCTCGATCCGGGACCTGCGTGACAGTCGCCTCGATTACTGGCTGGCGGCGAAGGTCTGATCGAGCTTCGGCTTCAGCCGCGACAGCAGCAGAAGCCCGCGCAGGGCGAGGAAGACGTTGAGTGCGATCCACAAGCCGTGATTGCCGAGGAACGGCACGAGAGCGGCTAGCGTCGCGAGATAGCCGGCCAGCGACAGGATCATCATGTTGCGCATGTCCCGCGACCAGGTGGCGCCGATGAAGACGCCGTCCATCTGGAAGGCGAGCGCGCCGGTCAAGGCGGTGAAGGCAGCGTAGGGCAGGTAGAGCTCGGCGGTGATGCGGACCTCCGGCGCCGTGGTTATGAAGTCGATGATCGCGGGGCCGAAGGCGAGAAAGAAAGCAAGGCTTGCAAGCGCCAGCCCGAGCGACCACAGGCCGGTCAGCTTCAGCGCGCGTTCGAAGCCCGGCCGGTAGCGGGCGCCGACCGTTTCTCCCGCGATCTGTTCCGCCGCCGTCGCGATGCCGTCGAGATAGAAGCTCGAGATCATGAAGAAGTTCATCAGGACGGCATTCGCGGCAAGGGTCACCGGGCCGAAGCTTGCCCCCACCCGAGTCATCACCGTAAAGGCGCAGATCAGCGCGAAGGTGCGGATAAGGATGTCACGGTTGAGGTGAAAGAGCTGCTTCAGCTTCGCTCCGTCCGTCAGCATGGAAAGACGTGGAGACGCGGCCCGGCCATAGCGCAGGAAGATATAGGTGAACCCTGCGATTGCCGCCACCGTTTCGCCGATCACCGTGCCCCAGGTAACACCGGAAATCCCCCAGCCGAGCCACAGACCAAGCAGGATAGACATGACGATATTCGTGCCGTTGAGCAGGATCTGCAGCGCAAGCCCCACCGATCCGAGGCCGCGCCCCAGCACAAAGCCGAGCAGCGTAAAATTGGTGAGCGTGATCGGGCCGGCCAGGATCCGGATGGCGACATAGGTTGCGGCGGCTTCCGCCACGGAGCCCTCGGCGCCCATCATCATCATGCCCCCGGAGATCAACAGCGGCGAGAGCACAAGCGCAAGCAGGCCAAAGGCCAGTGAAAGCGCCACGGACCGCCAGAACACGGCGAAGAGCTCCGCGACATCGCGCCGGCCTGCCGCCTGTGCGACGAGCGCCGTTGTCGAAGCCCTGAGAAAGTTGAGGCTGCCGAACAGCAGGTCGAACAGGGTTGCGGCAATCGCAAGGCCGGCCAGCGCGGATGCGTCGCCCGTCCGCCCGATCACGGCGGTGTCGGTCAGTCCGAGAAGCGGCGTCGTGATATAGCCGAGCGTCATCGGAACGGCGATCGCCAGCACCGAGCGGTGCGTTACCTCGACAATGCGAACCGGTCTGCTGGCCTTGTCCATGGGCGCTCCCTTTCCGTCACGCCAGGGCAAGAATCGCTCAGGCTGAAAGCACCATGGCCCAATAGGGGCGGTTGGCGGAAGAGGGATCGCGGGCGACAGCGACGCCGAGGCCACGATACCCGCCGAGCATGTTCTCGAGATGCTTCTTCGAATCGATCCAGGCCTGTACCGCGCGTTCCACGCTGTCCTGACCGGTCGCAATGTTCTCCGCAGCCGGCAACGGCACCTCGGTCTGTTTCATCCGCTCGAGAAAACTGTCGTTAAAACCGATCAGATGCGACATTTTCCCGGCCTTGGCCATGCGCTTGGCCTGCACCACCGCGGCCGTCTCCGCCGCCGGGTTCTTGGCGAGGGTCGAAAGCCCCTTCTTCTCCCGCAACTGGTTGACCATCGGCAGGGCCTTGTCGGTCTGCACTTCGGCAAACTCGTCACTGGTTGGCAGCACGTCGGTGCTGCGGCAGCCGGCAAGCGCAGCAAGCAGGCCGGTACCGGCCAAGACGATCAGCCGGCGGCGGGGCAGCATGAAAAGCGGTTCAGTTCCTTGCACTGATCAGCCTCAGCACGATGAAGACGGGAATGACGACAGTCGCGCCCAAGAGCAGATAATCGCCGACGCGGCCGAGGGCTGCAAAGCCGCGATACCAGAGTTCGATGAAGAAGTGCCGGATACCTTCGATGATGTCGACAGGATAGATGCCGAACACGTGCATCACGAAACCGACGATGAGCGAGACGACGACGAGCTTGATGGCGGTGCGGCCCGGCGTGTCGCCGAGAAATCTGTTGACCCGATCGGTCATGGCAATCTCCTGTTTGGCTTCACATAGGAAGAAGCGCCGTGTGCCGCAAGTAAGGAGCGCAAGGCTGCGCCGGGACGCTCGCGTAACTTAGCTCTTGTGTTTTTTCGGCCCTTCGGTCAAGAGCCGCGTGATCCACGGGATTTCATCATGCACCCCACCCAGTTTTCCTCTGGCGACGTCATTGCCGATCGACGCGCCGACTATGCCCGGATGCTCGCTGAAAGTGGCGATCCTGCGGCGGCAGCCGAATTGATGGAGCAGGCGCTTGAGCTTACGCCCGATTGGGCCGCAGGCTGGCTTCGCCTCGGCGACTACCGCGAAAAGGCCGGCCTTCGCGAAGATGCGGCGAGCGCCTTCGAGCGGGTCCTGGTGCTCGACACCGAGGACGTGTTTGGCGCCGGCCTCAAGCTTGCCCTGCTGGGGGCTGTCGAGACGCCGGACAAGCCGCCGAGCCGTTATGTCGAAGCCCTGTTCGACGACTATGCCGACCGTTTCGAGGCGGCACTCGTCGAAAGGCTCGACTATTCCGTGCCCGGCAAGCTTGCGGCGCTCGTCCGTCGTGCCGGAGGAATGAGCGGTCCCTTTTCCTGTGCGGTCGATCTGGGCTGCGGCACCGGGCTCCTCGGGGTCGAGATCCGAGACATGACGCTGCGGCTGGAAGGTTACGATCTCTCCGTCAACATGCTGGCCAAGGCTGAAGAAAAGAACCTCTACGATCACCTGGCGCGATGCGACCTGTCCCTGAACGCGGACCTGTCGGGCCTTTTCGAAGCCCACCTTCAGCCCGGCCGGGCCGATCTCATCGCCGCGGCCGATGTCTTCATGTATCTCGGAGATCTGTCGAACGCCTTTTCGCTTTCCGCCGCGCTTGCTGCGCCCGACGCCGTGTTTGCCTTTTCGGTCGAGGACGCGGCGACCCCCGAGGGTTTCCACCTCGCTCCGTCGCTGCGCTATGCGCATTCGGAACGCTACGTTAAAGATGCGCTCGACATTGCCGGCTTTGAGCTTCGCGAACTGGAGCGCACGACCATTCGCATGGATGGCGGAAAACCGGTCCTCGGCATTCTGTTTCTTGCCGTGCGTGCCGGCTGAAGAACACGAAAATTGCGAACTTCTCGATAGGTCAGTATTGCTTACCTATACCCCTTGCAAATCAGGGCTTCCGGCGTAATTTTTGCGCTGCGGGAGGCCTTTTTCGGGGACAAGTCATGGCGCATCTGACGAGCATGTTGGGTATCTGGAATTCCAACCCCACCCGCCACACGGCGGCCGAGGATCTGCAGGGGCTGATTGCCGGCAGCATGATCGCGGCACTCGGCCTTTATCTCCTGGCGAAGGTCGGT
>DAIMJJ010000179.1:0-3740 GCA_036722275.1 Rhizobium sp. | reverse complement strand
GCCAGTCTCGGCGGCATCGGCATTCTCGCCGTCTACATGCAGGATCGCTTCGGCATTCGCGCCGGCCTCGTGCAGCTCGGCTTCGATCTCGTGGTCATGGCGGCGGCCTTTGCCGTGGTCAGTCCTCCAGTGGTCGCCTATTCGGTTCTCGGCGCCGTCGTCCTCAACCTCTTCCTCGCCATCAACCACCGCTCCGACCGCTACATCGCCCTGCGGTGAGACAATCGCGCGCAAGGCCCTTGAGCTCGTCGCGCCGTCGCGCTACCGACAGACAAACAACCGTGTGACCCGCAGGATCTGACATGGCCAATGTCGAAGTGAAAGCTCGCCTGAAGGACATGATGACGTCGTCGTCGGAGCGGCATTCGCTGGTGGACGACGTCCAGGGCCTGGCAGCCGGATCGATGATGGCCTCGCTCGGCGTCCTGCTGCTGTCGAGCGCGGGACTTCTGACCGGCGGAACCACCGGTGTCGCCTTCCTGCTGCATTATGCCAGCGGCTACTCCTTCGGCCTGCTGTTCTTCGTCGTCAACCTGCCCTTCTACTGGCTGGCCTTCCGTCGCTTCGGCCTCGGCTTCACCTTGAAGACCTTTGCGACCGTCGCCTTCACCTCGTTCCTGACGGAAGCGGTGCCGCAGGCCATCGGCATTTCGCATATCGATCCATTGGTGGGTGCGATCTTCGGCGGACTGGTGATCGGGGCCGGTTTGCTGGCTCTCTTTCGTCACCGCGCGAGCCTTGGCGGCTTCGGCATCCTTGCGCTTTACCTTCAGGAGCGCTTCGGCTGGCGGGCCGGCATCGTGCAACTCGTGTTTGATGGCACGGTGCTGATCTTCTCCTTCTTCGTCGCCAGCCCTTACATCATCTTCTGCTCGGTCATCGGCGCGGTCGTCCTCAACCTGACGCTCGCCATCAACCACCGCAAGGATCGCTATGTCGCGATGTGAGCCACAGTCGTGGCAGGCAGCGTCCCCGCTTTTCTCCGCCGCCCTTTTCTTCGCCGCAGGCTTCACTACCTTCAAGGCGTGCTGACAACTGATTCCATGGCGCCCGGGGAGGCTTCCGTCCCATTGCCCAAGGCCTTCCTCCGCTGGTTCGCGGAAAAGGGCTGGCAGCCGCGCGTCCATCAGCTGGAGCTGCTCAGCCGCGCCCGCACCGGCGAAAGCCTGCTGCTGATCGCGCCGACCGGTGCCGGCAAGACGCTGGCCGGTTTCCTGCCATCTCTCACCGAGCTTGCCGACCGTGGGCGACCCGCCCCGGGTACCCCCTTCACCGGCATCCACACGCTCTACATCTCGCCGCTCAAGGCGCTCGCGGTCGACATCGAGCGCAACCTGATGAAGCCCGTTACCGAAATGGGCCTGCCGATTTCGATCGAGAACCGGACCGGCGACACCCCGAGCGGCAAGCGCCAGCGCCAGAAGCTCAACCCGCCGGATATCCTCCTGACGACGCCGGAGCAGCTGGCGCTGCTGATCTCGTCCAAGGACGCCGAGCGCTTCTTCAAGGACCTGCGCTACGTGATCTTCGACGAGCTTCACTCGCTGGTCACCTCGAAGCGGGGCCACCTGCTTTCCCTCGGCCTTGCGCGCCTGCGCCGGCTTGCACCGTCCATGCAGACCATCGGGCTGTCGGCCACCGTCGCGGCGCCGCTCGACCTCCAGCGGTGGCTGGCCGGACAGGAGCCGGGTCTTGAGCGAACGGCGGGGCTGATCAGCGTGGATGGCGGCGCCAAGCCGAATATCACCATCCTGACGACCGAGGAGCGCATTCCCTGGTCCGGCCATTCCGCCCGCTATGCCATGCCCGAGCTCTATGCGGTGCTGAAAGATTTCCAGACGACGCTGATCTTCGTCAACACGCGCTCCCAGGCAGAGATGCTCTTTCAGGAACTGTGGACGATCAACGACGACAATCTGCCGATCGCCCTGCACCACGGCTCGCTTGATGTCTCCCAGCGGCGAAAGGTCGAGGCTGCCATGTCGGAAAACAGGCTTCGAGCCGTGGTCGCGACATCGACACTCGATCTCGGCATCGACTGGGGCGATGTCGATCTTGTCGTCCATGTCGGAGCGCCCAAGGGCGCCTCACGCCTCGCCCAGCGCATCGGGCGCGCCAATCACCGCATGGACGAGCCGAGCCGGGCTATTCTCGTTCCGGCCAATCGTTTCGAGGTCATGGAGTGCCAGGCCGCCCTCGATGCCAATTACATCGGTGCCCAGGACACGCCGCCCGTCGGCGAGGGCTCGCTCGACGTGCTCGCCCAGCATGTGCTCGGCATGGCCTGCGCCGGGCCGTTCCATGACGACGACCTCTATGCCGAGGTGAGGAGCGCGATGCCCTACGGTGCGCTTTCGCGCGAAACCTTCGACCGCATCGTCGATTTTGTCGCCACCGGCGGCTATGCACTGCGAACCTATGAACGCTATGCCCGCATCCGCCGGATGAAGGACGGTCGCTGGCGAGTCTCCAACCCGCAGGTCGTCCAGCAATATCGACTGAACCTCGGCACCATCGTCGAAATGCCGATGCTCAATGTCCGCCTCGTCAAGCGCAACCATCTCGGCTCGCTCGGTCGCGGCGGCATGGTGCTCGGCAAGGTGGAGGAGTATTTCTTCGAACAGCTGAGTCCCGGCGACACCTTCCTCTTCTCCGGCAAGGTCCTGCGCTTCGAGGGGCTGCGCGACAATGAGTGTCTCGTCTCCAACGCCTTTTCGCAGGATCCGAAGATCCCCGCCTATGCCGGCGGCAAGTTTCCGCTGTCGACCTATCTCGCCGACCAGGTGCGTGCCATGCTCGACGATCCGCATCGCCGCCGCGCCCTGCCGGAACAGGTGCGCGACTGGCTGGAGATCCAGAGGGAGAAATCGGTCCTGCCCAGGCGCGGCGAGCTTCTGGTGGAAACGTTTCCACGCGCCAACCGCTTCTTCCTCGTCGCCTATCCCTTTGAAGGTCGTCTGGCGCACCAGACGCTCGGCATGCTCCTCACCCGCCGGCTGGAGCGCATGGGGGCCAAGCCGCTCGGTTTTGTCGCCACCGATTATTCGCTGGGGATCTGGGGGCTGGAAGACATGGGAACCATGATCGCTTCCGGCCGGCTGCGGCTTGCCGATCTGTTCGACGAGGACATGCTGGGCGATGATCTTGAGGCCTGGCTGGCCGAGTCCTGGATGCTGAAGCGCAGTTTCCGCACCTGTGCGGTGATTGCCGGCCTGATCGAGAAGCGCCATCCGGGCAAGGAAAAGAGCGGACGCCAGGTCACCGTCTCCGCCGATCTCATCTACGACGTTCTGCGCAGTCACGAACCCGACCATATTCTCATGCAGGCGACGCGACAGGATGCCGCCGCCGGTCTTCTCGATATTGCCCGGCTCGGCGATATGCTAAAGAGAATCAAGGGGCATATCACCCACAAGCGGCTGGATCACATTTCGCCGCTCGCCGTGCCGGTGATGCTGGAGATCGGGCGCGAGCCGGTCGCCGGCGAGGCCCATGAACATTTGCTGGCCGAGGCAGCCGACGACCTGATCGCCGAGGCCATGGCCTGAGACACGAGACCGAGGAAGAGCGAGAAGCATGAACCGCCTGGCACGCCTGCAGGACCCGGTTGCCGTCGACCCCGCCCGTTCGGCCCGTTTCGTCCTGAACGGGGTGGAGGCGATTGCCGACCCGTCCGGCGCGCTCGTCCTGCCGGACCTGCATATGCTTGTCGTGTCCGACCTGCATCTGGAGAAAGGCGC
>DAIMJJ010000178.1:6152-8802 GCA_036722275.1 Rhizobium sp. | reverse complement strand
GTCCAGCGAGTGAACGAAATACCAGCCCGCTGCCAGCAGGGCGCCGAGCGCGATCGAGGTGACGACCAGCGTCACCGTGACCCCGAGGCCGGAGAGATAACGCGGGCCGTATTTGACGAACTTGTCCGTGTCCCAGTTGGTGATCATCATCGCCGCCAGCGCGACGCCGAGCAGGATCCAGAGCGCAATGCCGGCGATGCCGATCATGCGGGCGCCCGACAGCGCGCGCTCCTGGCGCGGCGGAGCGGGGCGGGGCGGAATGAGTTGGGTCGCGTGGCTCATCGGCCGCCTCCTGCACGATTGCTCCAGCGATCGATGAAACTGATGCCGATCGACGAGATGACGGCGAGGAAGAGGAAGAGCGCGCAGGCCAGCATGTAGAAGAAGAATGGCTCCTTGGAGACCTTGGCGGCGATGCCGGTCTGGCGGAGAATATCCGACAGGCCAATGACCGAGACGAGCGCGGTATCCTTCAGAAGGTTCATCCACAGGTTCCCGAGGCCCGGCAGCGCGATGCGGATCAACTGCGGCAGGATGATCAGCCGCATGGTGCGGGTGCGATGCAGCCCGAGCGCGTCTCCGGCCTCATATTGGCCCTTGGGAATGGCGCGGAAGGCCGACAGCAGCACTTCCGAACAATAGGAGGAGAAGACCACCGAAAGCGCAATCATGCCGGACAGGAAGGCGTTGATCTCGATGCGCTGGTCGTAGCCGAACCAGGCGAGGATCGACTGTATGCCCATCTGTACGCCGTAATAGACGATGAACAGCGTCAGCAGTTCGGGCAGGCCGCGGAAGATCGTCGTGTAGACGCCGCCGGCAAGCCGAAGCGTCTTTTCTTCCGACTGCATGGCCAGCGCCACGAAGAAGCCGATCAGCAGGCCGAAGGGCAGGGTCGCGAGCGAAAGCGAGACGGTGACCTTGACGCCGAAGGCGATCTCGTCGCCCCAGCCGGTCGCCCCGCAGGCAACGAGCGAAGATCCGCCAAAAATGGTGAAGACGCCGGCCGGTCCGCACAACGGATCGAAGGCATACTGGAACCAGGCCCAGAACGACCCGAGGGCGGAAAACAATCCGCTCATGCTCAATTTCCCCTCTGCGGTTCGAGCCGCAAATTATTGTCGTTTGTTGTCAAACAGAAATGGCGGAAGTGCAAGCCTTCCGCCATTTCGTGGCTCACGATCCGGGCGCTTACTCGCCGTAAACGTCGAAGTCGAAGAACTTGTCGTTGATTTCCTTGTACTTGCCGTTGGCGCGGATCGCCTTGATGGCGGCGTTGAACTTCTCGGCCAGTTCGGTTTCGCCCTTGCGGACGGCAATGCCGGCACCCGGGCCGTTGATTTCGATGTCCGGGGTGAGCGCGGTCATGATCTTGCAGCAGGCGCCTGCTTCCGACTTGACCCATTCCGAGAGCACGACGACGTCGTCGATGACGGCATCGACGCGGCCGCCTTCGAGGTCGAGCTTGTACTCGTCCGTCGTCGGGTACAGCTTCAGCTCGGAATCGGGCATGTGCTTTTCAGCATAGTTGGCATGGGTGGTCGACGACTGGGCGCCCAGCACCTTGCCCTTCAGGCCGGCCACGTCGGTGATCGGCGAATCCTTGGCAACGGCGATGGCCGGTCCGGTGTTGTAGTACTTGTCGGTGAAGTCGACCTTTTCCTTACGTTCCGGGGTGATCGACATGGAGGCGATGATGGCGTCGAACTTCTTGGCCTGGAGAGCCGGGATGATGCCGTCCCAATCCTGGGTGACGAACTCACAGGTGACCTTCATCTCATCGCAAAGGGCCTTGGCGATGTCGATGTCGAAGCCGACGAGCGTGCCGTCCGATTCGAGGTTGTTGAAGGGCGGATAGGCGCCCTCGGTACCGATGATCAGCTTTTCGCCTTCAGCCATTGCGCTGCCGGCAAAAAGCGACAAGGCGGCAATCGAGGCGGCGGCGAAGAAACGTGTCGAAATACGCATGAGATCCTCTCTGTTGGTCGTTCGCGCGGTTGTTATCTTTCCTGCGCTGAACAGGGCGAGCGCGACACTGTCGTGTCGTACCTGGAGCGATATTCCTACTCTTTTCCAGCGAAAATCAACTGCAAAGACGCGCCTTAGACAAAAATTGCACGGTTGCGTAACAATTTGGCGAGGGGCGCGACCGCGGTGGCGGTGTGCAATTGAGACGGGACGGGAAACTTTTTCGTTCAGCCAGGGTTAATTCGCCGTTCGCTACGTTTTGGATGAACGGTGCGGAATCGGGCAGCTTTAAAAAAGCCGCCTCGTCATTCGCTTCTGCAAGTCGCCCGTGTGGTTTCACGCTTCGCAAGGAAACAAATATGAATTTGAGATCGAAACTGTTTGCCACCGTTGCTGTGCCGGTACTTTCTGCCACCGTCATGGTTCAGCCGGGAATGGCCGCCGCCGTTTTCTCGGTACAGGAGGCCGTGAGGCCCTCGGTTCCGGGTGAACAGGACCCAATGCTGCTCGCCCAGGGCGCCGTGACCTGCAGTGACGGCAGCCAGGCCGACGATCAGGCCACCTGCGATGCAATCGATGCCCAGCGCGCCGCCGAAGAGCAGGCTGCGCAGGAGGAGGCCCAGAGGGCCGCCGAACAGCAGGCCGCTGAAGAGGAAGCGCAGCGCGCCGCCGAGCAGCAGGC
>DAIMJJ010000178.1:2656-6052 GCA_036722275.1 Rhizobium sp. | reverse complement strand
GCAGCGGGCCGCCGAACAGCAGGCCGCCGAAGAGGAAGCGCAGCGCGCCGCCGAGAAGCAGGCTGCCGAAGAGGCTCAGCAGGCCACCGAGGAGCCGCAGGCCCAGGAAATGGTGACCTGCGCCGACGGTTCACAGGCCGAAACGGCCGATGCATGCCCGGCAGAGCCGGCGCAGCAGGAAGAGCCTGCCCAGACGCAGGAAACGCCTGCCGAGGAAGTTCCGGCGGATCAGGCGCCGGCTGAGGAAACACCAGCAGAAGAAGCCCCGGCTGACCAGGCTCCGGTAGACGAGGCTCCGGCCGAGGAAACGCCCGCCGAGGACGCTGCCCCGGCAGAAGAGACCCCGGCCGAGCAGGCACCCGATGCCCAGAATCAGCAGAGTGAACAGCCGGCCGAGACCCAGGATGCCGCGCCGGAGACCCCGGCCGACAACCAGGACCAGTCCGCGACCGAGCCGGCCGAAGAGCAGCCGGTTGAAGAGGTCGTGGTGCCAGCCGTCGAGCCGCCGGAAGACGCTCCGGTCGTTGACGTCGTCGACGAGCGCAGTGAGGAAGACAAGGAGAAGATCGCCGAAGACCCGGCCAGCACCGCCGAGACCGTCGTCCTGCCCGTTGACAATGGCGCCGCCGTGCTCGACAGCGACAAGGATGCCGACAATAGCGGTGGCGCCGAAGCACGCGAGGTTCGCACCGAGCTGCGCGAGGAGACCCCGGTCGGACCGGCTCCCACCAGCGACGCCGACGCCCAGGCCGAGCAGCCGGAGATCAAGCCGCAGGTGATGGAAGCCATCCTTGAAGAGAAGGGCCAGACGACGCAGACCGCCCCGACCTTCGAGGTGCCGACGACCGTCATCAACAACGTGACCAACGTCAACAACGTGACCAATAATGTCACCAATGTCACGAATGTCACCAACGTCACCAATCAGACGAACATCGTTAATCAGGTGAACGAGGTCAGGGTCATCGAGGAGATCGACAACCGGACGATCATCAATGTCGGCAATCAGGTCGTCGTGCGCAGCAACGACCGTCCGCGCCTGCGTTATGACGAAGAACAGACCTATTACGAAAACCTGTCGCGCGGACGCGTGCGCGAGACGATCGAGCGCACCGACGGTTCGCGTCTCGTTACCGTCTACAACCGCTATGGCGACATCATCCTGCGCTCGCGGTTCACGCCGCGCGGTGAGGAGTATGTGCTGTTCTATGCTCCCGAGGCCGATCGCGACGAGCCCCGCGTCTATGTCGACGTCGGCTACAGCCTGCCGCCGATGCGTCTGACCATCCCGGTCCAGGACTACATCATCACCACGTCCCGGGCCCCGGATCGCGACTACTACGACTTCCTCGCCCAGCCGCCGGTCGAGCGGGTCGAGCGGGTCTACTCGATCGAGGAAGTGAAGTCGTCGGCCCGCCTGCGCGACAAGGTGCGCCGTATCGACCTCGATACGATCACCTTCCCGTCGGGCTCGGCCGAAGTGCCGCTGGCCCAGGCCAAGACGCTGCGCAAGGTCGCGGCCGCCATGGAAGAGATCCTCGCCAAGGATCCGGGTGAAACCTTCCTCATCGAAGGCCACACCGACGCCGTGGGTTCGGATCGCTCGAACCTGATCCTCTCGGACAAGCGCGCCGAGACGGTCGCCAACCTGCTGACCGAGGTCTACGGCATCCCGCCGGAAAACCTGTCGGTCCAGGGCTATGGCGAGCGCTATCTGAAGATCCGCACCGCCGAGGCCGAGCAGCAGAACCGCCGCGTGGCGATCCGCCGCGTCACCTCGCTGGTGCGCCCGGCGACCGCATCCAACCGCTAAGCCTTGCGGATCTGAAACAGGAACGGCCGCCGGAGCGATCCGGCGGCCTTTTGCGTTCTGCGGGTTGACATGCGCCGAGACGGGGCGCCGTCAGCCTTTGCGATCCGGCAGACCGGTGATGCGGGCAACGAAGTCGGCGATCGAGGTCGTGTCATCGAGATCGAAGACGGGAAGCCCGCTGTCGGTGACCGAATGGTCGGCAGCGATCGCGACGATGTGCGGATCGTGCGGCGCCAGCGGCTCGCGATTCTTCGCCTCCAGCCGGCGGGCCTCGATTTTCGGAACGGGCTCGCGCTTGTAGCCTTCGATCAGCACGAGGTCGCAGGGACCGAGGCGGGCGATGACATCCTCGAGGCTCGGCTCGGCGGCCCCCCGCAATTCGTGCATGATGGCGTAGCGGGTGCCGGAGACCAGTGCCACCTCATGGGCGCCGGCCTGACGGTGGCGGTAGCTGTCAGCACCGACCTTGTCGATGTCGAAGTCGTGATGGGCATGCTTGATCGTCGAGATGCGATAGCCCCGTCGGGTGAACTCCTCGACGAGGCGCACCGCAAGCCCGGTCTTGCCGGAATTCTTCCAGCCGGAAATGCCGAAGATGCGCGGGGTATCGGTCATGGAGCGCGTGCTTTCAGAAACCGCTCGGCGGTGGCCAGATCGTCGGGCGTGTTGACGTTGAAGAAGGGATCGAGATCGCCGATCGCGGTGGACCGGCTCGCAAACGCGACGGCCCGGTTCGGATGCCGTGCGATGAAGGCTTGGAGACGGCGATTGACCGGATCGCCGAGCCAGGCTTCCAGATCATCGGCAAGCGACAGCGGCCAGAGCGCGACGACGGGGTGGGCCTGGCCCTGCGAGGCGGCAACCACGATAGCGGCCGGATCATCGGCGGCGGCTGCCAGCCTTGCGACCAGGTCATGGGGCAGGAAGGGCGTGTCGGCGGGGACGGTCAGGAGATGGCTGGCGCCGGGACTGGTTCTTGCCGCATGGCGCAGGCCGGCGAGAACGCCGGCGAGCGGTCCCGGATGGTCGGGGAGCGTATCGGGCACCAGCGGCAGGCCGGGATCGATGTCCAGCGCCTGCGATGCGTTGATGGCGATGCTCTCGACCTGCGGGCGAAGGCGCTCCAGCACATGCGCAAGCAGCGCTTTGCCGCCAAGCTCCGCCAGCCGCTTGTCGCGTCCCATGCGGCGCGACAGGCCGCCGGCGAGAACGAGTGCGGGCGGGCGAGCGGCGCTCATCGTCAGGCCTCGTCGCTGCGCTTCAGGAAGATCAGCGCGCCAATGGCGAGCAGGCCGCAGGCGAGCATGACGATGAGGAGCGGCATGGCGCCGGTCTCGACCGAGAGGATGGCCGAGGCAAAGACCGACATCGCCGCGCCGCCCCCCATGGCGATCGCGCCGCTCAGGCCTGAGGCCGAACCGGCCAGATGCGGCTTGACGCTGACCACGCCGGCATTGGCGCTTGGCAAGGTGAGGCCGTTGCCAAAGCCGACAATGATCTGCGGCCCGAAGAAGGCGATCGCGCTGTTGATGCCGGACAGCAGGAAGGCCATCGGCACCAGCGTGCCGGCAATCAGCGCCAGC
>DAIMJJ010000178.1:0-2556 GCA_036722275.1 Rhizobium sp. | reverse complement strand
GCGTGCCGGCCAGCATCATGGCGAAGGTGCCGAAGCGGCGGGCATAACGGCCGGAGAGGAAGTTCCCGATCATGTAGCCGACGGCGATGAACACGAATTGCAGGCCGAGCGTGCTGGGGCTCATATGCATCAGCGTCGCGCCGATGAAGGGGGCGCCGCCGAGGAAGGCGAAGAAGGCGCCGGAGGTGAAGGTGACGACGGCGGTGTAGCCCCAGAACTGCGGCGAGGCGAGCAGGCCCGGCCAGGCCTTAAACTGCGCCGAGAAACTGGCGCTGCGATTGCGGTTGGTCTCGCCGAGGTCGGTGAGCACGAGTGCCAGCACCAGCACGGCGAGGAGCAGCAGGGCGGCGAAGTTCGCCCGCCAGCCGAAGGCGTCACCGAGCACGCCGCCCAGCGTCGGACCGATCATCGGCACGATGGTCATGCCCATGGTGACATAGCCGATCATCGAGGCGGCCTCCTCCATGGGCACCATGTCGCGCACGATGGCGCGCGACAGGACTATGCCGGCGACAACGGCCGTCTGCAGCATGCGGGCGGCCACCAGCGTGTAGATGTCGGTCGCGATCATGCAGACGAAGGTGGCCAGCATCAGGATGACGAGGCTGCCGATCACCGTTGGGCGGCGGCCGAAGCGATCTGACAGCGGGCCGATGACGATCTGAATCAGCGCGGTCATGGCGATATAGCCGGAGATCAGGACCTGGATCGTGCCGTAGGAGACGCCGAGATCCTTGGCCATGCTGGGCAGCGAAGGCAGGAAAATGTTCATGGTCAGCGCCGACAGGCCGGCGATCGCGACCAGGGTCACGATATGCGGCGGCGAGCGGCGGTCGAGGAAGCGGACATCCGTCACGGCCGGCTTCCCCAGGCGGTCAAAGGCGGGTTCACGGCAAGGCTCATGGCTGCGCTCCCGAGGCCAGGAGTTGCCGGGCCTTCTCCGCACGCAGCCTGTTCTCGCGATAGAAGGTGTAGAGGCCGGAGCCGATGATGGTCAGCGTGCCGACGACCATCCAGTGGTCGGGAACCTCGTTGAAGAAGATCATACCGAGCGCCACCGCCCAGAGCAGGCTGGTATAGCGGAAGGGGGCGATGAACGAGATCTCGCCGGTGCGCATGGCCATGATGATCGCGAGATAACCGACGAAGATGAGGCAGGCGGCCAGCGTCATGATCGCCCAGGTCGAGGCGGCCATCGGCTGCCAGCCGCCGAAGGGCACGATCAGCGCGGCGCCGGCCAGCGTGATCCCGCCGGCGGTGGAGAGCGTGACGGCGAGCGAGGAGATCTCCGGATCGATCCTGCGGGTCACGAGGTCGCGGGCGGCGGCGAAGACGACGCTGGCCAGCACGTAGAGCGAGGCGACGGTGAAGCCTTCCGGACCCGGCCGGATGATGATGAGCACGCCAAGGAAACCCACCGCGATCGCCGTCCAGCGACGCCAGCCGACAGGCTCACCGAGAAAGAGGGCAGCCCCCAGCGTGACGGCGAGCGGCAGCGACTGCAGGATGGACGAGACATTGGCAAGCGGCATGCGACCCAGCGCGCTCAGAAAGGCGACGGCGGCCAGCGTCTCGAACAGGATGCGCAGCAGCACCTTCGGCTGGCCGAGTTTGCGCACATGGCCGAGCGCCCCCATCTGCCGGGCGACCACAAACACAAGAACCGTGGTCAGCGCCCCGCGCACGAACATCAGCTGTCCGACATTCATCAGCGGCGACACCGCCTTGCTCAACGCGTCGTTGAACGTGAAGCCGGCCATGGAAAGTGCCATCAGCAAGGCGCCCTTGCTATTGTCGGAAAATGCCATTTCGGGGGGAATCCTGGAAAAACGTGACGCCCCTTCTAATCGAAGCGGCCGCTGTTCGATATCCCCTTTGTGGTGTTGCCTGCGAGGCCCGCAAAGAAGGACGTGTACGACGTGTCAAGATGCGCGTCGGTGGCCGTGCCCGCCCTCCGCCGTCATCCACCGGTGACGCTCATGTGACGGGCGACCGCCGGCCGGCGATGGGTGCGGTCGATGATGAAGTCATGGCCCTTGGGCTTGCGCCCGATCGCCTCGTCGATTGCCGCCGAAAGGTAGGCGTCGTCGGGCGAGGCGCGCAGGGCGGTGCGCAGGTCGGCGGCGTCGTCCTGACCGAGGCACATGTAGAGCGTGCCCGTGCAGGTGAGCCGCACACGATTGCAGCTTTCGCAGAAATTATGCGTCATCGGCGTGATGAAACCCAGCTTGCCGCCGGTCTCCTCGACCCTCACGTAACGTGCGGGGCCTCCCGTAGAGAGAGGCAGATCAGTGAGCGTGAAGTTCTGCTCCAGCCGCTGCCGAACGAGGGAAAGGGGCAGGTACTGGTCGGTGCGGTCCTCGCCGGTCTCGCCCATCGGCATGGTCTCGATCAGCGTGAGGTCCATGTCGTGATCGTGCGCGTAGCGCATCAGCGTGGGGATCTCGTCCTCGTTGAAGCCCTTCAGGGCGACCGCGTTGAGCTTGACTCGGATGCCGGCCGCCTGGGCGGCGCGAATGCCCTCCATCACCTTGTCGAATTCGCCCCAGCGGGTGA
>DAIMJJ010000177.1:0-8914 GCA_036722275.1 Rhizobium sp. | reverse complement strand
TGATGTGGCTCGGTGAGCAGATCACCTCGCGCGGCATCGGCAACGGCATTTCGCTGATCATTTTCGCCGGCATTGCCGCCGGTCTGCCGACCGCGCTTGCCCACACGCTCGAACTCGGCCGCACCGGCGCCCTGTCGACCGTGCTGATTCTCACCGTCATCGTCGTCGCCATCGCCGTTATCGGCCTGATCGTCTTCGTCGAGCGCGCCCAGCGCCGGCTGCTGATCCAGTATCCGAAGCGTCAGGTCGGCAACCGCATGTTCCAGGGCGATACCTCGCACCTGCCGCTGAAGCTCAACACTTCGGGTGTCATTCCGGCGATCTTTGCCTCGTCGCTGCTGCTGCTGCCGGCGACGGCCGCGGGCTTTGCCGGCACCTCGACGCTGCCCGGCTGGGCCACCAGCATCGTATCGGCGCTCGGCCACGGCCAGCCGCTGTACATGGCGCTCTATGCCGCGCTGATTGCCTTCTTTGCCTTCTTCTACACCGCCATCGTCTTCAATCCGAAGGATACCGCAGACAACCTGAAGAAGCATGGCGGCTTCATCCCCGGGATCCGCCCCGGTGAGCGTACCGCTGAGTACATCGATTACGTGCTGACCCGCATTACCGTGATCGGTGCGGTCTATCTCGTCTTCGTCTGCATCCTCCCCGAGATGCTGGTTGCCCAGACGGGCATCCCATTAGCCCTTGGTGGTACTTCGCTTTTGATTGTTGTCAGCGTCACCCTTGATACTGTAGCACAGATTCAGGGACACCTGATTGCCCAGCAATACGAGGGCCTGATCAAGAAGTCGAAGTTGCGTGGAGGAAAGAGGGGACGATGAGACTTATCCTTTTGGGACCGCCGGGTGCTGGGAAGGGCACTCAGGCCCAGCGTATTGTCGAAAAGTACGGCATCCCGCAGCTTTCGACCGGCGACATGCTGCGTGCAGCGGTTGCTGCCGAAACGGAAGTGGGCAAGCGCGCCAAGGCCGTGATGGATGCTGGCAATCTGGTGTCCGACGACATCGTCAACGCCATCGTGTCGGAGCGGATCGATCAGCCGGACTGTGCCAAGGGATTCATCCTCGACGGCTATCCGCGCACGCTCGTCCAGGCCGATTCGGTCGAGGCCATGCTCTCGGCCAAGAACATGAAGCTGGATGTCGTCATCGAGCTGCAGGTCAATGATTCGGTCCTCGTCGATCGGGTCTCTGGCCGCTACACCTGCGCCAAGTGCGGCACGGGTTACCACGACCGGCTGCAGAAGCCGAAGGTCGAGGGTGTCTGCGACAAGTGCGGCTCCACCGAGTTCAAGCGCCGTCCGGACGACAATGCCGAGACCATGACCACCCGTCTTCAGGACTATTACAAGAAGACGTCGCCGCTGATCGGCTACTACTATGCCAAGGGCAAGCTGAAGTCGGTCGACGGCATGGCCGAGATCGACGCCGTCACGGCAGATATCGAAGCAATTCTCGCCGGGCTTTGAGTTCGGCGCGAAATTAAGAATCTTCGTGGGACCGGTTGCGTTTGCCAGCTGATTCCGCTAAATAGCGCGCCAACTCGCGGCATAGAAGCGATCGGCGCGTTCTTCCTTCGGGAAGACCGGGTTCGATCGTTTTGACTTGTTGAGAACCTTTTTAGTAATTGCGGCCCACGAGGGCCGTGTAACGAGACACCACTTGCCGGATGGCAACTGGAAGCAAGGAGAATAGGCGTGGCACGTATCGCTGGCGTCAACATCCCGACCGCGAAGCGCGTAGTAATTGCGCTCCGTTACATTCACGGGATCGGTCCGAAATTCGCGCAGGAGATCATCGAGAAGGTCGGTATTCCGGCTGATCGCCGCGTTCATCAGCTGACGGATGCCGAAGTTCTGGCGATCCGCGAAACCATCGACCGCGATTACCAGGTCGAGGGTGATCTTCGTCGCGAAACCGCGATGAACATCAAGCGCCTGATGGACCTCGGCTGCTATCGCGGCCTGCGTCATCGCCGCGGCCTGCCGGTTCGCGGTCAGCGCACGCACACCAACGCGCGTACCCGCAAGGGTCCGGCGAAGGCGATCGCTGGTAAGAAGAAGTAATTTCCGGAACCTCCGGAATGGAAGGCTGGCGCGTCAGTGCCGGCCTTCTTTGAGTTTGGTAAGGGGCTGTCTCGGCCCTTTCCGGTGTAGCCGCTGGAACTACGGCGGTGTTTAGATCAATGAAAGGGAAGTCATGGCCAAGGAAGCCACCCGCGTACGCCGTCGCGAACGCAAAAACATCTCGTCGGGCGTTGCCCACGTCAACTCGACGTTCAACAACACCATGATCACCATCACCGACGCGCAGGGCAATGCGATTGCCTGGTCGTCCGCTGGTGCCAAGGGTTTCAAGGGCTCGCGTAAGTCGACCCCGTTTGCTGCCCAGATCGCTGCTGAAGACTGCGCCAAGAAGGCTCAGGAGCACGGCATGAAGTCGCTCGAAGTGGAAGTCTGCGGTCCGGGTTCGGGTCGTGAATCCGCTCTGCGCGCGCTCCAGGCTGCTGGCTTCATGATCACCTCGATCCGCGATGTGACCCCGATCCCGCACAATGGTTGCCGCCCGCGCAAGAAGCGCCGCGTCTGATCATCTTTCATCCCGCCGGTGAGCGCTGATGCGCTCCTCTCGGTGTTAGCTCGGTAGCCACGATTGGATGGTGGCGACGAACGGAAGGTAAAATAATGATTCAGAAGAATTGGCAGGAACTGATCAAGCCGAACAAGGTGGAGTTCACCTCGTCCGGCCGCACCAAGGCCACGCTCGTCGCAGAACCGCTGGAACGCGGTTTCGGCCTGACGCTCGGCAACGCGCTGCGTCGCGTTCTGTTGTCGTCGCTGCGCGGCGCCGCCGTGACCGCCGTCCAGATCGACGGCGTGCTGCATGAGTTCTCGTCTATCCCGGGCGTCCGGGAAGACGTGACCGACATCGTGCTCAACATCAAGGAAATCGCCATCAAGATGGATGGCGACGACGCAAAGCGCATGGTCGTGCGCAAGCAGGGTCCGGGCGTTGTAACCGCCGGTGACATTCAGACGGTTGGCGACATCGAAATCCTCAACCCGAACCATGTGATCTGCACCCTCGACGAGGGCGCCGAGATCCGCATGGAGTTCACCGTCAACAACGGCAAGGGCTATGTTCCGGCCGAGCGCAATCGTGCGGAAGACGCTCCGATCGGTCTCATCCCGGTCGACAGCCTCTACTCGCCGGTCAAGAAGGTGTCCTACAAGGTGGAAAACACCCGCGAAGGACAGGTTCTCGACTACGACAAGCTGACCATGACGATCGAGACCGACGGTTCGGTGACCGGTGAAGACGCTGTCGCCTTCGCTGCCCGCATCCTGCAGGACCAGCTCGGCGTCTTCGTCAACTTCGACGAGCCGCAGAAGGAAGTCGAAGAGGAAGCCGTTACCGAACTCGCGTTCAACCCGGCGCTCCTCAAGAAGGTCGACGAGCTCGAGCTTTCGGTCCGTTCGGCCAACTGCCTGAAGAACGACAACATCGTCTACATCGGCGACCTCATTCAGAAGACCGAAGCAGAAATGCTCCGCACTCCGAACTTTGGCCGCAAGTCGCTGAACGAAATCAAGGAAGTTCTCGCTTCCATGGGCCTGCACCTCGGCATGGAAGTGCCGGCATGGCCGCCCGAGAACATCGAAGATCTCGCCAAGCGCTACGAAGACCAATACTAACCGATAAAAAAGGCAGGTTGATCTCTGCCTTTTCCAGTCAAACTGCAGGCGGATGCCTGTATGTGTCAGGAAACGGCAGCCTCTGAGACAGAGCCTGCATTAAAGGAGAATAGCAATGCGCCACCAGAAAGCCGGCCGCAAGCTGAACCGTACCGCCAGCCACCGCAAGGCGATGTTCGCCAACATGGCTGCTTCGCTCATCACCCATGAGCAGATCGTCACCACGCTCCCGAAGGCGAAGGAAATCCGCCCGATCGTCGAGAAGCTGGTCACCCTCGGCAAGCGCGGCGACCTGCACGCTCGTCGTCAGGCCATCTCGCAGATCCAGGATCAGGACGCCGTCAAGAAGCTGTTCGACACGATCGCGTCGCGTTACGCCACCCGCAATGGCGGCTACCTGCGCATCATGAAGGCCGGCTTCCGCCAGGGCGACAATGCCGCCATGGCTGTCATCGAATTCGTCGAGCGTGACGTCGATGCCAAGGGCGCAGCCGACAAGGCCCGCGTGGCCGCTGAAGCCGAAGCTGAAGCAGCGTGAGTTTCCTCCCGTAAGGGAAGGCAATTCGAAAGGCCGGGTGAGCGATCACCCGGCCTTTTCGTTTGAATTGTTCCGGTTGATCGGCTGTCCCGTCTTGCCGTCGCCGTGTTGGGCACAGCGTCGCATTCATCGGGCGCCGCAGTCCTTGGCGCGCCCGAGAAGAAAGGCGCGCTCGGCCTGGTTTCCCGCCAGTTCCGCCGCCTGTTCGAACGCGCCCCGCGCCTCCGCTCGCCGCCCAGCCTTCAGCAGGAAGTCGCCGCGCGCAGCGGCCATCGGTGCGTAACCCTCGAGCGCCGGTTCGTCCTTCAGCGCCTCCAGCAGCGCCAGCCCCGTTTCAGGCCCGAACGCAATGGCATGGGCCACGGCTCGGTTCAACGCCACCACGGGCGAGGGCAGGACGGTCAGCAGCCGATCGTAGAGCCCGGCAATCCGTCCCCAGTCCGTGTCCCGAAAGTGCCGTGCGCGGGCATGGCAGGCCGCCAGCGCCGCCTGCAGGGCATAAGGCCCGTCCGCGCCGCCAAGTTCGTGCGCACGCTCCAGCGCCGCGAGCCCCCGGTGAATGAGCAACTGATCCCAGCGGCCGCGGTTCTGCGTCTCCAGCGTCTGCGGCACGCCGTCCGGGCCGTGGCGGGCGGAAAGCCGCGAGGCCTGGATTTCCATCAGTGCCAGCAGCCCGTGCACCTCCGGTTCCTCCGGCAGCAATGCCGCAAGCACCCGCCCAAGCCTCAGGGCCTCGGCGCAGAGCTGCGGCCGCATCGCATCCTCGCCTGCGCTCGCCGCATATCCCTCGTTGAAGATCAGGTAGACGACTTCCAGCACCGAGGCCAGCCGCGCCGCGCGCTCCGGCCCGCGCGGCACCTCATAGGCGATACCAGCCTTGGCGATCGCCTTCTTGGCGCGCACGATCCGCTGGGCGATCGTCGCCTCGCCGGTCAGGAAGGCGCGGGCGATCTCGCCGGTCGTGAGCCCTCCGATCAACTTGAGCGTCAGGGCCACGCGGGCGTCGGCCGAAAGCAGCGGATGGCAGGCAGTAAAGATCAGGCTGAGGCGCTCGTCGCCGATATCATCATCCATGGCGGCCTCGATCTCCTCGAACACCGTGTCGTGCCGGTCGGGATCGTGTTCGAGTAAGGCCGCCTTGCGCGCGATCATGGCCTTCCGGCGAAGATTGTCGATCGCCCGGCGCTTGGCGGTCGCCATCAGCCAGCCGGCGGGATTGGCCGGCACGCCGGAGACGGGCCAGGCCGAAAGTGCGGCAATCAACGCATCCTGCGCCAGCTCTTCCGCAAGCCCGACATCCCGCACCATCCGGGCAAGGCCGGCGATCAGCCGCGCCCGTTCCATGCGAAAGACGGTCTCGACCGTCCGGTGAGTGTCCGCTGTCGTCATGTGCGGGAGTATGGCGGGGCTGAAAGCGGCGTCAACCGCAGCGGGGGAACTCTCCTCCCATCAACGCCGCCCGCGCTCCATGGCCTCACCCGGCCGGTGGCCCGCTTTCCGCTGCGGCCGGATCCATCCACAGGATCTCCCAGACATTGCCGTCCGGGTCCTCGGCGGAGCGGCCATACATGAAGCCGAGATCCTGGACCGGATTGGGATCGGCCGTGCCGCCCGCCGCAACCGCAGCGGCGATGGCTGTGTCGACGTCCTCGCGCGTCTCGACACTCAGCGCCAACAACGCCTGGCTCTGTGCCCTGGCGTCGCCGATCGTGCGGCTGGTGAACTGGCTGTAGCGCTCGTGGGTCAGGAGCATGACGCCAATCGTGTCGGAAAACATCACGCAGGTTGCCTGTTCGTCCGAGAACAGCCCATTCACGGTTCCCCCGAGCGCCCGGTAGAAAGCGCCCGAGGGGCCAAGATCGCGAACGGGCAGGTTGACGAAGATCATTCGTGTCATCGGGGCGTCCTCCGTTCAGGCCGAATTGCCGTCGCGCGCGGCCAGTTTTTCACCGGCGCGGTCATGGCTTGCCTGGCCCTCGGGCGAGGCGATCTCGGCAAAGTCCGCCATTTCGTAGAACGGCCGGATCTCGATCTCGCTCGGTCCGGGCATGGGATTGGGGCAGCGCTTCACCCATTCCACAGCCTCGTCCATGTCCTTCACCTCCCAGATCCAGTAGCCCGCGACGAGCTCGCGGGTCTCGGCGAAGGGGCCGTCGATGACGCGGCGGCTGTCGCCGTCAAACGCCACCCGCTTGCCGAGCTTCGACGGCTTCAGCCCGTCGCCGGACAGCATGATCCCGGCATTCGCCAGTTCCTCGTTGAATTTGCCCATCGCCTCGAAAAGCTCGGTCGAGGGCATGATGCCTTCTTCGCTGTCTTGCGTTGCCTTCACCAGAACCATCACGCGCATTGTCGTTCTCCTCTCTTGATGGGGCGCCAAAGCCGCGCCTTCTCCCATGACGAACGGCCATCGCCGGATTCGACACGAGGCCCGACTTTTTTGCAAATGGGGCGAAATGGCGGGACGGCAAGCGGTCCGGCCCCCTCGGGTGAAGAGGTCGTTTGATTTGCCCCGGCGGCATGTTAGTCGAGGAGGGGCCGAGCCCTTGAGGATGCCCATGACCGTCGAGACCGCGTTTCCATCCTTCGCCACACCCGCGCGTCGATTGATCGAGGGGTCGGCCGAGGGGCCGCTGCTGTTTTCGGACACGGCCCTCAGTTTTTGGGGCGGCGTCGATCCCGAAACCGGTCTTGTCATCGACCAGGCGCATCCTCTGCGCGGCCGCTCGCTTAAGGGCGTGATCCTTGCCATCCCTGGCGGACGCGGGTCCTGCACCGGCAGTGCCGTACTGATGCAGCTCATCCTCAACGGCAAGGCACCGGCCGGCATGGTCTTCTCGCAGGCCGAGGAGATCCTGACGCTCGGCGTGATGGTGGCCGAGGAGATGTACGGCCGCTCCCTGCCGATCGCCGTCATTTCGCCTGCAGCCTTTGCAGAGCTCAAGGACCAGACGCGCATCCGGATCGAGGGCGAGGCGGTGTTTGCGCCCGGCGCCAGCAGACCGACCGAGCGGCGGGTGGCGGAGCGGCCGGACCCGTCGATCGCTCTTGACGACCAGGACCGCCGGCTGCTGTCCGACCAGGTGCCGCAGGCGACGCGCACCGCGATGCGGATCGTCGTGCGCATGGCGGAACTGCTGGGCGCAAAGCGTCTGATCGACGTTTCCCAGGTCCATGTCGACGGCTGCATCTATACCGGCCCCGCCAGCCTCGACTTCGCCGAGAAGCTCGCGGATTGGGGCGGCAAGGTCGTGGTGCCGACCTCGCTCAACGCCATTTCCGCCGATCAGGCCCGCTGGCGCGCGCAGGGCACCGATCCCGCCCTGTCGATGGCTGCCAGCGTGCTGGCCGATGCCTATGTGCGCATGGGCGCCCGGCCGACCTTCACCTGTGCGCCCTATCAGCTGGAAGGCGCACCCGCCGCAGGCGAGGCCATCGCCTGGGCCGAGTCCAATGCCGTCGTCTATGCCAACAGCGTGCTCGGCGCCCGCACGATGAAGTATCCGGATTTCCTCGACATCTGCATCGCGCTCACCGGCCGCGCCCCAGAGGCCGGTTGTCACCTCGACGGCAACCGCAAAGCTGCACTGGTCGTTGCGGTCGACCCCATGGACGACGCGGACGACAGTTTCTGGCCGCTGCTGGGTTACCGGATCGGAGCCTTGGCGCCGAACCTCATCCCCGTCGTCACCGGTCTGGAACGATCCGGCCCGACCGCCGACGATCTGAAAGCCTTCGGCGCCGCCTTTGCCACGACCTCGGCCGCACCGATGTTCCACATCGTCGGCGTCACCCCGGAGGCGCCCTCGCTGGAGGCGGCAAGCGGCGGGGCGGAGATCCCGTCCGTCCGCGTGACCCGGGCCGATCTCGCCGCCGACTGGCGTCATTTTAATCCGACGCTCGGCGAGCCGGTCCAGCTGGTTGCGCTCGGCAACCCACATTTCTCGGCCGATGAATGTCGAGCGCTGGCACAACTCTGTATCGGCCGGACGAAGCATGCCGACGTGGCGCTCACCGTCACGCTGAGCCGCGTCACCCATGCCCACATCGTCGAGGCCGGCATTGCCGCCACCCTCGAAGCCTTCGGCGTCAGCTTCGTCCGCGACGCCTGCTGGTGCACGGTGCTCTCGCCGATCGTTCCGCCGCGGGCGCAGACCATCCTCACCAATTCCGGAAAATATGCCCATTACGGGCCCGGCCTCAGCGGCAAGGCCGTACGCTTTGCAAGCCTTGCCGACTGCGCCGGGGCCGCCGTTACCGGCCGCGCGCCCGCCGCCCCGCCGGCCTGGCTGATCTGAGGGGCACGCCGCGATCGGCGGCCGGACGCTCGGTCTACCGGCGCACGGTGATTGGTGTCCTTGTGGATGAGCCAGCCGCATTCTCCGCGCCAGCTTTGGATCTCCTTCTTCTCCCCATCGGGGAGAAGTGCCGAGCGCATGCGAGGCGATGAGGGGGGCGAAGCAATTCTGCTCGGCGCCAATGGCCCCCTCATCCGGCGCTACGCGCCACCTTCTCCCCGCTGGGGAGACGAGGGCCTGCTCGTCCTTGCAGCACTGACCAGCGAGACCAAGGCAATAGCCGCCAATGCCCGTCTGTCATGGCTGCGCGTTGCAGCTCATATGGGGCGGTTCCTCGCCGGCTATGGCGTCGCAGAGCCGGATCGGCAGGAGCTGGGC
>DAIMJJ010000176.1:1629-8935 GCA_036722275.1 Rhizobium sp. | reverse complement strand
AGCCGGTAGAGCAACTGACTTTTAATCAGTAGGTCCAGGGTTCGAATCCCTGCGCTCTCACCACTTCTCACAATTGCGATTCGATCGGAAGCAACCCCGTGAAAGTGGCCACGAGACGTCGCCAATAGCTGGCGCCGGGCTCGTTGTACTGCGGCTCGTCGTTCGCTTCGGCCAGCCAGGTGAGCGTGCCCTCATCAAGGGTGAGCCTGTAGGCATGGCTCGGGCCGGTGTGGGTGGCAAACTCCTGTCGTACCTCCGCCGTCAGGTCGGCATCGCGAAACAGGACGCCCATTTCGGTGTTGAGCGCGATCGAGCGCGGATCGAAATTGAACGAGCCAATGAAGCCGGTGTGATCGTCCACAGTGAAGGCCTTGGTGTGGAGGCTCGCATTGCTCGAGCCGAACAGCGAGATGCGGCCGGGGCGACTTTCTGCTTTCAGCTCGAACAGACCGATGCCGCTGCTCAGCAGCGATTCGCGATAATGGGCATAGGCGCCGTGGACGGCGGCGACGTCCGTGGCAGCCAGCGAATTGGTGAGCACGGTGACTCGAGCGCCGCGCTCGACCAGCCCGTGCAGTATGTTGGCGCCTTCCTCTCCGGGAATGAAGTAAGGCGAGGTGATTTCCAGCCACTTGGTCGCCGAGGCGATCACCGGATCGATCGTCTCGTTGAGCCAGGTCTGCTGGCCGACATCGAGAACCTTTTCCGGCGGATCCGAGATGACCTCAACCCCTTGCGTGCGGTGGAACGGGCGCTCGGTTGCCAGCAGGCCGGCCGCCTCCTCGGCTCCCCTCAGGCGCTTGAGGTAGAGCTCCGCCTCGGGACTGGCCGCGAGATCCTCCAGCCGAGCGCGTAACCGGGACAACGCCTTCTGACCGGGATCCGACAGCGACCGGATGGGCAGAACGACCGGGCTGTTCCAGAAGCGGTCGAAGATGTCGCCGCTCTGGGTCACCGCGTGCCCGACCATCGCGACGTCGAGATCGCGAAAATTCGCGGTGTCGGAAGCGCCGAAATAGGCGTCGCCGATATTGCGCCCGCCGACAACCGCAAGGCGCTGATCGGCGATCCAGGCCTTGTTGTGCATGCGTCGTGTCACCGTCACCGCCCGCAGGACCATGTCGGCCCCGCGCGCCAGCGTGTTGTCACGGCTGAGCGCCGGATTGAACAGGCGGACCTCGATATTGGGATGGCTGTCATAGGCGAGATAGACGTCGTCACCGCCGCGGGCATTGATGTCGTCGAGCAGGATGCGCACCCTCACGCCGCGATCGGCAGCCGCCAGCACCTCGCGGCCAAGCAGGCCGCCGGTGAGATCGTCGCGCCAGTAATAGTACTGGAGATCGAGGCTTCGACCGGCCGCCCGGGCGGCATGGGCGCGGATCGCAAAGGCCTCGATATCGTCGGAAATCAGCCGCAGACCGCTTTCCATCGGCCGTGCCGCCTCCGCCTCGGCAAAGACCCGGTCGAGCGGTGTCGCCGCCATCTCGACAGGCAGCGTCGTGGAAGCCGGTCCCCGGGCCTGTGCCGCGAACCGCCCGTAGAGATAGACCGCAAGGGCGGAGGCGACGGCAAAAGCGACGAGGCCGAGCAGCAGGAATTTCGCAATGCGCAAGTCTGACCTCCGGCGCGCCTGTTCAGCCCTGCCTTAACGCGCGAGGGGAACAAACGGTTCGCAGACCGGAGAAATTATGACACTGGCCTCAGCGGATGCCGCGCAGGGCCGAGGACGGCGTGGCGCGGGTGACCCGCCAGGCCGGATAAAGCGCGGCCACCGGGCCAACCAGCACGACCCAGAACAGGGCCTCACCGACGATGCCGACACTCAGATAGGGTTCGAGAAGTCCAGCCGAAATGCGCAGCCATGAGACGAGGTGCATGCCGGCAATGCCGAGTCCGATGCCGATGACGCTGCCGATCAGGCACATCATCAGCCCCTCGACGACGACCAGCAGGCGGATTCGTCCGGGCGTCCAGCCGATGGCGGCGAGGATGCCGAATTCCTGCACGCGTTCCGACACCGACATCAGCAGCGTGTTGGCGACCAGGATGGACGAGGCCAGGATCATGATGAGCGACACGGCGGAGGTGACGGCATCGACCGTCTTCACGAAATCCATGTTCTCGGCGAACTCGGCACTGTCATTGACCTCGATCGTGGGAGAAACCTTCGCCAACGCCGTCTTGATCGCCGCCGCGCGTGCCGGCTCAACCGGCCGCTCCAGCCGGATCTGCACCAGAGAGACGCTGGCCGGGCGGCCAAGAAGGCTCTGCAGCGCCGGCAAGCGGGCGACTGCGACATTCTGGTTGAACACCGAGTCCGGAACCGAAATGCCGGTGATGCGGAAGGGCTCGTACTGGATCAGGATCTCGTCGCCGACCGTCTTGCCAAGGGCTTCGGCGACCGTGCGGCCGAGCACGACCTCCCGCTCGCCATGCGGGATCATGCCCTCCTGCAGGTCGAGCGAGCGCCAGAGGAAACTGTCGTCGGGCCAGCCGGCAACGAAGATGTTGGCCTCGTCGTCGACTTCGGCGATCGACAGGATGATACCCGCCGCCTCCTCGACGCCGTCGATGGCGTCGAGCTTGTCGACGAGATCGGCGGAGATTGAACTGCTGACGAGGCTGTAGGTGCCGCGTTGGCTGACCACATAATCGCCGCCGACGTCACCGACGCCTTGGGCATAACTGTCCTGAAGGCCGCGGGTAAGGCCGGTCAAGGCGACGAAGCTGCCGACGGCGACCGCGATCCCGAGCACGGTCAGGGTCGAGCGCAGCTTCTGCGACAACAGGTTTCGAACCGGAAGGGTGAGAAGGTTCATGCCGGCACCTCGGAAGGTGTTTCGCGATGCGGCGCGCGCAGATCGGAGACGATGCGCCCGTCGACCAGTTCGACGCGGCGGTCGCAGCGCGCGGCAATCGCCCGGTCATGGGTGACAATGACCACGGTAATGCCGCTGTTGCGCTGCAGATCCTCGAGCAGATCGATGATGTCGGCGCTCGAGCGGCTGTCGAGGCTGCCGGTCGGCTCGTCGGCGACGATCAGTTCAGGGCGGTTGGCCAGCGCCCGGGCGATCGCCACGCGCTGCCGCTCGCCACCCGACAGCTGCAGCGGATGCTGGCGCCCGCGCTCGCCAAGCCCCAGGCGCTCGAGAAGCTCGGCGACGCGGCTGCGCCGTTCAAGGGCCGAAATCCCCTGCCACAACATCGCGAGCTCGATATTCTCGGCCACCGTCAGCGAAGAGATCAGATAGAAGGACTGAAAGACGAAACCGATGCGTTCGGAGCGGATGCGCGCCCAGTCCCGCCTGCCCCGCACCGTCTGGCCGTCGAAGAGGACTTCACCGGCACTCGGCTCTTCGAGGCCGCACAGCACGTCGAGCAGGGTCGATTTTCCGCTGCCGCTCGGGCCGGTGATGGCAATATAGTCGCCGCGGGAGACGCTGAAGGACACGTCGTCGAGGGCGATGATGCGGCCGTTGTCGTAGACGCGGCGGCAATGGCGAAGTTCGATCAGATGCGACATGCGGGCGTCTCAGTTCCGGCCGTCGATGTCGGCACGCAGGCTCTTGGTGAGCGCAGAAAGCGAGCCGTCGAGGGCTTTGAGCCGCGCGGCATAATCGTCACGCCGGGCAATGGTCAGGGACGCGCCATTGCCGACGATGTCGAAGAGACAGAAGGAGGAGCCGCAGGGCCGCATTTTCCAGTCGAGCCGGCGTGCACTGCCGTCGCGGCGGATCTGCGACGTGAGCACCACGACATCGCGCGAGCCGAGCGGCTTGGCGTCATTGATGCGAAGGCGGTCGTCGGGGCGAATGCGGCGGTCCAGTTCGACGGCCATGATGTCGCGCAGCGCGAGGCGAAAATCACGCCGTTCGCTCTCGCTTGCGCCGTCCCAAGCCTTGCCGGCGACCTTGCGGGCGATCTCGCCGAGATCGAGATGACGCTCGAGCAAGGGTGCCAGCTTCGTGGCCGGACCGTTCGCCTGGGCGACGGTGAGCGCATGGATCTTCTCGACGGCGGCGATCGCCCCGTCGACATTGGCCGCGGCGGCAACCGACGACAGCGGCGCTCCGAGGCCCACCGAAAACGCAATTACTGCAAACCAGCGGCCGATGCGGTGAAGCATCCGACCGGAATAAACGTCATTCAACCAAGAGTTCATACCCACCCCAGAAAGTATTCCGCCAGATGAAAACGGCAACACTTTCTCCTTTGCAATACGCGAATCGTCCCCACGACTAATCAAGTGCGCGCTTGACATCATAGGATCGACCTCCCTAATGCGCAAAGGAAAAGGCTTCCTGGACACGGCCAATCGCCCCTCGGGCGGATGGCGGGCACGTTCGGGCCGTCTCGGCTTGGGGGGCCGATACCGAGCATGGCAAGCGACTGGAATGCGCCGATCACCGGCACGTATTGCGAACGGACGGAACCCGGTTTCTGGGGCGAACCCCTTAACGCAACCTCCAGCCTGCTCGTCGTCATCGTTTCGCTGTTCGCTCTGATCTATGTGGCACGCCGGCGCTCGCTATCGCCCGGCATGATCGCCCTCATGGCCCTTGCGGTCGCCATCGGCATCGGCTCCTTCCTCTGGCACACCTTCGCCACCCGCTGGGCGGAACTCGTCGACGTGCTGCCGATCTGGGGTTTCGTCGCCCTCTATGGTGCCGCCGTGCTCAAGAGCTCGCTGAAGACGCGCTTTGCCCTGCCACTCGCCATCTCGTTCGGGGCAGCCGTATTCGTCGCAGGCCTTGCCCTGTCCATGCGGGAGACGCACATGCTGGGCGACACCGTCAGCGGCTCCACCCAGTATCTTCCGGCCCTATTCGTGGTGCTCGCCACCGGGCGCATGGTGTGGAAGGAACCGCATCCCTCGCTTCGCCTGATCGTGCTGGCGGTTGCGCTGTTTGCGCTGTCCTTTGTCTTCCGCAGCCTCGACCTGCCGCTCTGCTCGGTCTTCCCCTACGGCACGCATTTCCTCTGGCACGTCACGAATTGCCTGGCCTTCGGCGTGCTGCTCACCGCGCTGATCCGGTTTCCGCCCGCCAAGGACGCCGAAACGGGACGATAGTGCAAAGCCCGGCGCATGCGGGGCCAGCCAATCTTAACAATATTTAACTTCGCTTTGCCGGCGCTGTGTGCAACACCAGTCGTCAACGACATCTGCGGTGGGGCGGATGTCGTCGGGACTGCAATTGCGCCGGAATTGACACGGGTCAATCGCGGTCCCTGAATTTTCGGCGATACAGAACAAGACCTGACCGAACAGATGGACGCGACATGACGAGCGATTCCGAGACGGCCCCACCCGCCGCCCGCACCGAGACCGAAGAACTGGCTGCGCTGCTTGGCAGCGGCAAGAAGCGCGGCGGCCGATCGCGATGGATCTGGCGCTTTGGCGCAGCCGGCATCGTCGTTGCCGCCGCCTATGGCTACTGGTCCTACAGCAGCCAGGGAACCGCCTACAATTATGCGACCACGGCCGCCAAGAAGGGCGCGCTGACCGTCCTCGTCACCGCGACCGGCTCGGTCGAGCCGACGGTGCAGGTCGACGTGTCGAGCGAGCAGTCGGGCACCGTCCGCGACGTCCTCGTCGACTATAACAGCCCGGTGACCAAGGGGCAGATCGTCGCCCGGCTTGACACCGCAAAGCTGGAAGCGAATGTGAAGAGCGCCGAAGCAAGCCTGATGTCGGCGCGCGCCAGCGTCGCCAAGGCGGATGCCGACATGAAATCGGCCCGGGCGACCTATGACCGCCTGAAGTCGCTGGTTTCCAGCCGGGTGTCCAGCCAGCAAGAGCTGGAGGCCGCCGGATACACGCTCGAGGCAGCCGAGGCCACCAAGGCCAGCGCCGAGGCCAATGTGCTTTCCGCAGAAGCCGAACTGGAACAGGCCCGGCTCAACCTGTCGAAGGCCACGATCAGCTCGCCGATCGACGGCATCGTGCTGTCGCGCGACGTCGATCCGGGTGCAACCGTCGCCGCCTCGCTTGAAGCGCCTACCCTGTTCACCATCGCCGGTGATCTGAAACAGATGGAATTGCAGGTCGATGTCGACGAGGCCGATGTCGGCCAGGTGGCGATCGGCCAGAAAGCGACGTTCACGGTCGACGCCTTTTCCGACAAGCGTTTTCCGGCCGAGATCATCGACGTGCGCTATGCGCCGCAGACGGTCAACGACGTGGTCACCTATATGGGCATCCTCAAGGTCGACAACGACCAGATGCTGCTGAGACCCGGCATGACGGCAACCGCCGACATCGTCGTCCAGTCGATCGACAATGCGCTGCTGATTCCCAACGCCGCCCTGCGCTACACGCCGCCGGAAAGCCAGACGGCAGCCCCCTCGGGCGGCGGAAGCGGCGTCTTCAGCCTGTTTCGCCCGCCGCGCATGGGCTCGATCAGCGCACCGGAACCTGCCGGCAGCGAGCGGACCGTCTGGCTGATGAAGAACGGCGTGCCGACGGCGATCAATGTTGAGATCGGCGCCAGCGACGGGCAGAATACGGTGGTGACCAAGGGTGACCTCGCCGAGGGCGACCTTCTGATCATCGACGCCACCGAGAAGAACGGCTGAGGGCGCGGCATGGCAAGCCCTCCGCTCATAGAGTTCCAGGCCGTCTCGAAGGTCTACGGCCGGGGCGAGGCGACCATTCGAGCCCTCGACAAGGTCGACCTGGTGATCGAGAAGAAGGAGTTCGTCGCGATCATGGGGCCGTCCGGGTCCGGTAAATCGACGGCGATGAACATTCTCGGCTGTCTCGATGTGCCCACCTCCGGGGAGTACCTCTTCCAGGGCATTCGCACGTCACAGTTTGATCGCGCACAGCACACGCTTCTGCGCCGCCACATGCTCGGTTTCGTGTTCCAGGGTTTCAACCTGCTCGCCCGAACCTCGGCGGTGGAAAATGTCGAATTGCCCCTCGTCTATCGCGGCATGGAGGCGCGCGAGCGCCGGCGGCTGGCGATCAATGCGCTGGCCCAGGTCGGGCTGACGGGGCGAGAGCATCACACCACGCAGGAACTGTCGGGCGGCCAGCAGCAGCGCGTCGCCATCGCCCGCGCCATCGTCACCAGCCCGAAGGTGCTGCTTGCCGACGAGCCGACCGGCAATCTCGACACGCGCACCAGCCGCGAGATCATGGACCTCATCACCGGCCTCAACGAGGAGCACGGCATCACGGTCATCATGGTCACGCACGAAGACGACATCGCCGCTTACGCCAAGCGCAATCTGCGCTTCCTGGACGGCCATCTGCATTCCGACAGCCAGACCGGAAGGGAGGCGGCCCATGTTCTTTGAG
>DAIMJJ010000176.1:0-1529 GCA_036722275.1 Rhizobium sp. | reverse complement strand
CGCGAACAGATCGCCGGCCTGCGTGCCGTCGCCGGCATCAACCAGTCGAGCCAGGTGGCGATCTACGGCGGCGAAAACCACCAGACGACGGTGACCGGCACCACAAGCGGATATTTCATTGCCCAGGACTGGACGATCGCCAGCGGCCGCACCTTCCTCACCTCTGAAGAGCGCGGTGGCCAGGCCGTATGCGTCATCGGCGAGACGGTGCGTAAGGAGCTGTTCGGCTCGACGCCGGCGCTCAGCCAGAAGATCCGCGTCGGCGGCGTGTCCTGCGAGGTCATTGGCACGCTCGAAAAGAAGGGTCAGAGCGGCATGGGCAGCGACCAGGACGATATCGTGGTCATGCCGCTCAAGGTTTTCCAGCGCCGGATCGGCGGCTCAAGCGACGTGGCGGCGATGATCCTGTCGGCCGAGGACGGGGTATCGACCTCCAAGATCCAGGCCAATGTCGAGCGTTTGCTGCGCGAGCGTCGCAAGATCATCGCCGGTCGCGACGATGACTTTACGGTCAACGACATGACGCAGATGGCCTCGACGCTGACCGGCACGACGACGCTGATGACCGGCCTCCTGGGCGCGGTGGCGGCCGTCAGCCTCCTGGTCGGCGGCATCGGCATCATGAATATCATGCTGGTTTCGGTCACCGAACGTACGCGCGAGATCGGCATCCGCCTGGCGATCGGCGCTCTCGAACAGCAGGTATTGATGCAGTTTCTCGTCGAGGCGGTCACGCTCTCGCTCGCTGGCGGCGTGATCGGCATCCTGCTCGGCCTCGGCCTCGCCTACAGCGCGGTCTCCTATATGAGCGTGCCCTTCGTCACCAGCCCGTCAGTGATCATCCTCGCCTTCGGGTTTTCGGCTGCCATCGGCATGGTGTTCGGCTATTTCCCAGCCCGCCGCGCCGCCCAGCTCAATCCGATCGACGCGCTGCGGCACGAGTGAGCGCGAGCGACGGCCCGGCAGTCGGTCTGTGGCAAAAGCTGCTCAGGCCGACGAAAGTACAGGTCGATCAGCGGCAAAGCTGATATATTACGGCTCCTTGTCATTCCGAATGCGACATGGCAAGGTCAGATATATCAGCGGAGGGGCGCATGACCGGAACAGTCGGCTCGCAGAGCCACCTCGCCTATCGGGCGCTCGAACAGCAGATCGTCACGCTGAAGCTGAAGCCCGGTGCCCTCGTCAACGAGCGGCAGCTGATTGACGTGTCCGGCTTCGGGCGGACACCGGTGCGGGAAGCGATCCAGAAGCTCGAATGGCAAGGGCTCGTGCTGGTGCGCCCGCGGGTCGGCCTTCAGATTGCGGAGATCCACCCGGGCGACCATGCCGCGATCATGGCGGTGCGGCTGAAGCTGGAGCCGCTGCTTGCGCGGCTGGCTGCGGAACACGCGACCGAGCCGCTGCGGCTCGACCTTCTGGACTGCGCCCAGGCGATGACGGCCGCCACGGCCGCCGGCAGCTTCGACGCCTTCCTCAGTGCCGATACGGCCTCCGCCGAGACCCTCGCGGGGCCCTGCCCCGACCCC